>NZ_JAIEQY010000271.1 GCF_019747315.1 Roseococcus sp. | reverse complement strand
GCGCCAGGGCCTGCGCCGCGCGCGCGGACAGGGCGGAGATGGCGCGGGCCAGGCGGCCCACCTCATCCTGGCGCGAGCCCAGGGCGGCCGCGGCATCGGCGCCCGCGGCCTGGCCGGCGGCAAGTTCCTCGGCGGTGGCCGTCAGCCGGTCCAGCGGGCGGGCGACGCCCTGGCGGAACAGCATGAGGATGGCGGCCGCCGCCAGCAGCATCAGGCTGCCAAGCGCCAGCCACATGGTCACGATGGCACTTTCAGCCGTCTCCCGCGCCGCGCTGGCCTGCGCGGCCTGGAGCACCACATTGCCATCCACCTGCACCACCAGCGCATCGCGCAGGGCGTTCACCGCCGGGTCCACGTCGCGGCGGATGATCTCGATGGCCCGCGCGCGGTCACCGGCCTGCAGCGCGTCCCGCACCGCGGCCGCCGCGCGTTCCAGCAGCGCATGGCGGGCGCGGTTGGCCTCGGCCACCTCGCGCTGCTCGGGGTTGCCGCGTTCGAACTGGCCGTTGCGGGTGTGGAAATTGCGGAGCTCGGCCTCGACCTCACGCCAGAGCGCGGTCAGTGCGGCCTGGTCCGGCGCCTCGATCACCATGCGGTTCACATGGCGCGCCACCAGCTGGAAGTGCCGCTGGGCGCGGGCCAGCGCGATATAGCCGGGCGAGCGCTGCTCGGCGATTTCCCGGTAACTTTCGTTCAGCCGGCGAACTTCCTGCGATTGGTACAGCGCGGCGCAAAGCGTCCCGGCGAACATCACGCCGAGCACCAGCAAGGCTCGGATGGTGATGGAGGGGTGGCGCAGGCGTTGCATCATGGGGAGGGCCTTTTCATGTTCGGGCGCGGCCAAATAAGCGAGTACCGTTAACGGAAGATGACCCCGCCCTTGACCCGCAGGCGTTTGACGGGGGGTCTTCACAACCCGCCTCTTCCCGCCTCCCATGCTGCGCTCACAGCGCCGGAGACCACCGACATGACCCGTCCCGTCATCATCACCGCCGCCCTGACCGGCGGCGCGGACAGCACCGGCGCCTCGCCCTACGTCCCCATCACGCCCGCGCAGCTCGCCGCCGAGGCGCTGGCCGCCCGCGCCGCGGGGGCGGCCATCGTCCATATCCACGTCCGTAACCCCGAGACGGGCAAGCCCTCGCGCGATGTGGCGCTCTACCGCGAGACGGTGCAGCGCATTCGTGATGCCGGCAGCGATGTGCTGATCAACCTGACCACCGGCCCCGGCGCCAGCTTTGCTCCCGGCGAGGACCCCAACATCAACGCCCGCCCGAAGGGCATGGGCACGCCGGCCGAACGCGTCGCGCACGTGCTGGAGCTGAAGCCCGACATCTGCTCGCTCGACATCGCCACGATGAATTTCGGGCCGACCGCCTTCCTGAACACACCCGCCCACCTGGCCGCCATGGCGCAGATGATCCGCGAGGCCGGCGTGAAGCCCGAGCTGGAAATCTTCGACCTCGGCCACGCCATGCTGGCGGCGGACATGGTCAAGCGCGGGTTGTTCGAGGCGCCGCCCTGGTTTCAGCTCTGCCTCGGCATTGCCTGGGGCGCGCCCGCGACCACGGAAGCCATGCTGGCGCTGAGGCAACTCGTCCCGTCGGGCGGCATCTGGTCCGCCTTCGGCATCAGCCGCGCGCAATTCCCGATGGTGGCGCAAGCCGTGATCCTGGGCGGGCATGTGCGCGTGGGGCTGGAGGATAATCTCTATCTGGCGCGGGGCGTGCTGGCCGAGGGGAATGCACCGCTCGTCGCGCGAGCCAGGCGGATTGTCGAGGAACTGGGGGAGCATGCCGCGAGCCCGGAGGAGGCTCGGCAAATCCTCATGAACAAGTAATCCAGGGCTCTGCCCTGGACCCGCCGGGGCCGAGAGGCCCCGGACCCCGTTACCTGGCGCGCAATAGCCACATCAGCGCACCACCCGCCAGGAGCCCCCAGAAGGCGGCGCCAATGCCGGCGACGCTCAGGCCGGAGGCCGAGACCACAAAGGTCACGATGGCGGGCACCCGCAAGGGCTCGACCGACATGGCCGATGTCAGCGCGCCCGCCAGCGAGGCCAGCAGCGCCAAACCCGCCACGGCCTGGATCAGCAAGGGCGGCGCCGCCGCCACCACCCCGGCCGCGACACCCGCCACCAGCGCGAAAGCCAGATAGCCGAGGCTCGCGAACAACCCCGCCACCCACCGGCGCCGCGGGTCCGGATGGGATTCCGGCCCGGCGCACAAGGCCGCCGTGATCGCCGCCAGATTCACCAATTGCCCGCCGAAAAATCCACCGAGGAAACTCCCGCCACCTGTGGCCAGGAAGACGGAACGCATCTCCGGCTTGTAGCCATTGGCCTGCAACACCGCGAAGCCCGGCAGGTTCTGCGATGCCATGGTCACCAGGAACAAGGGCAGCGCGATGCCCACCATCGCGCCCCACTCGAAGCTCGGCGTCACCCAGACCAGGCGCGGCGCCTCCCACGCCCCGGCGCCCGGCAAGCCGGGCCCCAGCAGCAGCGCCGCCACCGCCACCACCACCGCGGCCGGCACGGCCCATAGGCGGTTCAGCTTCAGCATCACCGCCCAGGCCAGCACCACCGGAAGCGCGAGCCAGGGCAGGGCGCCCACCGCCCGCACCGGCGCCAGGCACAGATCCAGCAGCACGCCGGCCAGCATGGCGGCCGCGATCGGCGGCGGGATCCGCTCGACGGCGCGGGCGAAGGGCCGCCAAAGCCCCGCCGCGACCAGCAGCAGCGAGGCCGCGAGAAACGCCCCCACCGCCGCCGAAAACCCACCCGCCGGCGCGCCCGTCGTCACCAGCAACGCCGCCCCCGGCGTGGACCAGGCAATCGAGATCGGCATGCGCCAGACGATGGAAAACCCCGCCCCCAGCACCCCCATCAGCACACAGAGCATGATGAGGCCGGAGGCTGCCTGCTCCGGCGTCGCCCCCATCGCGGAAAACCCCGCCAGCACCACCGCGAAGGAGGAGGCGAAGCCGACAAACGAGGCCAGGAGCCCCAGGAGAATGGGTTGCAGCATGTGATTTACGGCGCCAGCCGGATGGTGGCCGTCACCTGCGCAGGCTCGCGCCCCAGCCGCCGCATGCCGCCGACGCGCCAGACCTCCAGCAGATCGCCCCAGTGGCGGGACATGGGGTGCCCCGATTGCCCCGTGCCGATGATGGCAAAGCTCGTCTCCGTCGCACCGAGATCAGCCACGAAGCGCAGCCCGGCACCGTGCAGCGACTGGTAGGGATCATTGCCGCCGCCGCGCGGGGATTGCCGCTGCACCGTCTCGCCATCGCCACCCACGGGCGCGCTGAGGCCGATCAACCGGTTCACGCCGGGGATGAAGCGCAGCAGCGGATGCTCGAACCGCGCCTGATGCGCCTGGCCCCAGCGCCAGGCGGCCGGATCCGGCCCGGATTGCGTGGCCAGCTCGGCCACCGATTCCGCCAGGGCAAGTGCCGCCATCGAGCGGCAATCGCCGCCGCACCACCAGCCCGCCTCGGGCGAGGTCAGCAGGAAGCGGAGGAATTCCGCGCTGCCCCGCGCTTCCGGCACGCGCGCCTGGCGCAGGGCCAGCGCGGGCATGCGGCGGGCGAAGGCGTTCCAGATCAGCGGTTGCGGCAGGGCCGGGTCCATCTCGCCCCGCCATTCCGCCAGCAGCGCCTGCGCCTGGCCCAGCGCCCCCGTGCCACGCGGCAGGCTGTTCAGGAAGGGCAGGGATTCGCGCGCCAGCAGCGAGACCGCATCCATCTGGATCGCGGCGAATTCCGCCGGCCCATTCCCTTCCTGGGCTGCCAGCCGCTCATGAATGCGGCGGAAGCGCCAATCGCCATACCACTCGCGCGAGAGATGCACCGGATGCCCCTCCGGGCTCACCCTGTTGTTCGCATTCACCAGCATGCCGCTGCCGGGGTTTTCCACATGCGGCATTTCGTCAAAGGGCACGAAGCCGCGCCAGGGCTGGTCGCCTGGCGTCGGCAGGCTGCCATCGCCCTCGGCGCGGATCGGTGTGCGGCCGGTCAGGTACATCGCGATCCCGCCCGCGCGCTCCGCCACCATCAGGTTCTGCGGTGGCGAGGCGATGAGTGCCGCCGCCGCCCGCGCATCGGCGATGCTCCGCGCCCGGTTCAGCACCAGGAAGCCGCGCGCCGATGTGTCATTCGGCTCCAGATTGGCCATGCGCACCGAGAGCAGCCGGCCATCCCTGCGCGGCGTCTCATCCAGGTCCGAGATCACCGGGCCATTCGCCGTCTCCCGCACCACCAGCGTGACGGGCTCGGCGCCGCGCACGGCGATGGTCTCGGTGCGGGTGCGGCGCACCGCCGCCTCGGTTTCGATGAAGACGTCCTGCGTGTCGGAATGGGTGGTGGTGAATCCCCAGGCGAGGTCGGCATTGCGGCCGATGATCATCAGCGGCGTGCCCGGCGCCGTGGCGCCCGCCAGCATGCGCCCATCCGCCAGCTCCACCCGCGCCAGGTACCAGAGCACCGGCGCGCCGTAGCCCAGATGCGGGTCGGAGGCGAGCAAGGGCGCGCCCGAGGCGCTGCGCCAGCCCGCCACGGCCCAGGCATTGGAGGCGGAGGCGGGCAGGGGGGCGTCCTCGCCGAACACCGGCAGCGCGTCAAGGACGCGCGCGAGGTGCAACGGGTCCGGGATCGCGGCCAGGATGCGCTCCACCCCGGGCAGCGCCGCCACATCCGGCCGCCCCGCCGTGCGGTCCGCGGGCCAGAGGTCCCAAAGCCGCTCGGCCGGCAGCATGGCGGAGAGGCGCGCGCGTTCCAGCTCCGTCCGCCAATTGCCGGACAGCCAGAGCCCCATGACCTTGGCCCAGAGCAGGGAATGCTGCGGCTGCCAGGGCTCGGGCTCGCCCAGCAGCAGGAATTCCGGCGCGGCGAAGCGCCCGCGTTCGGCGATCAGCGCGTTGACGCCGCGCGCATAGGCTTCCAGCAGCCCGCGCGTCTCGGCATCCAGCGCCGCCAGATCCGCCTCGGCGCGCTGCTTCAGGCCGAGCGTGCGGCTGAAGCGATCCAGCCGCAGCGAGGCCGCACCTGCCACTTCGGACAGCCGCCCCTCGGCGCCGCGCCGCATCATCTCCATCTGGAACAGCCTGTCCCGCGCATGCAGGTAGCCCATGGCAACCGCCGCATCGCGTTCATCCGCCGCCTGGATGCGCGGCACGCCCGCCTCATCCAGCGTGATGCGGACGGGGGCGGACAGCCCCTCGATGCGCAGCTCCGTCGCATCCGGGGGCAGCGTCCACCAGACGAGGCCCAGCGCCGCCACCGGAATCGCCAGGAGCAGGAGCAGCAGCCCCAGCACCAGGCGGCCCAGCAGGCCGGTCTTGCGGCGCCGGCGTGCCATTCTATTCCGGCTCGATCCCGGCGCCGCGGATCATCTCGCCCCAGGCGGCGATCTGCTCGACGACGAAGCGGTTCAGTTCCTCGGGCGTGGAGGTGAAGCCGTCAAAGCCCAGCTCGGCCATGCGGGTGCGGTATTCGGGCCGCGCGCCGATGCGCTGCATGGCGGCCGAGAGGGTGGCGACCACCTCCGGCGGCAGCCGCGCCGGGCCGAAGAGGGCCGCGAAGCTTTGCAGGTCGAAGCCCGTCAGGCCCACCTCATCCAGCGTCGGCACATCGGGGATGAGGGCGGAGCGGCGCTTGTTGGTCTGCCCGAGGGCCCGCAGCCGCCCATCGCGCACGTGGCCGAGCGTGGGTGTCAAATCCACCACGATGGAGGTGACGCGGCCGGCCAGCACATCGGTCAGCGCCGGCGGCGTGGAGCGGTAGGGGACGTGCAGCATTTCCACGCCGGCCAGACGCGCGATGGTGGCACCCGCCACGATCCCCGTGCCATTGCCGCTCGCATAGCTGATCTGGCCAGGCCTGGCGCGGGCGAGGGCAATGAATTCCTGGAAATTGCGCGCCGGCACATCGGCGCCGACCGTCAGCCAGAAGACATATTGGCCCAGGCGCGAGATCGGCGTGAAATCGGCGATGGGGTCATAATCCAGCCGCTTGAGCAGCCAGGAATTGGCGCCATGCGTCGTGTTGGTGGTCACGAACAGCGTATGGCCATCGGGCGCCGCGCGCATGGCGGCGGCGGCGGCGATGGTGCCATTGGCGCCGGCGCGGTTATCCACCGTGATGTTCACGCCGAGCTCCGCCCCCAGCATCTGCGCCAGCACGCGCGCCACGGCATCCGTGCCGGAGCCCGCGGCGAAGGGCAGGATGAAGGTGATCGGCCGGGTGGGTCGCCATTCGATCTGCGCGCTGGCGAGTGTGGGGACCGCCAGGCTGGCGGCAAGAAGGCTTCGACGTTGCATGCTCATGTTTCTCTCCCGGGTGGCGGTTATTCCGCCATCTCCATCTCTGCGATCGCGAGGATGGTCGCGAGGCTCGCGCGCATGCCGCGCAACGAGCTCTCGATCTCCACATCGATCCATTCCTCCAGCGAATGCGCCCGCCCGCCCGTGCCGCCCGAGCCGATGCGCAGCGCGGGAATGCCCAGGCTCATCGGGATATTGGCGTCGGTGGAGGACCATTCGAAACTGGGCTGGTAGCCCTCGGCCGCCACGGCCGCCGAAGCCAGGCGTGCGATGGGCGAGCCATTGGGCGTATGGCCGGCCGGGCGGTCGCCCACCGGGACCAGCTCCGCCACGATCTCGCCCTGGCGCGCCGCGTTCTCGGCGGCGACGGCGGCGTTCACGCCTTCGAGGAACTGCTTCTCCAGCCGCGCCAGCTGCTCGGCGCTGGCGGAGCGGAGGTCCACCTCCATCGTCACCGTCTCAGGGATCGCGTTGATCGAGGTGCCGCCCGAGACCACGCTCACGCAATGCGTCGTCACCGGCTCGCGCGGGACCTTGATGGCGGCCAGGGTCTGAGCGGCCTGGGCCATCGCATACATGGGGTTCACCAGCCCGAAGGCGGCATAGCTGTGCCCGCCCGGGCCGCGAAAGGTGACGCGGAAGCGGCGTGAGCCGATGCCGCCCGTCACGATGCGGTCCACATCCGGGCTGTCCACCGTCAGGAAGGCGCGGATGCGCTCGCGCTTCGGGTGATGCGCAAAGAGGTGGCGGATGCCGCGCAGATCGCCCAAGCCCTCCTCGCCCACATCGCCCACGAAGAGGATATCATGCCGCGTGCGCAGCCCCGCCGCATCCATGGCGCGCAGGAAGGCGAGGTTCACGGCAAGACTCCGCGTGTCATCGCCGACGCCGGGGGCGAAGAGCTTCGTGCCCTCGCGCCGCACGCGCACATCCGTGCCGGCGGGAAACACCGTATCCAGATGGGCGGCGACGACGAGGATGTCGCCATTGCCGAAGCCGCGGCGCAGGCCCATCACATTGCCGACCTCGTCCTGCGTGCATTCCTCCAGCCCATGCGCGCGCAGCATGTCCAGATAGGCGCTCGCGCGCTTCTCCTCGGCGAAGGGCGGCGCCGGGATTTCGGTGAGGGTGATGATGTCGGCCACGGTGCGCTCATGCTCGGCGCGCATCACCTCGCAGGCCTGGAGATAGCCGGCATGGGCACGGATGGCGGCGATGGTCTGGTCAGTCGTCATTGTACCCGTGCCCCGGAAAGTCGAACCAGTTCGCGCCAGCGCGGCGCCTCTTCGGTGATGAAGCGTTGCGCGGCCTCGGGGCTTTCCGAGACCACGGCGTCGTAGGAGAGCGGGCGCAGTGCCGCGCGGAAGCCGTCGTCGCGCCCGATACGGGTGAGGGCGGCGAAGAGGCGCGCCCGCTCGGCCTCCGGCGTGCCGGCGGCCACCATCAGCATGTTCCAGCTGCGGATGTCGAAACCCGCCAGCGCCGGCACCTCGCCGAGGCTCGGCACATCGGGCAGGAATTGCAGCCGGGCGCGCGAACTCACGGTGAGTGCCACGAGCCGCCCGGCGGCCACCTGCGGCGAAAGGGTGGGCGGCAGGTCGCAGACGCCATCTACCTCGCCCGCCAGCACGGCCTGCACGGCTTCGGCGCCGCCCCGATAGGGGACGTGCAGGAACTCGACGCCCGCACCCGAGGCGATGGCCGAGAGCGCCAGATGCGAGACGGTGGCGACCCCCGTGGTGCCCATGCGGATCGCACCCGGCCGCGCGCGGGCGGTGGCGAGCATGTCGGAGAGGCTGCGCCAATTCTCGCGCCGCGCGGCATCGGCATTCACGACGCAGAGCACGGCGGCATCGGTGATCTGCGTGACCGGCATCAGGTCCCGCATGGCATCGAAGGGCATGGAGGGTTGCAGGAGAGGAGCTGCCAGGATGCTGGCCGCACCCACAATGCCGATGGTGGCGCCATCCGGCCCGGATTTCGCCACCGTATCCGCGCCCACCACGCCGCCAGCGCCCACGCGGTTCTCGACGATGACATTCTGCTCCAGGACGGGCGTCAGCCGGTCGGCCAGGATGCGGCCCAGGCTGTCCACGGCGCCGCCGGGCGGGAAGGGGACGATAATGCGCAGCGGGCGCCGCTGGGCCTGGGCGAGGGTCGGCGCGGCCAGCGCCGTGGCAAGCAGCAAACGGCGCTTCATGCGAATTCCCTTTGTGCCGCGAGCTTGGCCGGAATGGCGCCGCGCCGCGCGGCCTCCGTCCAGACGGCCTCGATGGCCGCACGCCCGCGCCGCGTGATGGCGGCGGCATCGCCGCGCTTCAACACTCGGTCCTGCACGCGCACTTCACCCGCGGAGATGACGGTATGCGCGTCACTCCCCTGGCCATTGGTGAGCAAGGACCGCAGCGGGTTCCAGACCGGCTGGTAGCGCGGGCGGGAGAGGTCGAAGATCACCAGATCGGCCCGCGAACCCGGCGTGAGGCGGCCGAGATCCGGGCGTTGCAGCGCATCCGCGGCATCGCGCGTGGCCGCCGCCAGCAGGCGCTCGGCGCTGCCCATGCCGGCCTTGCCCGATTGCGTCTTGGCCAGCATGGCAGCGGCGCGCAGCTCATCCACCATGTCCAGCGTCACGCCATCCGTGCCGATGCCGAGCCTGACGCCCGATTCCAGGAAGCGCGCCAGCGGCACGCCACGCCCCGAGCGCGCGAAGCCGAGCGGGCAGGAGGCGATGGTGGACCCCGCATCGCGCACCATGGCGATTTCCTCATCCGTCGCGAACATCGCATGGCCCAGGATCACGCCCGGCCGCAGCAGCCCGCAATCGGCGAGATGCGCGACACTGCCCTTGCCATGCGCCGCCTTCACGGCGGCCACCTCCATCGGGTTCTGCGCGCAATGAATGGAGACGATGGCGCCCAGCTCCCGCGCCGCCTGGTCAATCCGCCGCAGCAATGCTGGCGAGTTGCTGTCCGGCCCATGCGGCCCGAAGCCGATGGAGGCCAGGCCCTCCGGCCCCTGATGCCGCTCGGCATGCAGGCGCATCACGAAATCGAAGCTTGCGTCACTCGCATCCGTGCCGCGCCAGGCGGGCTGGCCCGCCTCATCCATCGTCAGGTTGGGCTGGGTGAAGAGATAGGGGCAGGACCATGTCCGCAAGCCCAGCGCGGTCGCGCGCGGCACAAATTCATGCTGCTGCGGGCGCCAGATATCCAGCATCGCCGTCGTGCCCGTCATCAGGCTTTCCAGCAGCGACATCTCCACCGCATCGCCGATCGCCTCGGCCGACATGATCTCGGAGACGAGGTCGCCCAGCGGCATCAGCAGGGAAAACAGGATATGCCCGGGCAGGTCGCCCGGCTGGATGTCATCGGCGAGGCCCCGGAACAGCGGGGCCGAGAAGGCGTGGTTGTGCAGGTTGATCAGCCCGGGCGTCAGCAGCCCGTCCGGCACCTCGATGCGCTCGGCATCGAGGCTCGGGCGCTCGCTCACCACATCGGCGATGCGGTCGCCCTGGATGATCAGATGCGCCCCCTCCCGCAATCCGGTCTCGGCGCACCAGAGCCAGCGGGGGGAGAGCACGATCATTCAGACGATCCGGTTCACGAGGTCGGTCCGGCCGGCCTGGAGGCGCGCGATGTTCTCCATCATCAGGTCCAGCACATTATCCTCGTAGGAGCAGGTCTCGCCCGCCGTGTGCGGCGTGAGGAAGGCGTTGGGCAGCGTCCAGAGCGGGCTCTCCGGGGGCAGCGGCTCGGTCGCCATCACGTCCAGGCCTGCGCCGCGGATGGTGCGGTTCTGCAGCGCCTCGATCAGTGCCTCCTCATCGGCGACCCTCCCGCGCGCGCAGTTGATGAGATAGGCGGTGGGCTTCATGGCGGCGAGTGCGGCGCCATTGATCAGCCCCGTCGTCTCCGCCGTCAGCGGGCAGACCAGCACCACGAAATCCGCGCGCGGCAGGATCTGCGGGAGCGCCGCCGTGCCATGCACCTCATCCGCGCCCTCCGCGCCCGAGGCCGGGTTGGCGCGCACGCCGATGACGGTCATCTCCAGCGCCTTGAGCACGCGGATCACCCGCTTGCCGATGGCGCCCATGCCGACGACGACGGCGGTCTTGCCGTTCAGCTCATCCTCGCGCTGGGTGAAGTCGCCCTTCATGCCGGACCAGAACTTCTTGTGCTGGTCGTCGCGGGCGATGAACAATTTGCGCGTGATGCCGAGCATCAGGCTCACCGCATGCTCGCTCACCGCCGCCGCATTGCCGCCCGCCGCCGAGGCCAGCGCGATGCCGTGTTCCTTGAAGGTCGGCCGGTCATACTGGTCCGTGCCGGCGGAGAGCGACTGGACGAATTTCAGCCGCTTGGTGAGGGTGGGGTGCGTGTTGCGCCAGAAGCCGCTAACCACCAGCACATCGGCCTCGGGAATGCGGGCCTGGAGCTCGTCCAGGCTGCGCACCTCGAAATGCGGGAAGGGTGCGCCGCGCGCCACGAAGCGATCGGCGCAGCGATAGGCCACATGGGCGAAGCAGATGGTGGGATTGGACGGGAAAGAGCTCACGCTGCGGCTTCCTCAAGAAAGACCTGGACGGCCTGGAACAGAGCGCCGCGATTGCGCTCCATGATCATGGTGTGGGTGCCCTCGCCGAGAATGACGAGGCGCTTGCCCGGGCTCGCCGTCAGCAGCGGGAAGACGGCATTGGCCATGCTGGGCGGCGTATCGCGGTCCCATTCGGCGACGACGAGCAGGGTGGGTGCCGTGATCTTCGCAGGGTCATAGAAGGGGCGGTTGGCCTGCCAGTATTCGCGGCTGTCCAGCAGCACCCCATTGGGGGCCCGCAGCGCCGGCGGGTTGCGGCGCAGCCCCTCGGGGTCGGTCGCCCAGGTGACGCCGGCCCAATGCTCGAACCAGCCGGGCGGGATGAGGTTGGCGCGCGCCGCCTCCGGCACGCCCGCCAGCCAGCGCTCGCGCGCCTGGGCCTGGTTCACCCAGCGATAGGCCCCAAGCTCGGCCGTGGCGCCGGCCGAGGCCGGGCTCGCGCCCTCGCGCAGCCAGACCGGCGCGTAGAGCACCAGCCGCTCGACCAGGCCGGGATTGTCGGCGGCGAAGCGCGCCTGCGTCGCCGTGCCCCAGGACCAGCCGAAATGCACGAGGCGCGGCAGGCTGCGGCGCCCGCGCACGAAGGCGGCGGCGCTGGCGATGTCGCGCACCGCCGTCTCGCCGCGCACGATGGGCTGGTTGGCCTCGGGCGGCTGGGCCATCTCGGGCGGGCGTGTGGAGCGGCCATAGCCGCGCAGGTCGAGCGACCAGACATCGAAGCCGCGGCCGGCGATGTAATCCATCCAGGACAGCCCGCCGAGCGGCAGGTCGAAGGCCGTATGCGCCGGGTAGGTCGCGCCATGGACGAAGAGCACCGTCCGGCCGGGCGAAAAGCTCGTCATGCTCTCCAGCCGCTTGTTGCGGAGGAACAGCTCGATCCCGGCATCGCCAGCCGGCACCATGAACTCCTCGGTGATGATGCGCGGCGCTTGCGCCTGGGCCTGGACGGTCATCAGCGGCGCGGCCAAAGCGGGCGCGGCAAGCAGGACTCGGCGTTGCATGCGAAAGTCTCCCTCGGGGTTGGAGGGAGATTACCCAAGCGCGCGCAACTCCGCGAGGGGGCGCTCAGCTCAGCAAGGCCAGCCAGGCGCGGCGCAGGTCATCGGTCGTGTAGCGGCGCGAGGTGAGGATGACGAAATAGGCATCGCCATCATTGCTCGGGCTGCCATCGCCGCCGCGAAAGGCCAGCAGGCGGCGGCCGGGGCGGGCGGGGGTGCGGGTCTGCCATTGGTCTACCACCACGAGGCCCTCGCTGGTTTCGCCCAGGTAGATGGCGGCATGGTTGCCGGTGTCGAGATTGGCGTAGCGCCCATCGGGGGTGAAGGTGGCGATGGCGGTGCCGCGCGGAATGGCGGCATTGGCGCGCACCCAGGGCCCCTTGCGCCACAGGAAGGTGACCGGCGCCCCGGCCGCCGCCTGCACCAGCGGGACGCAATGTCCATTGCCGAGAAAGGAGACCTGCTGCTCCCACATCTCCGGGCGATCGGCCAGGTAGAAGTCGAAATCCTCGGCGCGGCCCTCCCGCGCTTCGTGGGCGAAGATTTCTTCCATCTGGCGGCGCGAACCCGCACCCATCACCTGGCTCCCTGCTGGGCTGGGCCGGAGGTTAGACCCGGGATGCGCCTTCCGTCACTTCTCGCAACGGATGAAGAGCGTGCTGCGATGCGCGATCTCACCCACATCGGCCGTGTTGCGCTCGGGGCCGGTGGATTCCACCACGCGCGGCTCCACCCCGGCGCGGCGCGCGAAGGCCAGCGCCGCCTGGCCCTGGACCGCGAAATTCACGTTCTGCGCGATATCGCCGGTGCGCCGGCTCACCGCCTGCGCGTTCAACTTGGAGACGACGACGCCGACGATATGGCCCTGCATGTCCACCAGCGGCCCGCCGGAATTGCCCGGCTGCACCTCGGCGCTGATCTGGTACTGGTTGGGATTGTCGCCGATGCCGCGCAGACCGTTCACCTCGCCGCGCGTCAGCTTGGGGTCGGAGCTCAGCAGGCCGGCGAGCGGGAAGCCATAGGCCACCACGCCCTCGCCGCGCCGCACGGCCGGGCCGGTGCGGAAGGCCAGCGCGGGGCCGACCAGGCCCGGCACGTTCAGCACCGCCACATCAAGCGCCGCATCCATGCGCGCGGGCGGCGCGGCCGCGAGCCAATGGCCGGAGGGGGTGCGCAGCAGCACGCGGTTGCAATTGTCGATGACGTGGTGGTTCGTCATCACCCGCTCATTGGCGATCAGGAAGCCCGTGCCGGTCGAGACCTGCCGCGCCTGTTGATTGGGCTGGGCGAGCGGCGTCTCCCGATTGGCGGGCGAGGCGACGGGCAGGGGGCGTGGCACCGGCGCCGCGGTGGGGCGCGAGGCCTGGGCGAAGTCGATATTGCGGTTCACGCAGATATCCTGGTCGCGCAGCACCGCTTCACGGCCATCGCCCAGGACGAGGCGCAAATCGAAGCGGCAGCCGGCATCGGCGGCGGGGTTCACGCGGAAGCCGCCGCCCTCGCCCAGCGGCCGGTCGGGGCGGAGCAGGTTGCCCCCCCAATCGCCCTGGCCGCCGCGCGGGCTGCGCACGGCGAAAAGCTGGGTGCCGTCTGTCCCGGTTCGGTTCACCACGCGAAACCCGGGGGGCTCGGCGGCGTTCTGGGCCAAGGCGGGGAGGGCCAGGGCCGGGAGGGCGAAGCTCAGGGCGAGCAGGGTGTAAATCATCCGCATGGATCGCGTTGTGGGCATCACTTTGCGCCAGCGCAAGGTGGTACCCACTTGACCCTGCCACAGTGGCAGACACCACCTGGAACCGATGATGGATCGTCACACCCCCCTTCCGCGCCTGACCTTGCCCATCGCGGGCATGAGCTGCGCCTCCTGCACTGGCCGCGTGGCGCGTGCGCTGGAGGCTGTGCCGGGCGTCGTGGGCGTGCAGGTGAACCTCGCCAGCGAGACGGCCGAGGTGTCGGGGACGGCCGGGCTGCCCGCCCTCGACGCCGCGTTGCACGCCGCCGGCTATGCGCTGCGCGAGCAGGTGATGGAACTCCAGGTCACGGGGATGAGCTGCGCCTCCTGCGTCGGCCGGGTCGAGCGCGCGCTGGAGGCGGTGCCGGGCGTGCTGGGCGTCGCGGTCAACCTGGCAACCGAGCGCGCGACGTTGCAGGTCCTGGCCGGCACCACGCTGGACTCCCTGGAAGTGGCGCTGGACCGCGCGGGCTATGGCCTGGCCTCGGGCGCGGCCGAGGCCCGCTTCCCCCGCGCAACGGTGGAGCTGGCGCTGGCCGGGCTACTGGCCGCGCCCTTCCTCATCGGCATGCTGGGCATGGCGGTGGGGCGGGATTGGATGCCGGGCGGCTGGTGGCAGCTGGCCCTGGCAACGCCGCTGCAATTCGTGCTGGGGGCGCGCTTCTATCGCGGGGCGCTCGGCGCGCTGCGGGCAGGCACCGGCAATATGGACCTGCTGGTGGCGCTCGGCACCAGCGCCGCCTATGCGCTCTCGCTCTGGCAACTGCTGGGCGGGAATCACCACCTCTATTTCGAGGGCTCGGCCCTCATCATCTTCTTCGTGCTGCTGGGCAAGCATCTGGAATCGCGCGCCAAGCACGCGACGGCCGGGGCCATCCAGGCCCTGCTGGACCTCAAGCCCCGCACCGCCATGCGCCTCGATGCGGCGGGCGAGCGGGAGGTGCCGGCGGCGCTGCTGAAGACCCAGGACATCGTGGTGATCCGCCCGGGCGAGCGCGTCCCGGCCGATGGCCTGGTGACGGAGGGCGAGGCCGGCCTGGATGAAAGCGCCCTGACCGGCGAGAGCGCCGCCGTCGCCAAGCGGCCGGGCGATGCGCTCTCCACCGGCACGGTGGTGCTCGATGGCCGCCTGCTCATGCGCGTCACCGCCGTGGGCGAGGAGACGGTGCTGGCCCGCGTGGCGGCGCTGGTCTCCGCCGCCCAGGCCAGCCGCGCGCCGATCCAGAAGCTGGTGGACCGGATTTCGGCGGTCTTCGTGCCTGTCGTGATCGGCATCGCGGCGCTGGCCTTCTTTGGCTGGCTCTCGGTGGGCGTGGGGGCGGAGGCGGCGCTGATGCATGCGGTCGCCGTGCTGGTCATCGCCTGCCCCTGTGCGCTGGGACTGGCCACGCCGGCCGCCATCATGGCGGGGACGGGCGCGGCGGCGCGGGCCGGCATCCTGCTGCGCGACGCGGAATCCATCGAGCGCGCGGCCGGGGTCACGCTCGTCGCCTTCGACAAGACCGGCACACTGACCGAGGGCAAGCCCATCCTCGCCGGGCTGCATGAGGCCGAGCCCGGGGCGCTGCGCCTGGCCGCCGCGCTCCAGGCCGGCAGCGAGCACCCGCTGGCCCGCGCCGTGCTGGCCGCCCATGGCGC
>NZ_JAIEQY010000287.1 GCF_019747315.1 Roseococcus sp. | reverse complement strand
AGCTCCATTAATCGGACGGTCGCGGCGTCAACAGGGCGCATGCGTGCCGGGGGTCGTTTGGCCATGGCTCATCTCCTTTCGGTTCCCGCCCCTGATAGCATGTTCTTGTCTTGTTCTCATAGGGGCGATACCGTTGGGCATGCCCCACGGCGACCAACCCCATCCAGTGCTTCCGTGGATCAGCCGGGCTGCGCTGGCCGCTGCACGGGCAGCACGACGCCCAGCCGGACTGCACACCAGGCCCGGTGAGGGCGACGGCAGGGTGGTGCGTGAAGTCCTTTTGGCCCACCACCCTGCCTTGCCTCTCACGATGATCTCCGAGGCCGTCGCCTACATCCTGGCCTCGGAATAGCGGCGCGCCACGTCACGCCGCCTGTGACCGTGGCGTCAGCCCGAAATGCATCGCCAGGATGCCCAAGCCCGCAACCAGCATACCGCCCGCGATGGGCTGCGGCACTGCCCTGCCGCACCAGCCCTGGCGTGCTGACCATTCGCGGATCGACATCTCAAGCCCCACCACGAACCATATGGCGGAGCCGGCTGGGCTGCCGTGCCCACCCAGCGCGTCCATGGCGCGGACCACACGCCGTCGCGCATCCACCTGCCGGGCCGACATGGTGTCCGCTGTCGCGCCGCCAACACGCACGAATTGGGTGGTGGCGATGCTGTCCAGCGCGGCGGAGCGGAACAGCGTGCGGAAGATGCAGCCCGCCTCGTGCATCTGCGGGGTGATGGTGCCATTGGCCAGCATCATGCCCAGTGCGTCCACGGCGCGGCGATGCGCCACGGGCGTCCCCGTTTCGGGATCAGCCGCACGGATCGGTTCCGAGAAGTCGCCGTGTTGCAGCCGCCACTTCGACGGCTTCGACAGATCCTCGATCGCCCGCTTTGCCTTGCGCTTACCGGCCATGGTGGTTCTCTCCGTTGCGACGCCCCCAGCGCCGGTTGGCTTCGTTGGTGATGGCCTGGCGCAGCCAGGGATCCATGATGTCCTCGACCGGGATCGCGGCCACACCGTGCCGATGCCAGGCGGCAGCGCGCATGGCGTTGACTTCGGTTTCGTTGATCGGGCTGCGGATGCCGCGGTCGAGGCAGGACCGGGGCGGCTGCGGTGCGCCGTGCATGCTCATGCGCGGCCTCTGGTGGGATCGGTCGCCCAGAGCAGAAGCGCGATAGCATCGGCCTCGTTGTCATCGGCAGGCCGAAAGCCACGGGCCTCGATTGAAGCGATCATGGCTGCCTTGTTGGCGTTGCCCTTGCCGGTGGCAAAGCGCTTGATCGTCCCGACCGGGACGCCCTGGTAGGGCACGCCGTGCTGCTCGGACCACGCGCTGAGAATGGCAAGCCATCCGCCGAAGATATGTGCTGCATCCGTGCCTGCATGAGAGCGGACCTCCTCGAAGACGATCCGTTCAAGCCCGCCAACGCTTCGCTTCAATTCGCCGAGCCATCCGTGGAAGCGCAGGAAGCGCATCCCGCCGCCTTCAAATCGGCTCGGCTTGAAGGTCATCGTGCCAGAGACGATGCGCTGGTTTTCCAGGCGAATTGCCCATCCGGTGGTGGTGCCGAGGTCCAGGGCGAGCACCGCGTGATGCGCCAGGCTGATCGTGGGCGGGACAATGATCGGCGGGGCGCTTGCATGCGCGGCGGGCATGGTGAGAGTCGCGAAATCCATGGTGGTCTCCGAGAGGGGATGATCCTGGTGAGGGCGGCGACGGCGCGGTTCTTGGCGGAGCTCGTCGTCGCTGCCCGGCTTTGGTGGATTGACCCTGGTGGGTGGTGGTCCGCGGACCCGAACCAGGCGCCCGGGGTGTGGTGTGCGAGCGCCTTTGAGGCGCGCACGCACACCCCCCGTAGGGGGGCAGAAAATCTGGCAGCTTGGCAGCTTATCTAAGGGGCTGAATTGGTTTGGTTTTTCGAAGCTGCTGAAGCTGCCAAGGGAAGTTGCTGGCTGGCAGCTTCTGGCAGCTTCCAATACGTTGAAATCATTGTGAGAACGAAGCTGCCAGAGCTGCCAGCGGGAAGTTGCTGAGGTCAGCAACTTGGTAGTTGCCAGACCATTTCTGGCAGCTTCCGAGCCGTTGCGAGGGAGAGGCATCAGGGCTCCTCTCCCTCGGCATAGACCCACACCAGAGGGTTCTCGACCTCGATGACGGCACCCGTTGTCTCGGCCTTAAAGTGGGAGGGCAGGACCGGAATGACCGAGGTGGTGATCTCCCCAGTCTCGTGGTCGATGGTTTCCGTGCCGGGCCCAAACTGCATGCCCTCAACGACCAGGTAGCCAAGAGTGGAGGTGCTGCGCGGGTAGCCAAATGGCGCGCCGTCGCGGAGCAGTTTGATGTAGCCCTTCGTGCACAGCACGTTGATGCGCTCGCGAATTGTGCTGTTGCCGCCGAGCCCAGCCTTGTTCTCGAATTTCTCGGCGAATAGTTTGGCGGTGAACAATCGCCCTGCCAGCGCTTCGTCGAGCAGCAGCTGCAAGATGACATCGCGCTTGCGGTCGCGCTCGGCATCGAGTTTTGCGCCGCCATCCTTGCGGACGACGCGCTCACCTTGGCGGTCGAGCTCGACCCAGGCGCCGCCGCGTTTGTCGACCAGCATGGGCTCGAGGCCGGGGCCGTTGCGCAGCTCGACATAGAGTTCGCGCGGGGTCTGTTCCTCATCCGGCCGAAACAGGATCATTCCCGAGGTGTAGAAGCTGCGCAGCGCACTGGCGCCGGAGAGGGCGAGGAAGGGATCCTCCTTCACCTGGTGCTTGCTGAGCTTCTTTGTGTGGTGGGCGAGGATGATGCCTGCCTCGGGGGCCACTTGGTCGCGCAATGCTTCCACCCGGCCCTGCAGGAAGAACATCATCGCCCCGTTGTCGTTTTCGCCTTCGCCCGCGGGCCCTCCATCGAAGAGGTTGCGGATTGGATCGATGCAGATGATGTCGGGCGGGGCGTCAGGAAATGCGGCGCGGATGGCGGCGACCACGAGGGGCACGCCTGTATCGTCCAAAAGCATGCGCAGCTTGGGAGTGACGACGAGGGTCTCACGGGCGCGGGCGACTATCGCGGGATCGAGCCGCAGCTGCTGCAAGCGCTCGCGCAGGTAGTGATACTGGATCTCGGCCTGCAGATAGAACACCCGCAGCGGGCGTGGGGCGGTAAAGCGCAGGAAGCGTGCACCGGCCGCGGCGTGCACCAGCAGGTTGATCAGGAAGTCGGATTTGCCGACCTTCGGCGCGCCGCCGAGCACCAGAATCCCACCCGGGGTCAGCAGTCGCGGCCCGATCAGGTCGTCCGGCATGGGCGAGGTGTCGTCGAGTAGTGCCCCGAGGGTGTGGGCCGGGACCGTGGCGGGTGGTGCGCCATCAGCGCGGAGCATGGCCGAGCCGTTGCGCTCGATATGCAGCGCCCAGAGTGCGTCGGCCTCCGCCTTGAGCCGCTCCAGCGGCCAGGTGGGGCGCAGGCAGGCGGCGTTGTAGCCGCAGATGGCCTCCCAGCCCTGTTCGCCGGTCATGCGGCCTTCATGCACCTGTCGGACGAAGTGCCCGATCGCGGCGCTCGCCCCCTGGAAGCGGGTCCAGCCGTCCTGGCCGCCCTCACGGACGGGGGTGGTGAGTACGCTGCCGAGATTCGGCCGGTCGCCCGGGGCGGCGCTGGTGGCGCGCTCCTGGCCCGGCAGATAGGGCATGGCGGAGACCGCCTCGGTGAATTCCGCCAAATCCACCTCGCGCCGCGGATCGTAGCTGCGGATGGAGACGACCCGATCGGCGCCGTGCTTGCGATAGACGGTGCCTGGCACGCGGATCGGCTGGTGCGCGGAGCGGAAATGCGTGTCGCCACCCACCTTGTCTGCTACCTCCCCGCGCAGCGTGCAGAGGCGGGCCAGATCCTGACCCTCGGCCGGCTCGGTGAGCCGCCACCAGACATGCAGCTTGGCAGCCCCTTCGGGCGTCCGGCCGCCGCTCTCCACCAGCAGCGTAGGGGCGCCCAAGTGGCGGGAAAGATGCGCCAGTTTCGCCGGGACATCGCCGGCGTCGAGATCGACCACTAGCGCCTGCATCTGCGCGACATGCTCGGCGCGGGCTTGGCCCTGCTCGGTGACGGTGCCGGGGATGACATAGACGGCGCTGCCCTCGCGCGCGGCCCAGCTGGCATAGGTGGCGAGCAAGTCCGTGGCTGTCGCGTCGGCAGGAAGCCAGATGTTGTGCGGGCGCGTGTCCAGCCCCTGGCCCTGGTCTACAAAGCCGCGGACGGGGATCAGCCCCTCGCAATACCCAAAGACCACATCCAGGAAGATGGCGATGGCCGCCGGATCCACAGCGGCCGGTCCTGCGCCGGGAAGTCGATCGAGGGCGACCTGCGCGGCGGCGGGAAGATCGCGACCCTCCTCATCCGACAGCGCGGCTGCATCGTTGAAATCTCCCCAAGCGTTCATGCAGGCTGCGCCCAGCAGCGCTTGGCCCAGGGGCAGAAGCGGCATTCGAAATGGTCGGCCTGGGCCGCGATGCGCGGCAGCAGATCGCCGGCGTCGGTCGCCGCCAGAATGCGGACACCACGGTCCGACATGCGCTGCGCCAACTCGGCATTGAACGGCACCAGCTCATGATGGAGCTCGGCGGTGTCCTTGTTGATGGCGGTGAACAGCGCCGGATTGTCCGCTACCCCCGGCACGGCGGCGTCCATGTACGCCTGGTAGACCGCGATCTGCGCCGCATAGACCGGCTTGCTGGCTGCCACCCCCTTGTTGGCGGTCTCGCGCCAGGACTTCGCGTTCATGGTCTTGCATTCCCACAGCGCGGGGAATGCCATGCCGGGGATGGCGGGGCCGCCGGCGAAGACGCCATCCACATGGCCGCGGATGCGACCGCCCGCGACCAAGAAGCCGAATTGCGGGCCGTCAGGCTGATCCCCGCGGCGGGTGAACAGTTCGAAGCCTGCGGCGCGGAGCCAGGCGACGGCCACATCCTCCAGTGCGTGGCCAATGCCAAAGATGCGCAGCAGCCGACCGTCGAAATCGGCACCCTCATCCTTGGGTGCCTTCACGAACTCGAATTGCAGCGCCCGCTCGCAGGCATGGCCGAGGCGGGAGCCGCCCAGGTAGCTGCGCGGCGGCGTGGCCGCGTTGCCCGCGACCAATGCGGCATCGATGGCGGCGTTGACGTGCTCCGACGTCTGGCTGCGGCTGTTGAGATCGAGCATCAGTAGGGCGCATCCGCAGCGCTGAGCGGGCCGTGCGGGGCATGCGCCTGCTGGGCGGTCGCGTGCATGGCGTCCTGGAAGCCGCCCACGGCGACCTCGATCAGCGTCAGCACCTGTGGCTCTGTCAGATCAATCAGCCGGGTCTGCCAGCCAATCTCCCCCAGGCATTCGCCGAGCGGGCGCATGGTGGCGCGGATAGCGGCCTGTTCCTGTTCAGTGAGATCAACCATGGCGGGTGCGTTCCTCGCGGCAAGGGTGGTCCACAGCGCCTGGCAGGCCATGCTGCAGAAGGAGGTAGCGGGCCGCGGTGTTCGGCGCCGCGTCGGATCGAACCAACCAAAGCCGCGCGCGGAGCGGCGGCAGATGGCGCAGGGAGGGACGGGATTGCGCATGGCCAGTCACGCCGCCTGCTCCAACGCCATGGGCTGCGCATTTCGCACCAGCCTGCGGATCATCTGGCGGTTGAACTTGAAGGTCAGCTGCGCCGAGGCCTGGTAACGGGTCATGCCGAGATCGGCGCGAGCCTCGGGCGGGAGGAGGGCCAGCTGGCGCTCGGTCGGAGCTTCGCGATGCCAGCGCTTGCTCTTATGGGCACTCTCGTCCGTCTCGTAGGTGTTCAACCAATCATCGGCCGCGGCCAGCGCGACCAGCCTTTCGCCAATAGACAGCAGCCGCGCGGCCTCGCCCTTGGCGCCACCGACCGCATGCCAGGCCCCATTCAAGAAGAAGATCCCGGCCCAGCCGTTGAACCCATTGGCCAGCAGCGCGGCGTCGTCGCCGAACAGATCGCACCACTGGAAGGCGGAGCGCTGGAGGAGATCAATCTCCGTCATGATGAATTGGGAGAGCGACCCGTTGGGGTGCTCACTGGCGGTGCTCGGCACCACCGGCGGGATCAGGTTGGCGCCGCAGAGCGGGCAGGCGGTGCAGGCCAGCGGGATTTCGCCCTCACAATGGGGGCAGGTCTTGGTCGGCGCCTCGCCTTCGGGCTCATATCCCTCCAGGTCCACATCCTGTTCGAGAGAGCCGTGCAGCAGCGACGAGGTGCCGAAATCGAGCACGATGCAGTCGCGTTTGACGATGCCGGGATGCTCGGCCGGATCGACGGTGCGCAGCCCGCGGCCCACCATTTGGATCATGGTGGATTTGAAGGAGCTGGGCCGCAGCAGCACGACGCAGGAGGTGGGCGGGTGATCCCAGCCCTCGGTCAGCACCGCGACATTGACCACGACCTGGATTCTGCCCGCGGCATAGGCGGCCAAGACACGCTGGCGCTCCTGCTCCGGCATCTCGCCGGTCACTGTGGCGGCTGACGCGCCGGCCTGCCGATAGGCACTGGCGACGTCCTCGGCGTGCGGCACCGTCGAGCAGAACACCACCGTCTGGCGATCGCTGGCATGCTCCTGCCAGTGTTCGATGACGGCCTCGGTGACGGGCGCGCGGTTCATGATCCGATCGACGGCCGTCATGTCGAAGTCGTCGCCGGACTGGCGGACGGCGCGGAGCTCATCCTGCACGCCGACATCGATGATAAAGGTGCGGGGCGGCATCAGGTGGCCGGACCGGACCAGCTCGCCGAGCCGGATTTGGTCGGCGACGTTGGAGAAGACGTCTCGAAGGCCCTTGCGATCGCCGCGATTCGGCGTGGCGGTGACACCGTAGATGCGGCACATCGGATTGCGGTGCAGGGTGCGCTCGATGATGCGCTGATAGCTCTCGGCGACGGCATGATGCGCCTCGTCGATCACCAGCAGGTCCAGCGCCGGCATGGTTTCCAGGTTGGCCGCGCGAGTCAGCGTTGGCACCATGGCGAAGGTGACCTGGCCGGCCCAGGACTTTTGGGCCGCATCCACCACCGAGGTGCTGATGCCCGGGTTCACGCGACGGAACTTCGCCAGGTTCTGCGCCGTCAGCTCATCCCGGTGCGCGAGGACCGCGGCCTTGCCAGAGCCGCTGCCGATATGCTCGCCCACCGCCGCCGACAGCATGATCGTCTTACCGGCGCCGGTCGGGGCGACGCCGAGGGTGTTGCCGTGCTCGCCGAGCGCACGAAGGCTGCGCTCGACGAAAAGCTTCTGGCGGGGGCGGAGCATCATGTGGTGCGGCCTTCCTCAGCGCGCCCAGGCGGGGCGCGGGTCAGCACCAGCGGCGGGCTGCGGCGCCGGGATGGGGAAGGCGCCCTGCTGCATGGCTGGCACGGCGGGCGGTGGCGTGTGCACGGGCGGCGCATAGGCCGGTGCCGGCGGGGCATAGGCAGGTTGTGGCGGCGCATAACCCGCTGCCGCCACCTGCCGGCCCATCGCCTGCGCATAATCCCGATGGTCCGGCGTCACCGCCATGCGGATTTCGCTCTTGGCTTCGCCGCCGACATCAGTGCCGTGGTCGATCTTGGCCAAGAACTCCAACCCGTCGAGATCCGCGAAGCCGCTGATGCGGCGCGCCGCCTGGGCCTGGGGCGAGACATCCTTGTCCGAGATGCCACGGGCGGAGTTCAGCATCCCGCGCAGGAAGCTGCGGCCCATCCCCGCCCATTCCGGCCCCTTGGGGCTGTAGAGGCCGATCAGCGTGAAGATCTTCCGCTTGGCGTAGGGCCCCTCCAGCACGGTGAATTCGCCGTTGAGGTAGACGGCGCCGGTGCTGCCGCGCGTGGCGTAGCCTCCCGTCCAGCCCTGGCTCGGATCATCGAAGCCGCCGGGGCGGATGGTGAGGCGGACCTTCACGAGCGTCCCCTTGGGGATCAGGTTCGGGTTCGACTGGGCGTCGTTGTAATCGTTCCAGGAAGCCATGATGCTTCTCCTTCGGTCAGGTGTTGGGGATGTCGGTGGGGGCGGCCAGCGCGAGTGGCGGCGGGTCGTGCGCGACGCTCTGCGGCATCGGCGAGCGGATTTTCTCGAAGAGCTGCCCGAGATGCGGCGGCTCCAGCATGTTGAGCCGGCCGGAGCGGTCCTTGGCCGGATAGCCCCAGGGATTGATCGTCTGGCAGACCAGCCCCCGAAACGGGGGAGGCGGCGCCTTGCCCGTTGGGGCGTCCATCTTGATCTCGGCCAGCGTCATGACCTGATCGACGATGCCGGGCAGCTCGAGGCCGGTCTTGCTGCCATCGATCTGCGGCACGAAGACCTTGCGATTGAAGTCGTCGAGCTTCTCGTCGAGGATGCCCACGAAGATCACGTTGCGGCCACGCGCATGCTGGAGATGCGTGAGCCAGGCGATCATCTCGCGGCCGTGCAGCCCATAGGCTCCGCGGGTATCGGGCTTGCCGGTTTTTTCGGAATGCGCCTCGGGCTGGCCGCGGCACCACTGAAAGCAGAGCCGGCCGGCGACGGTGATGCTGTCCACGAAGATGGTCGTGAAGCCGTCCATGCGCGCCGGATCGCCATAGGCCTGCAGGACGCGCGCATACTGCGCGGCGGAATAGGGCTGGTCGTCGCGCAGCGCGGGGTTGGGGCCGGCCAGGAACAGCGCGAGGTCGCGGCATTCCTCCCAGGTGCGCGGACGAATGGATGCGCCACGCCAGTGCTGCACGGCGAGATCGCCTGCCTCCAGGTCGAAGAAGAGCGTGGTGCCTTCATCGAGCGTCAGCAGGAGATAGGTCTTGCCGATGCCGCTCTTGCCGAAGATCACGGCCTTGATGCCGCGCAATTCAGCCTGCCGCTCATCCGCGGTGATGATGCGCAGGGTCATCAGCGGTCTCCCTGCGTTGTGTAGGTGCCCAAGGCATGCGGGCTGTCGCGCTGCGCAGTCTCCGACATGATGGTGAGGCGATAGCTCGGCTTGCCCGTGCGCACCGTGCGTGCCGGTTCGAAGGCAGCGCGGATGCGGTCCGGCCATGCGGTGTAGGCCCGCTCCGAGACCTTGAAGCTGACCTCAACGTATTGGCCAGGGTCTTCGCCGCCGGCTCGGATTTGTTCGGCGAGCGTGGCAAGCCGGGGCTGATCCCAATCCACGCGCTTGGGGAGATCGACGACCACCTCCACGGTGCCGTCCTGAAAGCGGACCGTGCCGGTGTCCTTGCCGGCCGCGGCGCGGGCGCCGACAGCGCGCTGCTCATATCGCAGGGCAATGGTGCCCTCGATCCAGTCACGGATCCGGTTGGCGGCGTCCAGCGCAGCGCGGGCGTCCTCCTGCAGGAGTGCAAGATGCTCGGCCGGTAGCGTCAGGAATTCCGACACAGACAAGCGCCGCGCGGCATCGAGGCTGGGGCGGTTGGGGAGATGCGCGTCCATCACGCGGCCTCCCGACCGAGCAGGTCCGCCAGCGCGAGTGCCGCCGCACTGCGGGCGCTCAGCGGTCGCTGGCAAACCGCCAGCAGATAGGCGCAGCGCGTCGGCGAAACGCGACGCTGCAGGAGATGCCCGAGACCCGCCTCCGCCATCGCCATGACGCGACGCGCGACCACTTCGAGATCCTCGCGGCGCTCAGGCGGCAGCTCGGACGCGACCTTGTCCCGATCACGGGCCAGCAAGCCGACGTGGTAGACGATGACCTCGCCCGGCGCCGCATCGGCGAAGCGATCACACAGGCCGTTCTCCGTGAGAACGATGTCGAGCAGATCCTCGATGCTCAGCCCGATTTTCGTGGTCAGCATTTCAGGGGATGTGAGGTGCATCGCGTAGGGTTCCTTCGCAGCAGAATGGCTCACTGTGTTATTTACGGATTTGGCGGAAATCGTTCTCACGGCTCCGAAGGCATCCGCGCCGCATTGCGCGTGGATGCTGTCGCTACAGGGCGGACGCCGAGCGCGCGGAGCCAGCAGCGCAAGTCGTGCAACTCGCGATAGAAGGTGGCGGGGGACGCATCGCTGGCGTCGCGCGCCGCCATGACATCAAGGTGCGTAGTGATTCGCCGCAGCAGCGCTCGCGGTGCCGGCGGGAGATCTTCCTCAATGCGCCCGAACGCGAGGGCGATATCGGGATCGGCCTGGAGCACCACGAGGCGACTCAGGATGGCGGCAGTGGCCTTGCCGTCGAGGGACACGCATTCGGGGGGTGCTGGCAGCCGGGCGCGGTCGATGATGGCCCGGCGCGCCAACACCGCGACGAAGGTGGTCCAGGAGCCCCGTGCCGCGTCGAAGCGCCCACTCGCCTCGAGGATGGCGAGCAGGGTGTCCTGGGCCAGGTCCTCCCGATCCGCCCGGGACAGCTGGCGCTGCCTGGCGAAGCGCGCGGCGTGATGGCGAGCGGCGGACATGGCCGTCTGGACCTGACTTCTGTCCCAATTTTCAGGCAGATGCGGCTGCAACTTCTGTTTCTCTCTCATCCCACGGCCCTTTCGGCTTGGTCGATTGCGATGAGCTCAGATCAGTCCCGCGGTCGGGGGTGCGACCAGTGCATAGGGGTGCAAGGGGGTGCGTAAATGCCACGGTGGGATCAATGCACCCCCTCATTTTCAGAGACTTAGGGTCATTGCCCAGAGGCTTAGCTGACAGGGGGTGCGGCCTTGCCGGATTTCCGCACCCCCTCCGGCTGAGGGTGCTGGACTCATCGTGATGGGGAACATAGAGTGAACTTACCGTTTCCCAAACGTCTCCAAGACAAGGACCCTGCTCCTATGCCGATCGAAGTCGCCTATGCTCCGGGCGCGGCGCTAAGCTCGCGCACGGACGCAGCTGCCGCCACTATTCGCGGCGTCGCGGCGCAGGTCCGCCGGCAGGTCCCACGCGAGCCCGACAGCCTGGCCGTGACCCTCCTGTCCCTGATCGATGCCTGCCGCGCCGTGGAGGTGAATGGCCGGGCCCTGTCGGTCTCCTGGGAATTGGGCCGCGCCTTACGAGATGAGCTCGGCCAGACCGTGCTTGGCCTCTGCGACATCGATGCGCACGAGCCCGGCTGGGCCTACATTGCGGTGAATGGACCGATGACGGCCAATCGCCCGGATCTCGCTCTGAGCACCGCGGCGCATGAGCTCGGCCACCTGCTGTTTGACGTGCCAGCAGCGTTGGCCCGCGGAGAGCAGCGCTATCACGCGGTGGCGAGTTCGCCGCAGGCACTCGAACGCGCCGGCCGTGGCGCGGAAGCCCGGGCCAATGAATTCATGGGCGCTCTGCTGGCGCCGCCAGTGCCGCTGCACACGCGCCTGCTGGCCTATGCGCGCAGCGAGGGGTTGCGTCTCACACGCGGTCCGCACCAAGGCCGACCTGCCAGTCCGATCGTCGCGGCTAGCAATCCGCATGACACGTTGGCTGGCGTGATGGCGGCACTGGCTGGTGATTTCGGCGTGTCGGAGCGGTTCATCGCCGTGCGCCTGTCGCGCTACGGCCTGGTGGAAGGAGGCGTGTGATGGCTTTTGGCGAAGTGGTGCGCGCCCGGCGCACGGAGCTCGCGATCGGGCTCAATGATTTTGCGGAGCGGCTTGGGATTTCCCCCGGTTACTGGTCACGGATCGAGCGCAATCTCGACAAGCCGCCGAGCGACGAGGTGGTGGAGCGTGCCGCGGCCATTCTCGGCATTCCTCTCGATCGGATGTTTGTCGAGGCGCAGCGGCTGCCTCCCGACATGCGCAAGGACATGGGGCAGGTGGTGCTAGCCTATCGGCGTCTGCGCAGCATCCGGAAGAGTTGAGGGCGGGCACGATGGCAAAGCCACCAAAGAAGAAGGTGTTCTATCAGATCGACGAAGTCTGCGAGCGGCTTGGTCTTTCGCTGCTCGACATGGCTGTCCTGGCCGGTGAGGGCAGGATTCGGCTCTCCGCGACCATCGGAAGGTTGCTTGTAGAGGATGGCCACTATGAAGCCGTGGTCGGCGATAGCCCCATGCCCATCCCCGACGCCCAGCGCTACGTCCAGGGCCTTGTTGAACTGCGGCCGGAAGATGCCTGGTACGTGCTGCGCGCTGGGTCGCAGATGATCTTTTGGCTGGCAGCGCCGGAGGGCGGCTATCGCCGTCTGATCAGCACGGGCGAGGATGATCGCGGCTACTCGGTCATCCGCGACGAGGTCGGTGTGCGCCACGAGGAACTCGCGCGCTACGCGGCCATCGAAGACGGGCTGGATGACTTCGAAATCGGTGTGAAGGGCACGGCGAACCGCGGCTTCCAGGGGCGGTATAACTGGGAGCCTGCTCGTCTCGAGGCATTTCGGCGGATCTACTTCGAAGGCGTTCCAGAATCCTATGGAGCGCTGCTTCGGCACATGCAGGATTGGTTCCTCAGCAACGGAGGCAAGGTGCCCGATGAAAGCACCCTGAAGCGACGGCTGCGCGACATCTGGGCCATGTTTGGCCCGGAAGCGACCGACAAGGCGGCGTGATGATGGGGCGTCGCGCGCTGCGGTGAGAATGGCACTACCCGAAATCCGTAAATAACAGGCAGGACAATGCGCGTGGATCCCGATGCCCCTGTCAAATGCCAACAATGCCCACCTGCCTCCTCACCTCCGTGAGGTGTGCAGCATCTTGGCTGCGGGGCTGGTGCGGCTGCGCAGCCGCACCGCAGAGGAAGATGCGCAGGCTGGCAGACAGGCCGGGGAGGGGAGAGACATTCTCCTACACTCCACCGCCTGGCAGCGCCTGCATGCGAACCCCAACAGGAAGGGACTCGCATGACCAGACGATCCATCGCCGCAGCCGCCGCGGCGCCCATCATCCCGAAGATTCCGCCGACGCAGGTGCTGAGCCGGCTGGCGGCGTTGCATGCCGCGCCCATCGCCACGCTGAAGCGCCAGTGGCTTGAACTCTATGGCAAGGAACCCCCGCCGTTCAGCAGGAGCTATATCCAGAGCCGTCTGGCGTACCGCATCCAGGAACTGGCCTATGGCGGGCTGAAGCCCGAGACGGTTGATCGGCTGGTGGCGTTGGGTGAGCAACTGGACGGCGGTAACGTCGTCCTGCGCCGGATCCGCGCCGATAGTCGGCCACTGGCGGGCACGCGCCTGATCCGGGAATGGCAGGGCGTGCAGCACGTCGTCACCGTGCGCCAGGACGACTTCGAGTTCGAGGGGCGGCCCTATCAATCGCTTTCGGCCATCGCCCGCCACATCACCGGCACGCGGTGGAACGGCTGGACGTTCTTCGGGCTGCGCGCGCGAGGTGATGCATGACCCGCCGCGCCCGCATTGAGCCGGCCATGCCGGCCACCACGAAGAAGCTGCGCTGCGCGGTCTACACGCGCAAATCCACTGACGAGGGGTTGGAGAAGGAATTCAATACCCTCGACGCGCAGCGCGACGCCTGCGAAGCGTACATTACCAGCCAGCGTGCCGAAGGCTGGGTGTTAGTCCGCGACCGCTACGACGATGGCGGGTTCTCTGGCGGCACGCTGGAGCGCCCGGCGCTGCAGCGCCTGCTGCGCGACATCCAAGCCGATCTGGTCGACGTCATCGTGGTCTACAAGATCGATAGACTCAGCCGCTCACTGATGGATTTCGCCAAGCTGGTGGAGGTGATGGACGCGCACGGCGTGACCTTTGTGTCGGTCACACAGAGCTTCAACACAACGACCAGCATGGGCCGGCTCACGCTGAACATCCTTCTGAGCTTTGCCCAATTCGAAAGAGAGGTCATTGGCGAGAGAATCCGCGACAAATTTGCCGCCTCCCGCGCCCGCGGCATGTGGATGGGGGGCAAGGTGCCGCTCGGCTATGACGTCGTGGCGCGGAAGCTGATCGTCAATGAGGACGAAGCGCCGCGGGTGCGCCGCGTGTTCGAGATCTTCGCCGAGACGGGCTCGGGCATCGAGACCGTGCGGCGATTGCAAGCGGAGGGCGCCACCAGCAAGACAGGCCGGCCGCTGGACAAGGGGGACGTCTACAAGCTGCTGAACAACCGGACCTATGCCGGCGAGGCGGCGCACAAGGGAAACATCTATCCCGGCGAGCACCAGGGGATCGTGCCGCGGGAGCTGTGGGATCGGGCGCATGCCGTGCTGCAGATCAGCCCGCGCGTGCGGGCCAATCAGAACCGGGCGCAGACGCCGGCGTTGCTCAAGGGGCTGATCTTTGGGGTGGATGGCCGGGCGCTGTCGCCGACCCACGCCAGGAAGAATGGCCGGCTCTACCGCTACTACGTGGCGCAGCGCGTGCTCAAGGGCGACGCCGCCGGCGACGACACCATTGTGCGCCGGGTGTCGGCGGCGGAGATTGAGGCGGCGGTCGTGGATCAGGTGCGGGCGCTGCTACGGCAGCCCGAGATCGTGGTGGGCACCTGGCGGGCGGCGCGCAGGGAAGCGCCGGACCTGACCGAGGGCGACACCCAGGACGCGCTGCACCGGCTCGAACCGCTGTGGGAGCATCTTTTCCCGGCGGAGCAGGCGCGGATCGTGCGGTCTCTGGTGGAGCGGGTGGTGGTCGGCCCGGCCGGCGCCGACATTCGGCTGCGGCTGGATGGCCTCGGCGGCCTTGTCCGCGACCTCGGCGCCATCGCGCCCGATGCGCTGAGGTCGGCAGCATGACCACGGCGACCAGCGTCACGGTCCGGGTGCCGCTGGCAATCCGCCACCGGCCAGGGCGGAAGACCGTCGTGACGCCGATGGCGGATGGCGTGGCGCCGATCACCACGCGAGCCGACCCCACGCTGGTGAAGGCCCTGGCGAGGGGGTTCAGGTATCAGCGGATGCTGGACGAGGGGCGCTACGCGTCCATCAGCGAGATGGCCGAGGCGGAGCGGATCGAGAGGGGCTATCTGGGCAGTCTGCTACGACTGACGCTGTTGGCGCCGGACGTTGTCGAGGCGATCTTGGAGGGGCGCACCTCGCAAAGCATCGGGTTGGCTGCGTTGCGCAAGCCCGTTCCCGCTGGCTGGGCGTGCCAGAGCGACCGCCTGACGCAAGGGTTCTGGCGCTTTTGACGGCATTGTCGCCATCGTGCCCGTACTGGTCACTCGGCGTGCTGTTGGGCTCGGTTGAAAGCAGGCGTTGGCCTATACGTTCGTCGATTTAGCGCCGATTGTATCGATCAGAGGCACACCGCCGCCGGTATTATCGGATGGTTACAACAATTGCATGGGTGTGTATTTCGCGCGGAAGGGTGACTCTTTGATGCCAAGTAGCGTGAGGCAGCAGGAACGGAGGGGAGCGGCTGAGAGCAGTCTGTCCGATCTGGTCGCGCGCTTCAAATCC
>NZ_JAIEQY010000044.1 GCF_019747315.1 Roseococcus sp. | reverse complement strand
CATGTCATCGGCTGCTATGCGCTGGGCAAGGCGCAGCGGCTGATCTCGCTGCTGCGCGAGGCGGGCTGGGATGCGCCCATCCCCGTGCATGGCGCGCTGATGAAGCTCTGCACGCTGTATGAGGAAATGGGCGTGCCGCTCGGCCCGCTCATCCCGGCGACGGTCGCGGGCAAGGAGCGCCTGGTGGGCGCCATCGTGCTGGCACCCCCTTCCGCCATCGCCGATCGCTGGGCGCGGCGGCTGGCCGAGCCCATCCCCTGCCTCGCCTCGGGCTGGATGCGCGTGCGGCAGCGCGCGCGCCAGGGCGGCGTGGAACTGCCCATGGTCATCAGCGACCACGCCGATTGGCCCGAGCTTCTGGCCACCTGCACCGAGGTGGAAGCGCCCGAGGTCTGGGTCACGCATGGGCGGGAGGAGGCGCTGATCCACGCACTCGGCCAGCGCGGCATTCGCGGGCGCGCGCTGCATCTGGTGGGCCGCGGGGAGGGGGAGGAGGAATGAGCCTTCCCGATTTCGCCGAGCTGCTGGAACGCCTGGTCTTCACGCCGGGACGCAACGGCAAGGTGGCGCTGCTGCGCCAATGGTTCGCGGGCCAGCCCGACCCGGATCGCGGCATCGGCCTGGCCGCGCTGGCGGGCGAGCTGGTGTTCCGCGCCGCCAAGCCCGCGCTGCTGCGCGAACTCATCGCCGAGCGCACCGACGCCACGCTGTTTGCGCTCAGCTATGATTACGTGGGCGACCTTGCCGAGACCATCGCGCTGCTCTGGCCCGACCATACCGGCAGCAATGCCCCGCCACCGACGCTGGCCGAAGTGATCCAGACGCTGGAGACGGCGCCGAAATCGGCATTGCCCGGCATCATCGCGGCCTGGCTGGATGCGCTGGATGCGGGCTCGCGGCTCGCGCTGATCAAGCTCATCACCGGCGGCTTGCGCGTCGGTGCCTCGGGGCGGCTCGCCAAGGCGGCGCTGGCGGAATGGGCGCAAGTGGATCTCGGCGAGATCGAGGAGGTCTGGCACGGGGTCGCGCCGCCCTATCTCGCGCTCTTCGACTGGCTGGACGGGACAGGGCCGCGGCCTGATCCGAATGGCGCCCCCGTCTTCCGCCCGCTGATGCTGGCGCATCAGCTGGAGGATGCGGATTTCGGCAAGCTCCATGCGCCCGACTGGCGGGCGGAGTGGAAATGGGACGGCATCCGCGTGCAGCTCACGGCGGGGCCGGGCGGCGCCAGGCTCTGGTCCCGCTCGGGCGAGGACATCTCCAGCACCTTCCCCGAGATCATCGCGGCGATGCGCTTCCATGGCGTGGCCGATGGCGAATTGCTGGTGATGCGCGAGGGTGAGGTCGCACCCTTCAGCGACCTCCAGCAGCGGCTGAACCGCAAGGTGGTGAGCGCGAAGATGCTCCGCGACCACCCCGCCCATGTGCGCCTCTATGACCTGCTGTTTGACGGCGAGGAGGACTTGCGTGTGCTGCCCTTTGATGCGCGCCGTGCGCGGCTGGAAGCCTGGCATGCGCGTGAAGCGCCCGCGCGCATGGACCTCTCGCCCCTCATCGCGTTTTCCAGCATGGAGGAACTGGCCGAAATCCGCGCCGGCACCCGCGCCGCCTCCATCGAGGGGCTGATGCTCAAGCGCGGCGACAGCATCTATTCGCCCGGCCGCGTGAAGGGCCCCTGGTGGAAATGGAAGCGCGATCCGCTGAACGTGGATGCGGTGCTGATGTACGCGCAGCGCGGCCACGGCAAGCGCAGCAGCTTCTATTCCGACTACACCTTCGGGCTGTGGCGCGGCGATGAGCTGGTCCCCATCGGCAAGGCCTATTCCGGCTACACCGATGCCGAGCTGGCCTTCCTCGACAAATGGATCCGTGACCACACCACGGCGCGCTTCGGACCCGTGCGCGAGGTGGAGAAGGCCCTGGTGCTGGAGGTGGAGTTCGACGCCGCGCAATACTCGCCGCGCCACAAATCGGGCGTGGCATTGCGCTTCCCACGCATCGCCCGCATCCGCCGCGACAAGCCCGCCGCCGAGGCCGACCGGCTGGAGACGCTGGAGGCGCTGATCAAGCGCTGATTGACCGCGCGCGGTCCGCGTGATGCGCTCACCGCAAAACCGGAGGACGCCTCATGCCCATCATCCAGAACATCGCCAAGCAGCGCCTGGCCGAGGGCGGGCTCTCGCTCGGCTTCGGCGTGCATCACCTGCGCGGCTCGGCCGTTGGCGCGCTGGCGGCGGCGACGGGCTTCGACTGGCTCTTCATCGACATGGAACACGGCGCGAGGAGCGTGGATGACGCGGCCCAGATTTCCATGGCCGCCCTGGGCCAGGGCTGCACGCCCATCGTGCGCTGCTGCAAGGACGCGCTGTTCGAGGGCACGCGCTGCCTCGACAATGGCGCCATGGGCGTCGTCGTGCCGCATGTGGATACGGTGGCCGAGGCCAGGCAGGTGGTGGAGGCCTTCCGCTTCCCGCCGCTGGGCATGCGAAGCTGGGGCGGCCCGCCCATCCTCTACGGCTTCCAGGCGCCTGATGCCGCGACCGCCCAGCGCGAAAGCAATGAGCAGGTGCTGATCGCCTGCATGGTCGAGACCGAGGAGAGTGTCGCCAATGCCGACGCCATCGCGGCCATCCCCGGCGTGGATGTGCTGATGTTCGGCACGAGCGACCTGACGGCGACCATGGGCATCCCCGGGCACATCGGCCATCCGCGCGTGCGCGCAGCCTATGCCAGTGTCGCGGCCGCCTGCGCGCGGCATGGCAAGGTGTTGGGCATGGGCGGCGTCTATGACGAGGTGGTGGCACGCGACTACATCGCGCTGGGCGCCCGCTTCATCCTGGGCGGGTCGGACCATGTGTTCCTGATGGCCGGCGCGGGGGCCCGCGCGAAATTCCTGCGCGGCCTCGCGCCGGATTGATCCCGATCAAGGAGGGCGAGGGGGCGGCGGGTGCAACATGGCTGCAGTTGCGAAACATTCGCAATTGGGCTTGCGAATGGTTCGCAGTTGCGTTACCCAATCGCCAGACGCCACACCACAGGGAACGCCATGCACCGCCGCAGCCTCCTCGCCGCCACCACCGCGACGCTCTTCACACCCGCTCTGCTCCGCGCGCAGGAGCGCGTGCTGAGCCTCTACTCCGCGCGCCACTACGACACGGATCGCGAGCTGTATGACGGCTTCACGCGCCAAAGCGGCGTCCGCGTCCGCCTGATCGAGGCCAATGCCGACCAGCTGCTGGAGCGGATCCGCTCGGAGGGCGCCAACAGCCCGGCCGATGTGCTGATCACGGTGGATGCCGGGCGCCTGGCCCGCGCGCAGGAAGCGGGGGTGCTGCAAAGGGCGCAATCGGCCGTGCTCGATGCCCGCATCCCGGCCCATCTGCGTGACCCCGAGGGGCATTGGTTCGGCTTTTCCATGCGGGCGCGCGTGGTGATGTATGACAGGACCATCGGCCTGCCGGCGGGCCTCACGCGTTACGAGGACCTGGCCAAGCCCGAGTTTCGCGGCATGGTCTCCACGCGCTCCTCGGGCAACATCTACTCGATCGGCTGGACGGCGAGCATGCTCGCGGCGAATGGGGCGGAGCCGACCGAGGCCTGGGCGCGCGGCATTGCCGCCAACCTCTCGCGCCCGCCCGCCGGCGGCGACACCGACCAGATCCGCGCGGTGGCGGCCGGACAGGGGCGGCTTGCCATCTCGAACACCTACTATCTCGGCAACCTGGCCCGCTCGCAGCGCGCCGAGGACCGCGCGGTGGCCGAGAAGATGGCCGTGCTCTTCCCGAACCAGGGCGACCGCGGGACGCATGTGAACATTTCGGGCGCCGGCGTGGTCCGCACCGCGCCGAATCGCGAGGCGGCCGTGGCCTTCCTCGAATATCTGAGTGGCCAGGCGGCGCAGACCATCTTCGCCGACAGCAACAGCGAATACCCGGTCGTGGCCGATGCCCAGCCCAGCGCCTTCCTGCGCGCCCTCGGCGCCTTCAAGCAGGACCAGCTGAATGCCGCGCGCATCGGCGCGCTCTCGCCCGAGGCGCTGCGCATCATGCAGCGCGCGGGCTGGCGCTGACGGTCGCAGGGAAGGGCGAGGGCACATGGTAGTCTGCCTCTGCAACGGCATCAGCGATGGCGACGTGCGCGCCGCCATCGCGCAAGGTGCGCAACGACCTGCCGAAGTCTACGCCTGCTGCGGTGGGCGCGCACAATGTAGTTGCTGTGCGCCCACGGTTTTGCAAATCTTGCGGGAAGGCCCTGCCAAGGGCTGACCCGCAAAGGACCTACCCCGCATGCCCAAGGGCGACCCGACCGTTCTCGAACACCTCAACATCCAGCTCACCAATGAACTGACCGCCATCAACCAGTATTTCCTGCACGCCCGCATGCTGGATGACTGGGGGGTGACAAAGCTCGCCAAGCACGAATACGCCGAGAGCATCGAGGAGATGAAGCACGCGGATGACCTCATCAAGCGCATCCTTTATCTGGGCGGCCTGCCCAATGTGCAGCGGCTGAACCCGATCCTGATCGGGCAGAACGTGAAGGAGGTCCTGGAGTGCGACCTCAAGCTCGAGGTCAAGGCCCTGGCCGACCTGCGCGAGGGCATCGCCCATTGCGAGGGCGTGCGGGACTATGTGAGCCGGGACCTGCTGAAGGCCATCCTCGCCAATGAGGAGGAGCACGAGGATTTCCTCGAAACCCAGTTCGACATGATCCGCCAGATGGGAATCGAGAACTATATCCAGCTCAACAGCGCGGCCGCGCCCGACCAGCACGGCTGAACCAGGGCCGGGTTAGGGATTTCTTTATCCCGCCCGGTGATCCTCCGGACCATTCATCCGGAGACTTGGCCTGCATGTCCTCTTTTTTTCGCTCGGTGCGAGCCCCCATCCTGGGGGGCTGCCTGCTGTTGGCGGGGCTCGCCATCATCCCCGCCGCGGTCACGCTGCGCAGCGCGTGGCAGGAATGGGGTGCCGCCGCACAGGCGCTGGAGATGGACCAGGCCGCCAACCGCCTCAATGAGGGGCTGTTCGAACTCCTGCTGGAGCGCGCGCTCACCAATGCCGCGCTCAGCGCCGCCGCACCCGCCTCCGCCGAGACGCGGGGCGCGATCCAGCGCCACCGTCAGCAATTCGAGCTGAAGTTGGCCGCGGCGCGCGCCGCCATGCAGCGCAGCCACAGCGCCGCGACAGCCGCCATGCTGGCCGACCTGGAGCAGGGCCTCACCCGCCTCGCCGAGCTGCGCCGCGGCGCCGATGCCCAGCTGGCCCGGCCCCTGGCCGAGCGGCCGGCGGATCTGGTCCGCGGCGGCTTCTTCCGCGAGATGTCCACCTTCGTGGAGCTTCAGCAGCGGATCTGGGCGCTGCTGTTGCAGAAGGGCGGCGCCATCGAGCCCGTGGTGGCGCGCGTGAACGCCCTGAAGCAGGCCTCCTGGCTCGCGCGCGATGCGGCGGGGCGGGAGCGCAGCACGGTGGCCAATGCGGTCTCCGGCAGCCGGGCGCCGACGCTGGATGAGCGCACCACCATCCAGGCCTCGCGCGGCGCGGTGGACATCGCCTGGCGCCTGATCGAGGCCGATCCGACCGTGCGGACAGAGCCCCGCCTCGTGGCGGCCATGGCTGCGGCGCGGCAGCGCTATTTCGAGGAGTTCCGCACCCTTTCCGCCACCCAGGCCGAGCCGGGCTCGCACCGCCTGGCAGGCCCCGCCTTCATCGAGCGCACCACGCCGCTGATCGGCAGCCTGCTGGAGGTGCGTGATTCGGCAACGCAGGTCACGGAGGAGCAGCTGGCGCAGCTGGTGGACGCCGCCGCTTGGCGCGCCCAGCTCTCCTTCGCCGTGCTGGCGGGGGCCGTGCTGGGCCTGCTGCTCTCGGCCTGGCTGCTGCTGCTGCGTGTGCTGCGGCCGCTCGCCCGCCTTGATGCGGCGACGGTACGCCTCAAGGCGCGCGACTATGTGACGGAAGTGCCGGGCACCGAGGGCCAGGATGAATTCGCCAAGCTGGCCCAGGGGCTGGAGGCGATGCGCCTGGAAGCCGCACGGGCCGCGGCGCTGGACCAGGCCGCCCAGGAACAGCGCCTGGCCACCGAGGCCGAGCGCCGCGCGGCGACCCTGGCCCTGGCGCAGCGCCTTGAGGGCTCGATCGGCGGCGTGGTGGTGCGGCTGGGCGAGCAGGTGGAGACCCTGCGCGGCGCCGCCCATGCGCTGGGCGAGGGCACCGACCGCACCGCGGCCCAGGCGGGCGAGGTCTCCTCCAGCGCCGGCCAGGCCAGCGCCAATGTGCAGACCGTCTCGGCGGCGGCGGAGGAACTTGCCGCCTCGGTCGGCGAGATCACGCGCCAGGTGTCCCAGGCGGCCGAGGTCGCCGGCCGTGCGCTCGCGGAAACCCAGCGCACCGATGAGACCATGCGCGAATTGACGGGTGCCGCCGAGAAGATCGGCGAGGTGGTGCGCCTGATCAGCGATATCGCCGGCCAGACCAACCTGCTGGCGCTGAACGCGACCATCGAGGCGGCGCGGGCGGGCGAGGCGGGCAAGGGCTTCGCCGTCGTCGCCTCGGAGGTGAAGAGCCTTGCCGCCCAGACCGGCCGCGCCACGGGCGAGATCGGCGCGCAGATCAGCGCCATCCAGGCGGCGGCCGGGGCGGCGGTGCGCTCCATCCAGGGCATCGGTGCCGTGGTGGAGGAGATCAACGAGGTGGCCAACGCCATCGCCGCCGCGGTGGAACAGCAGGGGGCGGCGACGCGGGAGATCGCCCGCAACGTGGCCGAGGCGGCCTCGGGCACGGATGCCGTCTCGGCGCAGATCCAGGCAGTGGGCGAGGGGATGTCGGAAGCGCAGCGCGCCGTCACCCAGCTGACCGCCAGCACCGATGCCGTGGCCGGCCAGGGCGAGGCGCTGCGCGGCGAACTCTCGGTCATGCTGGGCGAGATGCGGGCGGCCTGACGCGAACCCGCATTCGCCGGTAAGCTGCGCGCCATGATTCGGGAGGCGCGCATGTTCGGTCAGTCCATTCGGCGTTTGGAGGATGACCGCTTCCTGCGCGGGCAGGGTCGCTACATGAGCGACCAGGCCGTGCCGCCGGGCACGCTGCAGGCGTATTTCCTGCGCAGCCCCCACGCCCATGCGGCATTGGGCGCGCTGGAGCTGGAGGCCGCGCGCGCCGCCCCGGGCGTGCATCTGGTGCTGACCGGCGAGGATCTGCGCGCCGCCGGCATCGGCAGCCTGCCCGCCCTGCCCATCCTGGAGCCCGACCAGCCTTTGGTGGTCCCGCCGCGCCCCGCCCTGGCGCAGGGCCGCGTGCGCCATGTGGGCGAGGCGGTGGCCTGCATCATCGCCGAAAGCCGCGAGCAGGCGGAGGATGCGGCCGAGCTGATCGGCGTGGACTACACGCCGCTGGAGGCCCTCGCCACCACCGCCGCCGCCCTGGCCGGGGGCGCGGTGCAGCTGCATGAAGCGGCGCCGGGCAATCTTGCCTTCCGCTGGCAGCGCGGCGATTCGGCCGCCGTGCGCGCGGCGATGGCGGGGGCCGCGCATGTCGTCACCCGCCACCTGGTCAACCAGCGCGTCACCTGCGCGCCGATCGAGCCGCGCGCGGCGCTGGCCTGCATCGAGGAGGGCGTGCTGACCCTGCACCTCAACGGGCAGAACATGCACGCCATCCGCGCCCAGGCCGCAACCGCGCTCGGCATCGCGCCCGAGAGCCTGCGCCTGCTGGCGCCCGATGTCGGCGGCGGATTCGGCGTGAAGAACGTGGCCTTTGGCGAGCATGTGGTGCTGCTGCACGCGGCCCGGCTGCTCGGCCGCCCCATCCGCTGGGTGGCCAGCATGGGCGAGGATTTCGCGGCCTCCGCCCATGGGCGCGGCATGGACGCCACGGCGCGGCTGGCGCTCGACGCCGAAGGCCGCTTCCTGGCGCTGGAGGTGCAGTCCGTCTCGGAGATGGGCGCCTATCTCTCCTCCAACGGCCCCTATTGCGCGAGCCACACGCCGGCCACCGCACTCAGCGGCGTCTATGCCATTCCGGCCGTGCATTTCACCGCGCAGGGCGCTTTCAGCAACACGGCGCCGATGGAGGCCTATCGCGGCGCCGGCAAGCCGGAGGCGAACTACATCATCGAGATGATGATCGAGGCCGCGGCGGTGGAGACCGGCCTGGAGGCGCAGGCTCTGCGGGAACGCAACGCCATCCGCGACCTGCCGCATCGGTCGGCGCTGGGCCAGGATATCCGCGATGGCGATTTCGCGGCACGCCTCGCCGAATGCGCCGTGCTGGCGGATCGTCCAGGCTTCGCCGCCCGCCGCGCCGAGAGCGCCGCGCGCGGGAAAAGGCGTGGCTTCGGCCTCACCGCCTTCCTGGAGACGGCGCGCGGGGCACCGGGCGAATGGGCGCGGCTGCGTGCCTCGGCCGATGGGCTGGTGGAGGTCGCGGTCGGCACGCAATCCAATGGCCAGGGGCATGAGACGAGCTTCCCGCAATACATCGCCCATCTGCTGGACATCCCCATCACCAGCATCCGCTACGTGCAGGCCGATACGGCGCGCATCGTGCGGGGCAGCGGGCATGGCGGCGCGCGCAGCCTGCATATGGGCGGCGAGGCGATGCGCCAGGCGGCGGGCGTGCTGCTGGCCCAGGCGCGCTCGGTCGCGGCACGGCTGCTGCAAGCCATGCCAGATGCGCTGCATTACGAAGCCGGCCGCTTCGGCCTGCCCGATGGGCGCGGCCTGACCCTGGCCGAAATCGCCGCCGAGGATGGCGGGCTGGAGGGCGAGGTGGCCCATGCCCTGGACCTCGTCACCTTCCCCAATGGCGCCCATGCCGCCGAGATCGAGCTGGACCCGGAGACGGGCGAGGTGACCCTGCGGCGCTACACCGCCGTGGATGATTACGGCCGGCTGCTCAACCCCATGTTGGCGCGCGGCCAGGTGCAGGGCGGCGTGGCGCAGGGCATCGGCCAGGCGCTGATGGAGCGCATCGCCTATGACGCCGAAAGCGCGCAGCTCCTCTCCGCCGGCTTCATGGACTACGCCATGCCCCGCGCTTCCGACCTGCCGGATCTGCGGGTGGAACTGCGCGAGGACCAGCCGACGGCGGCCAATGGCCTGGGCGTGAAGGGCACCGGCCAGGCGGGCTGCATCGCGGCCCCGCAGGCCATCATGGCGGCGATCCGGGACGCGGTGGGGCGGGATGTGCAGATGCCGGCGACGCCGGAGGCGATCTGGCGGGCGCTGGCCCGCTGATCAGAGGGGCGGCGCGCCGGTTCCATCGCCCAGGGTGCGCGTCATCAGCACCGTGTCCACCCATCGCCCATGCTTCCAGCCGGTGCCGGGCAGCACGCCCACGGGCTGGAAGCCTGCCGCGCCGTGCAGCCCGATGGAGGGCGCATTCCCGCTATCGCCGATCACCGCGATCATCAGCCGGAAACCGCTGGCCGTGCAGCGCGTGATCAGCTCCTCCAGCAGGGCGCGGCCCGCACCCTGGCGCGCGCCGCCGGGGCGGACATAGACGCTGTTCTCCACCGTGAAGCGATAGGCCGGGCGGGCGCGGTAGAGGCTGGCATAGGCATAGCCCAGCACCTCGCCCGCATGCTCCGCGACCAGGTAGGGGTAGCCGCCGGCCAGCACCGCCTCGCGCCGGCGCGTCATCTCGGCCAGCTCGGGCGGCTCCAGCTCGAAGCTGGCGCGGCCATGCGTCACCCAATGGGCATAGATGGCGGTGATGGCGGGAAGGTCTTCGGCGCGGCAGTCACGGATGATCATGGCGGCGCGGATAGCGGGCCTGCCGACCCGCGGCAATCAGGCCGCCGCCAGCAGCACCACGCCGGCCGCGATCAGCGCGATGGCCGCCATCTTCTGCACGCCCAGCGTCTCGCCGAAGAAATACCAGCCGATGGCGGCGATCACGACATAGCTCGCCGCCGTGCAGGGCAGCGCCACGCTCATCGGGATGCGGCGCAGCGCCATGATGTAGAGCAGCGCGCCCAACCCGTAGAAGCAGAGGCCGAGCATGGTCTGCCAGCGCAGCATCTGGGTGATGAAGCTGACGCCGCTCATCGTCTCGGCGCCCGCCTTCAGCAGCACCTGGCCGACCAGCGAGGAGCAGATGGCGGCGACCAGCGCGCCCCAGTAGAGCGTCATTCGCCGTGCACCTTCTCGCGCGGGCGGATCACGTCGCGCACGACCCCTTGGGGTTTTCCATTGGCCGAGAGGAAGGCGCGGCCGACATATTCGCCCATCACGCCGAGGATGGTGAATTGCACCCCCGCGATCAGCAGCATGAGCATCATGCTGGAGGCCCAGCCGGAGGGGGTCTCGAAGAAGATCGCCTCGATGACCACCACCAGCGCCACGAGCAGCCCGAGCAACCCCATGCCCACGCCGGCGAAGATGGCGAGCCTGAGCGGCAGCACCGAGAAGTTGGTGGCGAGGTTCATCCAGAGCCGCACCAGGCGCCGCATGGTGTAGTTGGAGACGCCATCGGCGCGCGCGTAATGCGCGACCTCGATCGAGGAAATCCGCTGCGTCACCTGCATGATCAGCCCGTCGATATAGGGGTAGGGGCCGGAATACTTGGTCACCTCGCGCACCACCATGGCACTCATGCAGCGGAAGGAGGAGAGGTAGAGGCCCTTGGGCTTGTCCAGCAGGCTGTCCGCCACCTGGTTGGCGAAGCGGCTGCCGAAGTTGCGCCAGCCCTCATGCTCCTTCTTGGCGTAGCGCGTATAGACCACGTCCCACCCGCCCAGGCGCGCATGGTCATAGAGGCGGATCACCTCCTCCGGCGGGTTCTGCAAATCGTCATCCATGTTGATGACATAGGCGCCGCGGGCGTGGCGCAGGCCGGTCATCACCGCATTGTGCTCGCCGAAATTGCGGGCGTGCTCGATGTAGGTCAGCGGCACGGTCGCGGTCTCGGCCAGCCGGCGGCAGACATCGCCGCTCTCATCGGGGCTGCCGTCATTGACCAGGATGATCTCGATGCCGCCGGCGGGCTTGAGCTGCGAGACCGCCTCCACCAGCCGCCCGATGGTGGAAGCCCCGCGATAGACGGGGACGATGATGGAAAGGCCGAAGGGGTATTCGCTCATGTGTGTGCAGGGTCCAGGGGACGGGTTGCGGTGGTGAGGAGGGAGCCGCCGGCCGGAAAGCGCAGCCCGGCGCCGAGCAGCGCGGCTTCGAGCCGGCAGACGGCAGAGAGGCTGGCATCGAGCCAGGGCGGGAAGGGCGCGACGTCGGAGGAGGCGCCTTCGTCGCGCTTCAGCACCTTGCGTTGCAGGACCATCAGCGGCAGCAGCAGGGAATTCCAGTGGCGCGGCGCCGGACGCTCGAATCCGGCCGCGCCGAGCACGGCGGTGGCGCGCGCCCGGTCATAGCGGCGGGCGGTGTGAACACGCAGGTCATGCGCCGAGCGCAGCCATTCATGGGCCGGCAGGTTCAGCACAACCAAGCCCCCCGGCCGCAGCACGCGGCGAAACTCGGCCAGGGCCGCCGCCTCCTCCACCGCGCCGTGGCAGATGACGTCGAGGCTCACCACCGCGTCAAAGCTGGCATCGGGGAAGGGCAGGGCATTGATCGTGCCGGCCGCGACATGGGCGCCCGCCTTGGCGGCGGCGCGCGCGGCGGCAACCTCGGCATATTCCAGCCCGAACAGATCGGCCTGAGGGTGGGCGCCGCGCAGCTTCGCCAGGAAGCCGCCCGTGCCGCAGCCGGCATCCAGGATGCGCGCGCCCTCCGGCAGCGCGTCCAGCGCACGCAGTGCATGGCCATGCATGGCGCGGTACCACCACATCCGGTCCTCGACCGCGTCCATCAGATCGTATTCGGCAGCGTCCATTGGGCGGTTCTGACGGCGCGCCATGGCAGTTGCAAGCCCGGAACATGGCCGAGGAATGGCAGATGCGCGGAAAACCCGGTTGCGGCGCGCCCCCGCGCCGGAGAAACATGTCCGGATGAGCTATCAGGATTTCCTCGGCCGCACGGAAACCCGTGAGGACCGCCTCGACCCCCGGCTGATCGAAGGCCTCGCCGCCACGCTGGACCGCGACATTCCGGCGGGCGATGTGCCGCCGCTCTGGCACTGGATGCTGTTCCAGGATTGGCGGCGCCCCGCGGGGGTCGGCCCGGATGGCCACCCCAGGCGCGGCGGCTTCCTGCCGCCCGTGCATGAATTGCCACGCCGCATGTGGGCCGGCGGGCGGCTGGATTTCCACGCGAACGCCCTGCGCGCCGATGACCGGGTGACGCGTGTTTCCACCATCGCCGCGATCTCCGAGAAATCGGGCGGCTCGGGGAAGCTGGTCTTCGTCACCGTGCGGCACGAGATCACCGGCCCGCGCGGCCCGGTGCTGAGCGAGGAGCATGACATCGTCTATCGCGGCACCGAGGGTGCGGCGGTGCGCCCCGCCGAAGCCGCGCCGGCCTTCGCGCATGACCAGCGCCTCGACCTCACGCCCGATGCGCTGCTGCTGTTCCGCTACTCCGCGCTGACCGGCAATGGCCATCGCATCCATTACGACATGCCCTATGTGACGGGCGAGGAAGGCTATCCCGGCCTGATCGTCCATGGCCCGCTCCAGGCCACGCTGATGGCGCAGACCATCCTGGACGCCGCGAACCAAGGTGCAGCAGGGGGCCAGCGCCTCACGCGCTTCGCCTTCCGCGGCAAGCGGCCCTGCTTTGCAGGGAATGCGCTCTCCGTCCTGGCGCGCATCGAGGGGGCCACGGCCATGGCCGAGACGCGCGACCACGGAGGCGCCACCTGCATGCAGGCCGAAGCCGTGCTTGGATAAGGACCCGCCCGGCCGCTCCACCAGCGGCGAGGCGGCGGTGCGCGGCCTGATGCTGGCGGCCCTCGGCTACGGCATCATCTCGTTTGCCGATGCCGCCATCAAATTCGCCCTGCCGGTGGTGGGGGTGGCCGGCGCCATGCTCTGGCGCGGCGGGGCGGGCGCCCTTTCCATCGCGTTGCTGACGCGGGGAAAGGGCCTCTGGCCGCGCAACAAGCGGCTGGTCTTTGGCCGCTCGGTCATGCACTGCTCGGTCTCCATCCTTTGGTATTTCGTCTGGATGTCCGGCTTCGGCCTGGCCGACAGCTACGCCGTGGCCGCCGCCGCACCGCTGCTGATGACGCTGCTCGCCATCCCCATGCTGGGCGAGCGCGTGGGCTGGCGGCGCTGGACCTCCTGCGCGGTGGGCTTCCTCGGCGTGCTCTTCATGCTCCAGCCGGGCGGCGAGTTGTGGCGGTGGGAAGCGGCGGTGCTGATGGTGGCGGTCTGCGGCATGGCGCTCAGCCGCATCTGGACGCGCACGCTGGCGGCCACCGACACGCCCGCCTGCATCTCCTTCTGGCTGATGCTGACGCATATCCCGATGGGGCTGATGGTGCTGCCCATCGCGGGTCTTTGGCCGCCGCAGGGCTTCCCGGACCTGTTTCCCATGGGCTGGCTGCTGGCGCTGCTGCTCTTCTTCGGCGTGGCCAATGCCGCGGCGCACCTGCTCTTCGCGCGCGGCTACGCCATGGCGAACATCGCCTCGCTCGCGCCGCTGGAATACACGCCGCTGCTCTGGGGCCTGGTGCTGGGCTGGCTGATCTGGAGCGAGGTTCCGGCCTGGACCACGCTGATCGGCGCGGTGATCGTGATCTGCGCGGGGCTGTACAACCTGCATCGCGAGCGCGTTCGGCGCGCCGATGAAAGGGCGGGACGTGGCGCTCAGGCATGACGCGAAGCGCGGCGCGCTGCTGATGCTGGCCTCCACCGCGCTCTTCACCATGATGAGCGCGGTGGTGAAGCTGGTGGGCGAGCGCATCCCCTTCTTCGAGATCATGTTCTTCCGCAGCATCCTGGCGCTGCCTGTGGTGTTTCTCATCGTGCTGCGCATGGGGGGTGGGGCGAGCCTCGCCACCCAGCGCTTCCCGCAGCATGTGTTGCGCGCCATGACCGGCACGGCGGCCATGTCCTGCTCCTTCTTCGCGCTGACCGTGCTGCCGCTGGCCGAGCAGACGGCGCTGACTTTCACCACGCCGATCTTCGTCACGCTGCTGGCCATCCCGCTGCTGGGCGAGAAGGTGGGCATCCACCGCTTCGGCGCGGTGGGCGTGGGCTTCGTGGGCATCCTGGTGATCGCGCTCGGCAAGGGTGCCTTCATGGGGCCGATGGAGCCCTGGATCATCTTCGGCATGGTGGTGGCCGTGCTGCATGGCGTCTTCTCCGCGGCCACCACGCTGCTGGTGCGCAGCCTCTCCGCCACCGAGCGCTCCACCACCATCGTCCTCTGGCAATCCTTGCTGATGACGGGCTTCACGGCCCTCGCGCTGCCTTTCGTCTGGGTCACGCCGACGGGCCAGGAATTTCTGCTTCTGGTGCTGATCGGCCTGGTGGGCGGCATCGCCCAGGTGATGCTGACCGAGGCCTTCGCGAGTGCGCAGGTCTCCTCGCTCGGCGCCTATTCCTATACCGGCATTCTCTGGGCGGTGCTGCTGGGCTGGATCTTCTTCGGCGAGCAACCGGGTATCGCCACCTTCATCGGCTCGGGCCTGATCGTGCTCGCGGCGCTTTACATCATGCGGCGCGAGGCGATCCGCGCCGCGCAGAAACGAGGACGCACCCCTTGAACATCCCCTTCCTGCGCGACGACCCGCTGGTGCATGGCGATGTGGAGCAGATCGCGCCCGGCGTGCGCCGCGTGCTCTGCAACAATCCCGGGCCCTTCACCTATCGCGGCACGAATACCTACCTGATCGGCGGGGGGTCTTCCGTCGCGGTGCTGGATCCGGGGCCGGTGGATGCGGATCACCTGGGCGCCATCCTCGCCGCCACGGCGGGTGAGCGGATCACGCATATCCTCGTCTCGCACACGCATCGCGACCATTCGCCGGGGGCGGCTGCGCTGCAAGCCGCGACCGGCGCGGCCACCCATGCCTTCGGCCCGCATGCCACGCCCGGCGTCGAAAGCGGCGACCATGCATTCCAGCCCGATGTGCGGCTGCCCGATGGCGTGCCGCTCGATGGCGGCGATTGGCGCGTCACGCCGATCTTCACGCCCGGCCATTGCGGCAACCACCTCTGCTTCGCGCTGGAGGGGACCGGCATCCTGTTCAGTGCCGATCATGTGATGAGCTGGTCCACCAGCGTCGTCAGCCCGCCCGATGGCAATATGCGTGACTTCATGACCAGCCT
>NZ_JAIEQY010000126.1 GCF_019747315.1 Roseococcus sp. | reverse complement strand
CGCGTGTTGTTCACCGCCAGCATCGGGCGAGTCAGGCCAAGCTGGCCGCCAAGCCCGCCATCAATCGCCGCCTGGGAGGTGAAGGTCACGCTGCTGAACAGCGAGGCCCGGCCGAAGGCGCCGAACATGGGGCGGTAATGCACGGGCTGCGGCGTGGGGATGGAGGCGTTGGGGTCGCCCATCGGCGCCATGGCGATCATGCCGCATTTCAGCACCATCTCGGGCTTCACGCCGAAGAAGGCCGGGCTCCAGAGCACGAGGTCGGCCAGCTTGCCAACCTCGATGCTGCCGACATGGGCCGAGATGCCCTGCGCGATGGCGGGGTTGATCGTGTATTTCGCGATGTAGCGGCGGGCGCGGAGATTGTCGTTGTTGCCGGTCTCGCCGGGCAGGGAACCGCGCTGCACCTTCATCTTGTGCGCGGTCTGCCAGGTGCGGATGATCACCTCGCCCACGCGGCCCATGGCCTGGCTGTCGCTGCTCATCATGCTGATGGCGCCGAGGTCGTGCAGGATGTCCTCCGCCGCGATGGTTTCGCGCCGGATGCGGGATTCGGCGAAGGCCACGTCCTCCGCGATGCGCGGGTCGAGGTGATGGCAGACCATGAGCATGTCGAGATGCTCATCCACCGTGTTCACCGTATAGGGCATGGTGGGGTTGGTGCTGCTGGGCAGCACGTTGGTCTCGCCCAGCAGCTTCAGGATATCCGGGGCGTGGCCGCCGCCCGCGCCCTCGACGTGGAAGGCGTGGATGGTGCGGCCCTCGAAGGCGGCGATGGTGTCGGCGACGAAGCCGCTCTCGTTCAGCGTGTCGGTGTGGATCGCCACCTGCACGTCGAAGCGGTCCGCCACGTCCAGGCAGTTGCGGATGGCGGCGGGCGTGGTGCCCCAATCCTCATGCAGCTTCATCCCCGCGGCACCCGCGCGGATCATCTCCTCCAGCGCCTCGGGCCGGGCCGCATTGCCCTTGCCGAGGAAGCCGAGATTCATCGGGAAGCCCTCGGCCGCCTGGATCATGCGGGCCAAATGCCAGGGGCCGGGCGTGCAGGTGGTGGCCAGCGTCCCATGCGCGGGGCCGGTGCCGCCGCCCATCATGGTGGTCACGCCCGACGCCAAGGCCTCCTCGATCTGCTGCGGGCAGATGAAGTGGATATGCGCGTCAATGCCGCCGGCGGTGAGGATCTTGCCCTCGCCCGCGATGATCTCGGTGCCCGGGCCGATCACGATGTCCACGCCCGGCTGCGTGTCCGGATTGCCCGCCTTGCCGATGGCATGGATGCGGCCATCGCGCAGCGCCACATCGGCCTTCACCACGCCCCAATGGTCGAGGATCAGGGCGTTGGTGATGACGGTGTCGGCGGCACCCTGCGCGCGGGTGGCCTGGGATTGCCCCATGCCGTCGCGGATCACCTTGCCGCCGCCGAACTTCACCTCCTCGCCATAGGTGGTGAGGTCGCGTTCCACCTCGATGAAAAGCTCGGTATCGGCCAGGCGCACGCGGTCACCCACGGTCGGGCCATACATGCCGGCATAGGCGTTGCGGGAGAGACGGGCCATCAGCCGCGCCTCAGAGTGGCGAGGCGTTCACGCGCGGCCTCCAGCCACGGGCGCGGCTGGCTGGTCGCGAGCGTTGGCATGCGCTCGCGCAGCTTGAGGAGGAACCCGGCGGGCCAGCCATGCGGTGCCATCCGTTCGAGGGGCGAAGGCCGCAGCCCTGGCGTCACCCTCAGCCCGCGCGGCGTGCGGAGCCCCAACCCCACCGGGCGCGGCCCAAAGCCCGAGATCAGCCCGAGCGGCTTGCCGCTATCTGCCGCATGAGGCCGCAGGCCCAGCGCGGTCAGGAGGCTGCGGCGCACCGCGCCTGTGCGGGCGCGGCCGAGGCCCGGTGTTATGCGAAGCCCCTTGGGCCCAGGCCGGGATTCCATCCCCGGACGCAGGCCAAGCACCTTCCAGAGGCCGCCCGGCACGGGGCCGATAGCGGGGCGGTGGGACAGGCCCAGATTCTTCATCACGCCCTGCATCACAGCTTCCCCTCCACATCGCCGCGGAACCCATGCACCACCCGCGCGCCACGCAAGGGGATCAGGCGTACCTGGCGCGATTGCCCCGGCTCGAAGCGCACCGCGGTGCCGGCGGCGATGTCCAGCCTTTGCCCGCGTGCGGCGGCGCGGTCGAATTCCAGCGCCGGATTGGTCTCGAAGAAGTGGTAATGGCTGCCGACCTGGATCGGACGATCGCCGGTATTGGCGACATCAAGCACGGTCACCGCCTGGCCCGCATTCAGCTCGATCTCGCCGGCAGCGCAGAGGATTTCACCTGGGATCATCGGGCGCCCCTAGCGGATGGGATTATGGACGGTGACGAGCTTGGTGCCGTCGGGGAAGGTGGCTTCCACCTGGATGTCGTGGATCATCTCGGCCACGCCCTCCATCACCTGCGCACGGGAGATGACCTCGCCGCCCGCTGCCATGAGCTCGGCGACGGTGCGGCCGTCGCGCGCGCCCTCGACGACGAAATCGGTGATGAGCGCGATGGCCTCGGGGTGGTTGAGCTTGACGCCGCGCTCCAGCCTGCGGCGCGCCACCTGGGCGGCCATGGCGATGAGCAGCTTGTCTTTTTCGCGGGGTGTCAGTTGCATTGCAGCATCATGGAACGGGTTGGCTCAGCACGTCCACAGTCTTGGCAGTACCGGCGGCAGGCCGAGGGCGGCCGCGCGCAGGGCCGGGATGGCGGAAGCCATTGCGCCGCGCACGGCACCCGCGCTGCCCAGGAAGCGCAACAGCAGCAGCCCCGGCCGGATCAGCGAAGCCGCGCCGCCCGTCAACTCCCGCGCCAGTTCGCGATGCGCGGCGGCATTCTCCGCCAGCAGCAGGATCATGCCCATCGACTCCGCGCCATCCAGGCCGAAGGGCGCATCGCGCGCCGTGGCGTCGAGCGTCATGGCATCGGCCCACACCAGCCGCTCGCCTTGGCGCAGGCGCCAGACATCATGCAGCGCGCCCAGACGCCAGACCTCGCCGCGCGCAATGCGGCCGAGCACGACGGATTCGGCGGCCAGGAGCGTGCCGCCCGGTGCCACCCGCGCCTCCATCCGCCGGGTCAGGCGGGCGCCTTCGAACAGGATCGCCTCCTGCGGCAGGAATTCCAGGACGGCGCCCTCCGCCACGCTGATCTGCGTTGCGATGCGCGAGGTCTCGCCCAGGCTGCGATAGATCTTCTCGGCCGCCGGCGTCGTGACCTGCGCGCGCGCGCCGGGCCGCATGGTGATGCCGGCCTCGATGGAATCGCCGCCGGCCAGCCCGCCCGCCACATTCACGAAGGCGGCCTCCAGCGCCGCACCCGGCTCGGGTGTCGGGAACAGGATTCGCAGCGGCGAAGCCTGGTGCAGCCGGGCCAGCCCATGGGCGGCAACTTCCAGGGAGGCCGCGCCCCTGGATCTCTGATGCGCTGCGCGTTGATGTCGAATCATGCGGGAAGAAGCTTGGCCGCCAAGCCGGGCGCGTGGCAAGCTTCGCACCATGGAACTCCATGTCACGCTTGGCCCGCAGCGCTATCGCATCCAACGCCCCTGGGGCGCCGTGCCGGACGGCGCCGGCCGCGTCAGCGATGTGGCGGTGGATGCCGAGGGGCGCATCTTCGTCCTGCTCCGCGCTGACCCCTATGTGGACCCGGCCATCGCCACCGTCATCGTGCTCGACGCCGAGGGAAGGCGCCTGGATGCCTGGGGCGAGGCGGTGGCCGATGGCCATATGCTCTGCGTCGCCCCCGATGGCGGCGTGCATGTGGTGGACCGTGATGCGCATGAGATCATCCGCTTCGATGCGGAGGGCGAGCGCCTGGGCGCGCTGGGCACGCGCCACGGGCCGGGCGCGCCATTCAACAGCCCCTGCGACATTGCCTTCGCGCCGGATGGAACGGCTTTCGTGGCCGATGGCTACGCCGCATCCCGCATTCATCGCTTCCGGCCGGATGGCACCCCCGATGGTGGCTGGGGCGAACCCGGGCGCGGCCCCGGGCAATTCTGCACCCCGCACGCCATCTGGATGAACAAGGCCGGCGAAATCGCCGTGGCCGATCGCGACAACAGCCGCGTGCAGATCTTCTCGCCCTCCGGCGCGCTGCTGCGGGAGATCACCGATGTCCACAAGCCGATGGATATCGGCTCGGATTCCGAGGGGAATTGGTGGGTGACGGACCAGGTGCCGCGGCTCTCCGTCTTCTCGCGCGAGGGTGCGCTGGTGGGGCGGGCAAGGGCGGTGCTGAACGGGGCGCATGGCATCGCGCTCCATCCGGATGGCAGCGTGCTGCTGGCGGAGATCAATCCCTCGCGCCTCACACGGCTGATGCCGGTCTGAGCGGCGCGGTCCCGCCCTGCGGCGGGACCGGCCGGGCATTTCAGCCCTTCTTTGCCTTGAAGGCGATGAAGTGCGGCGCTTCCTTGACGATGCGGTTTTCCATCTTGATCAGCATGCCGCCCTCGGCCGCCGCCTTCAGATAGCCGCCCCATGCCGGGTCCGCCGCCATGGCGGCGCGGCGCTGCTCGCGGTCGCCCTGGTCCTTGTAGCCCCAGAGATGGACGACGGTATTCAGTTCGCCCTCCACGGTGGTGTACCAGCCCAGGCAATTCTCCAGATACTTGAGCTGGAGCGGCCAGGCCTTCTCCTCATAGAGCTTCACGAAATCCGCCATGCGGTTCGGCAGGCAGGTGTAGATGCGCAGGTCAACGATCATGGGGCGTTTCCTTGAGGGATGAGAACACCCGCATGATCCGCGAAAAGCGCCAGGGGGCATAGCGCCCCTGGCGAGGCTGAGCGGTCGAGCCTGCCATCCGCCCCCGGTGGCCCTCCGGTGACTTTGCCACCGGAGGATGAAATCAACTCAGAAGGCCAGAGCCAAGCCGGGGGCGCCCGTGACACCGCTCTGTGATGTCACGGGGAAATCTCCACCGGCACCAGGTCCTGGAACCAGGATTGGGCGCTGGTGAAGCCGCGCACCCGGCGGTGCATTGCGCGCGGATTCAGGTCATGGACGATGAAGAGCCAGGGCGGGTTGTCCACGATGCGCGCATGCGCCCGGGCATAGGCCGCGTTGAACTCGCTCTCATTCGTCGCACGCTCCAGGGCGGCGAAGGCGCTCTCGAATTCCGGGTCGTTGAACTGCGGCCAGTTGAAGCCGTTGGGCGGCACGAAGGCCTGCAGGAAGTAGCGCGCGGCCACGCTCGGATCGCTGGAGGGCGAAGAGGGGTTGAGCGCCAGCGAACCGGCGAGGATCGGCGCACCCGGCGGGCTGCGCGTCGCCTGCAGCAGCGTGTTCCACTCCGTCACCTCGAAGGTGACGTTCACGCCGCAGGCCTGGCGGAGGTTCTGCTGCAGGAACTCGTTCATCGGCAGCGGCAGCATCTGGCCGGAGCCCGAGGTGCTGATCATCACCTTGAAGCTCAGTGGCCGCTGCGCGTTGAAGCCGGCCTCGGCCAGCATGCGGCGGCCGCGTGCGGGGTCGTAGCTGTAGCGGTGCTCGGGCGTGCCGAAATTCGGGTCATTGGGCTTGAGCCAGCCCACGCTGGGCTCCGCCGTGCCGTTCAGGAGTTGCACCAGCCCCGCGCGGTCCACGCAATAATTCAGCGCCTGGCGGACGCGCACGTCCCGGAAGGGGGTCTCGCCGCCCATCTGGAAGAACCAGGGCCAGACATGCGGGTAGCTGCCGGTGGTGATGTTGAACCCGGCCTGGCGCAGCGAGGGGATGGCGTCGGGCGGCGGCACCTCGATCCAGTCCACTTGGCCCGAGCGGAGCGCGGCCAGGCGCGTGGTGGCTTCCGGCATGGGCAGCAGCAGCACGCGGTCGAGGCGCGGGATGCGCGTGCGGTCCCAATAGCCTTCATTCTTGGAAAGCTCTGCGGACGTGCGCGGCACGAAGCGGCTCAGTCGGAAGGGCCCGGTGCCGGCCGGTGGCAGGGCCGCAACGCGCGCCCAATCCCTCCCGCCATCCTCGAAGCTCTTGGGCGAGGTGAACAGAATATAGACGGCCATGTAAGGGAAGTAGGAGGCGACGCGGTTGGTGCGGAAGGCGATGGTCCGCTCATCCACCTTGCGGAAGCTCTCCATGATGGGGATGCGCGCGCGGGTAATGGCCGAGCCCTGCGCCTCGAATTGCGGCGACTGGTTGTTGAAGTAGCGCTCGAGGTTCCAGATCACCGCATCGGCGTTGAAGGGCGTGCCGTCATGGAAGCGCACGCCCTCGCGCAGGGTGAAGAGCCAGGTCTGCGGGTCGGCCGGATCCTGGCGCCAGGATTCTGCGAGGCCGGGGCGCAGCCCGGCCGGCGCGTCGGCGCGCGAGAGATCCCAGAGCACGAGGCCCTCGAACACCGGATAGCCGAGGAAGCGCATTCCCTCGAAGCCATTGTTCGGCATGCCGGTGGTGGTGGGCACGTCGGCCGCCGTCATCGCGATGCGCAGGACGCGTTGCGGTGTCTGCTGCGCGATGGCGGGCAGGGCCAGCATGGCCGCGGCAAGGCCGAGCCCCATGGCCTTGAGTGTGAACCTCATGAAGCCTCTCCCAGATTTGACGCACCATCGCATCAGTTGCCGCATCCGTGCGCAAGAGGGCAGGGCGTGCCGTCACGCGCGGCGCTGCATGGCGCTGGGCAGAAAAGCGGCAGACTGCCCGGAATGACTGCCCGGAATCACGGACGCCACCTGCCCGCGCAGCACCGGTTGGCCGCCACCATCGCGCCATGTCCGTTGGCACCCGGCTTGCATGCCAGCGCCCTACCCATTGCAGGAGCGCATGATGCCGAAGCATCTGAGCGAGGCCCAGGTCGAACAATTCCACGGCCAGGGCTACGCCTATCCCTTCACCGCGATCGAGCCCTCCCAGGCCTTCGAATATCGCCGCCGCATCGAGGCCTATGAGGCCAGTGTCGGCCATGACGCCAACCGCACCCTGAAGATCAAGGGGCACCTACCCTTTCCCTGGCTGGTGGATCTCGGGCGCAACCCACGCATCCTGGACGCCCTCGAGGATGTGATCGGCCCGAACATCCTGCTGTTTGGCGCTTCCATCTTCGCCAAGGGTGGCGGCGATCCGCGCTACGTCTCCTGGCATCAGGATTCCGCCTATTTCGGCCTATCCCCGCATGAGGAGGTGACCGCCTGGGTGGCACTCACCGAGGCCAGCGAGGCGCATGGTTGCCTGCGCGTCGTGCCCGGCAGCCATCGCCAGCCCGACCTCAAGCATGTCGAGACCTTCGCCGCCGACAACATGCTGGCCAAGGGGCAGGAGATCCAGGGCATCGATGAGGGGCTTGCCGTCTCCATGCCGCTCGCGGCCGGGCAATTCTCGCTGCATCACGAGCGCACGGCGCATTCCTCGCTGCCCAATCGCGCGGGGGATCGGCGCATCGGCTTCGCCTTCTTCTACATCCCGACCCATGTGCGCTCGACCATCGGGCGCCGCCCCGCGACGCTGGTGCGCGGCGTGGACACTTACGGCCATTGGGACACGGACAATCTGCCGGCGCGTGACCTCGATCCCGCCAGCATGGCGCAGCTCGCCGCGGCCTGGGGCGAGTACAAGGATGGCGACATCCTCCAGGCCGCCGATATGGAGCCCGTGGAATGATGCAGACCCCCCGCCGCACCCTCCTCGCTGCCGTCGGCGGCAGCCTCGCCGCCCCCGCCGTGCTGGCCCAGACGCTGACACCCATCCGCCTGACCCTGCCCTGGCTGGCGCAGGGCGCGACCGCCTATGCCTATGTGGCGCGCGAAATGGGCAGCTTCCGCAACCGCGGCATCGAGGCGAGTGTCACGCGCGGCTTCGGCTCCAACGCCGCGGCCCAGGCCATCGCGCAGAACCAGTTCGAATTCGGTCTGGTGGGGGCCAGCTCGGTGATCCTGAACGCGGCGCGTGGCCTCCCGCTGGTGGGCCTCGCCACCGTGAATTACGACATGACCATGGGCATCCTGCTGCGGCAGGATTCGCCAATCCGCACGCCCAAGGATCTGGAGGGGCGGCGCCTCGCCATCGTGCCGGCCGGCGTGGATGCACCCTTCATCCCCGCCTATCTGCGCCTCGCCGGCGTGGATGCCTCGCGCATCACCATGCAGCAGGTGGACAACCGCGTCTTCGAGCGCACCATCATTGACCGGCAGGTGGATGCGGGCTCGGGCATCGGCTCCTCCTCCATCCCCGTCATGATGGCGCAGAACGCGCCGCACCGGCTGATGCTGTTCTCCTCGGTCGGGCTGCAATTCTACGCCAATGTCATCACCACCCGGCCCGAGATCCTGCAGCGCAGCCCCGATCTCTGCGAGCGAGTGGTGGATGCCCTGCTGGAAGCCGCCGCCTTCCAACTGCGCGAGCCCGATCGCGCGCTCGACATGCTGATCCGCCAGGTGCCCGAGATCGGCATCACGGCCGGCGGGCGCGACAATGCGCGGCTCAGCCAGGGCATCATGCAATCCACCATGCTGCAGCCCGAGGCGATGGAGAACGGACTCGGCTGGACCGACTTCACCCGCTGGTCCCGCATGACCGACCTCGTGATGGAGTTCGGCGGCGCCGAGGGCGGACGGCGGCCGGAGACGGAATCGCTGATCAGCAACCGCTTCGCGGGCAAGGTGAAGCTGAGTGCCGCCGAATGGGCGGATGTGCGCAGCAAGCTGGCCCCCTTCGCCTCCCTGCTGGGTTAGCGGCGGGGCGTCAGGCGGGCGCCATCTCCAGCCGCCCGCCGGGCCGGAGTGCCGCCAGCCGCGCCTGGTTCAGCCCATCGCCGAAGACATCCGCCAGCGAGACGGCGATGCCGGACTTGAGGCGCATGAACTCCAGGAATTCGGCGGAATCCTCGGGCTTGCCCATCGCCTGGCGCTCGGCCGTGCGAAGGGCGGCGAGGTCCTCGTTCAGCCGCCGCATTCCATCCACCGGCAACGCCTTGCCCGCCACGTAGACCGCCTGGCTGAGGCCGATCAGGTAATTCAGCTGTTCGGGAATTTGGAAGCGGCCCAGGTTCTCGGCACCCTGGAAGATCACAGCGAAGGCCGCGAAGAGCGAAAAGCCCAGCGCCTGCATGCGCGTGATGTCCACCTCGCCATCGCTCGCGATCAGGTCGTGCCAGCGTGGCACACGGCGGGCGCGCGGCACCACGCCCGTGCCGTTCAGCCAGAGGCGATTGGCGGATTCCAGCGAAGGCCTGCTGGCCGCCGCGGCCAGGGTGGAGCCCGTCAGCGTGATCCCCGCCAGCGCCAGCACCGAGCCCGAGACATTGGGTGCGGCTTGCGAAGCCGCGAAGGCATAGGCGTAGACCCCCAGCAGCACCACGGTGAAGAGCAACACCTGGAAGCGCGCCAGGCTCGCATGGCCGAAGGCGTCCTGGCAGATGAAGATGGGGCTGAAGCGCAGCCGGATGGGCTGCTGCCCGCGCATCCGCGGATCATCGGGGTCGAGCTGCCAGGCATTGATGGCATGGGCCGCCATGCCGAGCGCGCCCAGAATCAGCAGCGCCACCGCGATGCCCAGCAGTGCCGCGAAGAGCCGCCCGGTCAGCAGCACATTCTCTTCGGCATAGCCGATGCCGACATGGGCGGCGCCGTCGCGGGGCAGGCAGGGCAGCACGAAGACGCGCCAGTAGAGGAAGCTGTAGAAGCCCGGCCGCTCGAAGGAGACATGCAGCGTGGTCGCGTCCTGCTCGCTCTCCTTCTGGCGGGGCATGACCAGGGCGCGCAGCGCGCCATCCTCCGCCAGGCGGCGGGTGCCCTGGAGGTTCATCACCTCGCGCGGGACCAGCAGGACGGTGTAGTGAACGCCCTCGATCCCCTTCTGCAAGGTGATGTCGAGGCCCTGGCGGCTCCAGCGCGCATCCAGCCCCACGCTGCGGATCTCGATGGTGGGGGTGTAGCTCAGCGCCGCGCGGAAATGCATGAAGGCGGCGTAGACCGCGCCGTCATTCAGGCGGTTCTGCGGCGGCATGGGCAGGGGGCGCCCCGCTGAGTCCAGGCCGCGCGGGGCATGGGCACAGACCTCCTCACCTGGCAGCGCTGATGGCGGCTGGGCGCGGCCAGGCAGGGCCGCCAGCAGCAGGATGAGAATGAGCAGTGCGCGTCCCACCAGGCTCGGAGCCTTTTCTCCCAAGGCGGGCAGGATGCGTAACGCAACCCAGGATTGCAATCTTCATTTCGGGCTTGGGCGCTGTGGCTTAAGCCTTCTTAAACCACGCTGAGGCAGTCTTGCGCCCATGCACAAGCCGGGATGTCCCCCCATGTCGCCCTCGCCCGACGCCGCGCTCTTCGAGGCGCTGGTGACCAGCCGCCCTACCCCCCAGCGCGACCAGGCGGATGAACTGGCCGATCTTGTCCTGCGCCTGGCCAGCGCGGTGCGGCAGACCACCGTTGCCCTGCGGGAGGCCTCGGCCTGCCTGGCCGAGGAGCGGGGCGGGGCGCGCCTGCCCGAATTGCTGGCCCGTGCCGAGGTGGCTTCCCTGGAGCAGGCGGATTGCACCACGGCGCTGATCCGGCATTTGGCGCCCAGGCTGGCCGCCGCTTGAGGCCATGAAGCATCTGGCCGCCGCTTGAGGCCATGAAGCATCTGGCCGCCGCTTGAGGCCATGAAGCATCTGGCCGCCGCTTGAGGCCATGAAGCATCTGGCCGCCGCCTGATCTGCGCTCAGGCCGTCTCGCGCGCCTTGCCGGGGCGGTGCACCTTCACGGCGCTCTGCTCGGCCAGGATATCGCCGATGCTTTGCCGCAACAGGCGGATATCCCGGATGCGGCCGAAGCTGGGGCGGTGGAAAAGCGCCACGTCGCGCATATGCTGCCCGCCGGTGATGCGCCGATAGGCCACCATGTCATCCAGCAGCGCCCCCACCTGGATGGCCAGCTGCGGCATGAAGGAAACGCCCGAGCCGGCCGCGATCATCTGCCGCAGCGTCTCCAGGCTCGCCGCCTGCAATTCGGCCGAGCCCTCGCGCAGGCGGCTGGGGCAAAGGGCGATGGCCTGTTCGCGCAGGCAATGCCCCTCGGCGAGCAGGATCAACTCGGCGACGGGGATGTCGGCGGGGCTGACCGCCTCCACCTGCGCCAGGGGATGGTCACGCGGCACGGCGAGAGCCAGTTCCTCGCGGAAGAGCGGCAATTCCGTCAGCTCCGCATCTCCCACGGGGCTGGTGGCGAGCAGCGCGTCCAGTTCGCCCTCCTCCAGCTGGCGCACCAGCACGCGGGTATGGCCCTCGGTCAGCAGCAGCTTGAGCTCGGGGTAGCGCGCGCGCAGCGGCTTCAGCAGGAAGGGCACGAGATAGGGGCCGAGGGTCGAGATCACGCCCAGGCGCAGCGTGCCAGTCAGCGGCTCCGCCCCGATGCGCACCACCTCGAAGAGGCGCCGCGCCTCGCTGATGATGCGCTTGGCCTGGGCCACCACCTCCTCGCCGCGGCGCGTGACGAGAACGCCGCGGGGGCTGCGCTCGAAGATCTCGACGCCAAGGAATTCTTCCAGCTTGCGCAACTGCCCGGAGAGGGTGGGCTGGCTGACGCCGCAGGATTGCGCCGCGCGGCCGAAATGCAGGTGCTCGGAAACGGCCGTGATGTATTCGAGATCGCGCAGGCTCAATCCGGCGAGGTTCATGCGAGTCCCCAAGGCGTTGCTGGGCAGGCGGCGTTTTCGCCCGCAGGCTGTGCCGCAGGGGAAACGTGCGATCTCCCCGCGAAGTTATGACTCAAGAATTGCACTCGCTCTCGCCGGGCGCAACATGCAGCACGCGCCCGACCTCATTCCGCCAGGCGGTTCTCCCGTCCATCCGCCGGCTCGATCGGCCTTGGGCCGCTGCATTAGCTGCATTAGGTGACCTGGCGCAGCTTGACGCCGGGCTCGCGCTGTATGACGCCTTGTTCCGCTGGTGCCGGGACGCGGCGCAGGAAACCCACAACTGGCCGAAAGGCAGCCCCGCATGAGCGCATTGCCGAGCTTCAAGGAGGCGCTGCGCGTCTGGGCGCGTATTGGCTGCCTCTCCTTCGGCGGGCCGGCCGCGCAGATCGCCATGATGCAGCGCGAGGTGGTGGACCAGCGCCATTGGGTGAGCGACCGCCGATTCCTGCATGCGCTGAATTTCTGCATGCTGCTGCCGGGGCCGGAGGCGATGCAACTCGCCACCTATCTCGGCTGGCTGATGCATGGGGTGAAGGGGGGCGTGGCGGCCGGGCTGCTCTTCGTGCTGCCGGGCGCACTGGTGATGCTCGTGCTTTCCTTCATCTATGCCATGCTGGGCGACGTGCCGCTGATCGCGGCGCTGTTCTTCGGGCTGAAATGCGCGGTGCTGATCCTGGTGGTGGAAGCGCTGATCAAGGTGGCGCGGCGGGCGCTGAAGGGGGCCCTGCCATGGACCCTGGCCGTGGCGGCCTTCCTCGCCTTGTTCCTGCTGAACCTGCCCTTTCCCGTGGTGGTGCTGGCGGCGGCGGCCATCGGCTATGCTGCGCCGCAGGCCTTCGCCGCCGCCGCCCATGGCAAGCCGCGCGAGGGCGGGCCGGCGGCCCTCGACGCCGCCCTCCTGGCCGATCCCGGCCGTATCGTCGCCATGGCGCCCCTGGCGCGCCGGGCGGGGCTGGTGGCGCTGGCGCTCTGGCTTTGGCCGGTGGCGCTGCTGATGCCGGTGGGGGGCGTCTTCGCCGATATCGCCTGGTTCTTTTCCAAGATGGCGGTGGTCACCTTCGGCGGCGCCTATGCCGTGCTGGCCTATGTGGCGCAGGAGGCGGTGGAGCATTACCGCTGGCTCTCCGCGCCCGAGATGCTGGCGGGCCTCGGCCTGGCCGAGACCACGCCCGGCCCGCTCATCCTCGTGCTGCAATTCGTCGGCTTTCTCGCGGGGTGGCGGGATTCGGGCGCGCTGGCGGCGGTGGCGGGGGCGGGCCTGACGCTCTGGGTCACCTTCCTGCCCTGCTTCGCCTGGATCTTCCTGGGCGCCCCCTATATCGAGAAGCTGCATGACATGCCGCGCCTCAAGGGCGCCCTGGCCGGAGTGACCGCGGCGGTGGTGGGCGTCATCGCCAACCTGGCGCTTTGGTTCGGGCTGCGGGTGATCTTCGCGCGGATGGAAGGCATCCTTCCCGACCCCTGGAGCCTGCAACCCGCCGCCCTGCTCCTCAGCCTGTTGGCGGGGGTCTGTCTGTTCCAGTTCAAGCTGGGTGTGGTGAAGGTGCTGGGAATCACCGCCCTGGCCGGGCTGCTGCTGCGCCTTATCGGGTTCTGAGCGCCCGCCACACCTCGCGCAGCCCCGCCCCCTGCTGTGCGAACCAGCCGCCCGAGACATAGGCGCTGGGTGCTGCGGGATCACCGGTGCGGGGATAGGCGCCGCGGTTGAAATCCGCCGTGCCGAAGATCCAGTCCCAGACCGGCAGGAGCACGCCGTAGTTTTTCCCCGAATTGCCCACGCTCAGCACGCCGTGATGCAGTCGGTGGAAGCGGGGGCTGACCAGCAGCCGCTCCCCCACTCGCCCGAAATCGAGGCGCGCATTGGCGTGGGACAGGCTCTCGGCCAGGCGCAGCACCAGCAGGATGATGGGGAATTGGCCCGGCGGCACGCCGATCAGCACGGCGATGATGCCGAACCAGGCGGCGGCGATCACGTCATCCAGCACATGGTTGCGGTCATCGGTCCAGAAGGTCATCTGCGTCTGGGCGTGATGGATGGAATGCAGCGCCCACCACCAGCCGAAGCTGTGCTGGAAGCGGTGCCGCCAATACTCCGCGAAATCCAGGACGACGATGTAGAAGGCCAGCGCCACCAGCGGCCATTCGCGCAGCCAGGGCAGGAAGGTCTCGAGCGTCGGCGGCACAAAGCCGGAATCCGCGATCCAGCCCTCGATGCGGGCCGAGGCCGCGAAGAAGATCAGGAAGCCCAGCAGCGGCAGGATGCCGAGGCGGGTGAGCAGCGTGTAGGTCACATCGGTCCAGACGCGGCGCTGGCTCTCCCAATGCTCGACCGGGCGCCATTTCTCCAGCGGCAGGCAGACCGCGGCCACGACCGCCACCTGAATCAGGCCAAAGACGAAGAAATCCATCCACTGGAAGGCCTCATCGGCCCAGTCCATGAGCCCGAGCTCATACATCAGCGGTTGCAGCAGGGCCTCGAAGAGCCAGCCGGTGGCATGGTCATAGGCGTCGCGGATCATCGGATACCTTCGGGCGGCAAGGGGGCGAAGCAGAAGCCGCGCTCCAGCAAGCCGGTGACAAGCTGGTCGAAGATGAGGCCGAAGGGCTCGCGGCGAGAGCGCACGCCCCAATGCATCACCAGCACCTCGCCAGGGCGGATGCGCGCCAGGTTCTGCCGCAGCAGGGCCGCGTTGGGATGCGCGTCGGAGGCGAGCTCGTCACCCAGGAAGCCATTGGCGGTCCAGCCCTGGTGGCGCAGGCCACAGGATTGCGCCATGCGGACGGCGCCTGGCGTGACGATTCCGCCCGGCGCGCGCCAGAGTGGGAGCACCTGCGCCTCCGGCACCATGGCGCGCAGGGCTTCGACGGGCCGCGCCAGCTCGGCGCAGAGCGCCGCTTGGTCCAGCACCTCCTGCCCCTCGCGCGCGCGCGAGGCGTAGGTGAGGCGGCCCGGTGCCGGGTCACCGCGGAAATACCAATGGCGCCAGGTGTGGCTGGCGAAGACATGGCCCTCCGCGGCGCGGGCACGCCAGAAGGGCGCCCAGGCGGGATCCAGGCTGCGGTCGCCGCGATGCGTCGGCTCCTGCGCGATGAAGAGCGTGGCGCGGATGCCATGGCGGGCCATGCTGGCCGCGATCATCTCCGCCTCACGCGACCAGCCCGTGTCGATGGTGAGGTAGAGCGTGCCGGCGCAGCCGCGCGCGACCGGCGGGCGGGCCAGCTGCCCAGCAGCGGGGGAGGCGAGGGCGGCCAGGGCACCGGCCGCCAGGGCGCGGCGGGTCCGCATGCTCAGCGCAGCGAGGGGCGCGTGGGGTAGAAGGCCGGGTGCCCCGCATTCACGCGCACTGCCACATCCGGGGCGGTCGCGGCCAGCGGAGGCGCGGCGGCTGGCCCCGGCGCCGGCGCGACCCGCGCGATGGCGCCGCCGCCGGTCACCGGCTCTGCCATGGGCCGGCTGCCACTGA
>NZ_JAIEQY010000300.1 GCF_019747315.1 Roseococcus sp. | reverse complement strand
CCATCGGTGCGCATGATGCTGCCGGTGATGTAGGCCGCCTGCTCGCTGCACAGGAAGGCCACCAGCGGGCCGTATTCGCCGGGCAGGCCGTAGCGGCCAGCCGGGATGGTCTTGCTGCGCTCGGCGATCACCTCATCCACCGTCTTGCCCTGCCGCTTGGCGAGGCTGCCTGCCGTCTCCAGGCTGCGGTCGGTGCGAATGGCGCCCGGGGCCACGATGTTGCAGGTGATGCCCTCATGCGCCACCTCGGCCGAGAGGGTCTTCATCCAGCCCATGATGCTGGCGCGCAGCGTGTTGCTCAGCACCATGTTGGGCAGCGGCTGCAGCATGCCCGTGCTGCCCACATTGATGATGCGGCCATACTTGCGCTCGCGCATGCCGGGCAGCAGCCGGTTGGTGATGCGCACGGGCGAGAGGACGATGCTCTGGAACCAGGTGGTCAGCAGCGCCTCGGTCACTTCCAGCGCCGGGCCGGGCGGCGGGCCGCCATGGTTCTGCACCAGGATGTCCACGCCACCCATGGCGGCGACCGCGCCATCGGCCAGCATGTCCATCTGCACGCCATTGGCCACATCGGCCGGAATACCCACGCAGGAGGTGGCACCCAGCGCCACCAGTTCCTTGGCCGCCACATCCAGGCTCGCCTGGTCGCGCCCGCTGATGACCAGGGCCGCGCCCTCCGCCGCCAGCGCATCCGCGATGGAGCGCCCGAGGCCCTTCGAGGCCCCCATGACCAGTGCGCGCTTGCCCTTGAGCCCGAGATTCATAAGCCATTATCCTCTGGAAAACCTGTGCGGACCCTGCCGCGCCCGGCCCCCTCTGGCAAGCCAGCCCGGTCCCGTTATGTTGCGCAGCCCAAGCAAATGACCAGGAAGCGAACATGTCCAAGCCCGTGCTGCTCCTCACCCGCAAGCTGCCCGAAGCGATCGAGGCCCGCGCCGCGCGCGACTACGAGGTGCGGCTCAATGCCGATGACGCGCCCTGGTTCCGTGACGGCGCCGAGATCGCCAAGCGCGCCGAGGGTGCGGACGGCATCCTCTGCGCGGCGGGCGACCCGCTGAACGCCGCCACCATCGCGGCCCTGCCCGCCTCGGTGAAGTGCATCGCGACCTTCAGCGTGGGCTATGACCACCTGGACGTGGCCGCCGCCCGCGCGCGGGGCATCACCTGCACCAACACGCCCGAGGTGCTGAGCTTCGCCACCGCCGAAACGGCGATGACCCTCATGCTCATGGCCGCCCGCCGCGCCGGCGAGGGCGAGCGCATGGTGCGCGCCGGCAAGTGGGAAGGCTGGGCGCCGACGCAGCTCATGGGCGTGACCCTTGAAGGCAAGAAGCTCGGCATCCTCGGCATGGGCCGCATCGGGCGGGAGCTGGCCGCCATGGCGCGCGGCTTCCGGATGGAAATCCACTACCGCGACATCAACCCCCTTCCCCCGGAAGCGGCGCAGGGCGCCATCTATCACGACAATGACGACAGCTTCCTGTCTGCCATCGACGTGATCTCGATGCACGTCCCGGGCGGCGACGCCACGCGCAAGTGGCTGAATGCCGAGCGGCTGGCCAAGATGAAGCCCGGCCACCTCGTCGTGAATTCCGGCCGCGGCGGCAGTGTGGATGACGCGGCGCTGGTCGCCTCCCTCACCTCGGGCCACACCCGCGCCGCCGGCCTCGACGTCTATGACGGCGAGCCGAAGGTGTTCCCCGGCTATTTCGCGCTGGAGAATGTGGCCCTGCTGCCGCATCTGGGCTCCGCCACCATCGAGGTGCGCGACGCCATGGGCCATCGCGCGCTGGAAAACCTGGACGCGGTGCTGATCCACAAGAAGCCCGCGCCGCACGCTATCGGCTAAAGATCAGCCGCAGTCGGAGGGCAGGCCGAGCCCGGCGCAGATCGCCTGCGCCTCGCGCTCGCCCTCCAGATTGGCGCTGTGCACCAGGTCCAGGAAGGCCTGCTCGGCCTCGCCCAGGCGGTGGCCGCGCAGGCGCAGGATGCCGGGATGGATGGAGAGCCAGGGCGCGCGCCAGGGCAGCGCCACCACCTCGCTTTGGCGCAGCGCCCGGGCGGCGAGGCTGACCGTCACCGCCACCACCACATCCGATGACGCGACCAGGCCCAGCGCCACGGTCGGGCTCTCATGCACCAAGGCCGGGAAGGCCGGGTGCAGCGCGCCCGCCTCACGCGCCGCCTCGCGGGCCTTCACCAGCGGCGCCTGCACCTCGCGCGGGGCGCGGCCGATGAAGACGAAGGGCCAGGCCATGATGTCGGTCAGGGTCACGCGCGGCAGCAGGGTCAGCGGGTGGCCTGGGCGCACGACGAAGATGCCCGGCTGCGGCCGCAGCGCCTCGGCCTCCAGGCCCGGGTCGCCCTGGAAGCCGCGCAGGTCGAGCAGGCCGACCGGCGCCTCGCGCTCCAGCACGGCGCGCGCCACCTCGGCCCAGTTCGCGGAGGTCAGCCGCAGCCGCACCTGCGGATAGAGCGTCATCATCTGGCCCGCGGCGGCCAGCGCCAGGGTCTCGGCCAGGTAGCTGCCGGCCACGATGTTCAGGTCCCGGACCTGGCTGCCGCGCGCCTCGGCCAGATGCCGGTCGAGCCCGGCCATGCGCTCCAGGATGTCGCGCGCATCGGCGAGAACGGCGCGGCCGAGATCGGTGGTGATGGTGCCGCGCCCGGTGCGCTCGAAGAGCGGGCCGCGCAGCCGCGCCTCGACGGCGGCCAATCCCCGCGTCACGGCGGATTGCGCGACGCCCAGCGCACGCGAGGCCCGGAGCAGGCTGCCATGCTCATCGATCGCCACGATCAGGCGAAGCTCGCGGATCTCCAGCATATGCTCAAAGCGCAATCACGAATTGAGAATTGACTATGTGCCCGCGGCCGGTCGCTCCTGGCAAGCTCAAGCCGTTGAGGACAAGGCCCGATGAAGACCGACGCCGCAGACCAGCCGCGCGACACGCTGGAGGGCGGCCCACCCGGGATGCGCCGCATTCCGGGTGGCGCCTTCCAGATGGGCTCCGACTCCCACTACCCCGAGGAGCGCCCCGCGCATCGCGTGGTGGTGGACGGCTTCTGGATGGACGCCACCACCGTCACCAACGCGCAATTCGCAGCCTTCACCGCCGCCACCGGCTACATCACCGTGGCCGAACGACCGCTCGACCCCGCCCAATATCCTGGCGCCCAGCCCGAACTGCTGGTCCCGGGAGCGCTCGTCTTCCACATGACGGACGGGCCGGTGGACACGCGCGACATCTCGCATTGGTGGCGCTGGACGCCCGGCGCCCAATGGCGGCACCCGCAAGGCCCCGGCAGCGACCTCGCGGGCCTCCAAGACCACCCCGTCATCCACGTCGCCTATGAGGACGCCGAAGCCTATGCGGCCTGGGCGGGCAAGGCATTGCCGACCGAGGCCGAGTGGGAATTCGCCGCGCGCGGCGGGCTGGATGGCGCGGAATTCGCCTGGGGCGATGAACTGGCCCCCGGCGGCGTACATCTCGCCAACACCTGGCAGGGCCCCTTCCCCTGGCGCAATTTCGAGGCGGATGGACACGCCGGCACCGCGCCCGTCGCGAGCTACCCGGCCAATGGCTACGGCCTCTACGACATGGCCGGCAATGTCTGGCAATGGACCACGGATTGGTTCACCGCCCGGCATGAGGCCGATCCGAACAAGCCCTGCTGCGCGCCGCACAACCCGCGCGGCCCGGCCATGGAAGCGAGCTTCGACCCGCGCCAGCCGGCCATCCGCATTCCGCGCCGCGTGGTGAAGGGCGGCAGCTTCCTCTGCGCGCCCAGCTATTGCCGGCGCTACCGCCCCGCCGCGCGCCACGCCCAGATGGTGGACACCGGCATGAGCCATATCGGCTTCCGCTGCATCCGCCGCGACGAGATTCAAGAACAAGGAAACGCATCATGACCCAGACGATCCGGCCCTCGCGCCGCAACATGCTGCTCGGCGGCGCGGCCGGCCTCGCCGCCACGGCCGCCCAGGGCGTGCAGCTCGCCCAGGCGCAGCTCGCCCAGGCCCAGCCCGCCGCGCCAGCCCGGCCGGCCGCCGCCGCGCCGCAGGGCCAGCCCAACATCCTCGTCATCTTCGGCGACGATGTCGGCTGGTCCAACATCAGCGCCTACAACATGGGGATGATGGGCTACCGCACGCCCAACATCGACCGCATCGCGCGCGAGGGCGCGATGTTCACCGATGCCTATGCTGAGAATTCCTGCACCGCCGGCCGCTCGGCCTTCATCACCGGCCAGAGCCCGGTGCGCACCGGCCTCTCCAAGGTGGGCCTGCCCGGCGCGGCCGAGGGCATGCGCGCCGAGGACCCGACCACCGCGGTGCTGCTCAAGGCCATGGGCTATGCCACCGGCCAGTTCGGCAAGAACCACCTGGGCGACCGCGACGAGCACCTGCCCACCATGCACGGCTTCGACGAGTTCTTCGGCAGCCTCTACCACCTGAACGCCGAGGATGAGCCGGAGAGCCCGGATTATCCACGCAACCCCGAGTTCCGCCGGCAATACGCGCCGCGCGGCGTGCTGAAATCCTGGGCGAATGCCGATGGCACGCAGCGCATCGAGAACACCGGCCCGCTCACCATGAAGCGCATGGAGACGGTGGATGAGGAATTCCTGGCCGGCGCGCTCGACTTCATGGACCGCTCGCACCGCGCGAACCGGCCCTTCTTCACCTGGTTCAACTCGACGCGCATGCATATCTGGACGCGGCTCAAGGAATCCTCGCGGGGTGTGACCGGCCTTGGCATCTATCCCGACGGCATGGTCGAGCATGACGGGCATGTGGGTCAGCTCCTGAAGAAGCTGGACGACCTCGGCATCACGCAGAACACCATCGTGCTCTACACCACGGACAACGGCGCCGAGGTGATGTCCTGGCCCGATGGCGGCTGCACGCCCTTCCGCGGCGAGAAGGCGACGGCGTGGGAGGGCGGCTTCCGCGTGCCCATGGCGATCCGCTGGCCCGGCCGCATCCAGCCGGGCCAGGTGATCAACGACGTCTTCTCCCACCAGGACTGGCTGCCCACGCTGGTGGCCGCGGCGGGCGATGCGGAGATCAAGCCAAAGCTGCTGGCAGGGCACCAGGCGGGGCGGCGCAGCTACAAGGTGCACCTGGACGGCTACAACCAGCTGCCCCTGCTCACCGGCAGCGGGCCGGGGGCGCGGCGCGAAATGTTCTACTTCACCGATGACGGCGACCTGGCCGCGCTGCGCTACGACCAATGGAAGATCCACTTCCTGATCCAGGAAAATCACGGGCTGCGCGTCTGGGAACGCAACTTCACGACGCTGCGCATGCCCATGCTGTTCAACCTGCGCTCCGACCCCTTCGAGCGCGCGGATGAGAGCTTCGACTACGGGCGCTGGCGGGTGGAGCGCGCCTTCGCCTTCGTGCCGGCGCAGCAATTCGTCGGCCAGTTCCTCGCGACCTTCCGCGAATTCCCGCCGCGGCAGGCGCCCGGCAGCTTCAGCCTGGGCGATGCGATGGCCCGGCTGAGGACGGGTGCCGCGGGCCGTTGAGGCAAGAGTCCGGCGCGGCGCCGACCGCGCCGGGCCTCGCGCCGGCGGGTGCTTCTCACGGCGCCCGCCGGCCCCCCATCACCTCGCGGAGACACCGATGATCAGCCGCCGCCGCAGTATCGCCTTGGTTGGGCTGGCCTCAGGCCTCGCCGGCCAGGCGCGCGCGCAGGCCGACCCGCTGCCTTCCTGGCGTGAGGGGCCACGCCGCCGCGCCCTGCTCGACTTCGTCGCCGCTGTCACCACGCCCGGCCACGCGGGGTTCGTGCCGCCGGCCGAGCGCATCGCCGTCTTCGACAATGACGGCACCCTCTGGGTGGAGCAGCCCGCCTATACGCAGCTCATCTTCATCCTGGACCGCATCCGCAGGCTGGCCCCGGCCAACCCGGCCTGGCAGCAGGATGCCGTGCTGCGTGCCGCCATCGCCGGCGACCTCGCCGGTGTCATGGCCGGCGGCACCGAGGGCCTGCTGCGTCTCGCCGGCGTCACCCAGGCCGGCATGTCGCCCGAGGAATTCCAGCGGATCGCGGCTGATTGGCTCGCCACCGCGCGCGATGCCCGCTGGAACCGCCCCTACACCGCCCTGGTCTACCAGCCGATGCTGGAGGTGCTTGCCCTGCTGCGCGCCCAGGGCTTCACGAATCTCATCGCCTCCGGCGGCGGCGTCGAGTTCGTGCGCGCCTTCTCCGAACAGGCCTACCGGATCCCGCCGCATCAGGTGGTGGGCTCCAGCCTCGCCCTCACCCCGGGCGAGTCCGCGGGCCGCATCACGCTGACGCGGGAGCCCCGCTTGGATTTCGTGGATGACGGCCCGGGCAAGCCCGTCGGCATCGCCCGCTTCATCGGCCGCCGCCCCATCGCCGCCTTCGCCAATTCGGATGGCGATTGGCACATGCTGCGCTACGTGACCGAGGGCCCTGGCCAGCGCTTCGGCATGATCATCCACCATGACGACGCCGTGCGCGAATACGCCTATGACCGCGAGAGCCACTTCGGCCGCCTCGCCCGCGCGCTCGACGAGGCGCCGATGCGGGGTTGGCAGGTGGTCTCGATGCGGGAGGATTGGGGGCGGGTCTTCGCCGCCCCCTGACGCCTCAGCTCGCCCGCACCTGCTTGAGGAAGTCGCCGGACTTGTCGCGCAGCAGCCCCGCCTGCTGCGCCATGCCGTTCGCGGCGACCAGCACCTCCTCCGCCGAGCGGCCGGTCTCGCTCGAGGCCGCGCGCACATCCTCGATGCGGCGCGTGACCGCCCCCGTGCCCTCGGCCACCAGGGCCGCGCTGCGGGCGATTTCCCGCGTGGCCGCACCCTGCTCCTCGACGGCGGCGGCAATCGCGGTCGTCACCTCGTTCATCCGCTCGATGGTCGCGGTGATGGATTGCAGCGCGGCCACGGCCTCGCTCGTGCTGCCCTGGATGCCGCCGATCTGGCCGGCGATCTCCTCGGTGGCCTTGGCGGTTTGCGCCGCCAGATTCTTCACCTCGCTCGCCACCACGGCAAAACCCTTGCCGGCATCGCCGGCGCGGGCGGCCTCGATCGTGGCGTTCAGCGCGAGAAGGTTGGTCTGGCCCGCGATGTCGCTGATCAGCCGCACCACATCGCCGATGCGCGTGGCGGCCTGGGCCAGGCCTTGCACCGTGCCATCGGTGGCCCGCGCCGCATCGGCCGCCGTGCGCGCCACCTCGGCGCCCTCGGCCACCTGGCGCGTGATCTCGGCGACGCTTGCGGCCAGTTCCTCGGCGCTGGCGGCCACCGCCTGCACATCGGCGCCGGCGCGGCCCGAGGCCTCAGCCACCGCATCGGCCTCGCGGCCCGAGGTTTCGGCCGAGGCGGAGAGGGTATTGGCGGATTGCTGCATCTGACCGGCAGCGGCGGCCACCGCATCCACCACGCCGCCCATCTCCTGCTCGAACCGGTCGGCGAGCTTTGCCTGGGCGGTGACCAGATTCCAGACCAGCATGGGCGCCACGTAGTTCCCGGCGCGATCCCGGATGGCGGTGATGCTGAGGTCCAGCACCTCGCCGCCGGTGGTGATGCGGGTGCGGTGCGGCAGGCGCGAGCCATCGGCCAGCATCGCGCGCTGATGCCCCGGGTGCTTGTGGAAGATGTCGACGCTCTGGCCCAGCATGTCCTCGGCCTTGACCGGCAGGACATGCTCGATGAGCTTGATCAGGCGATGCGTCTCCGGATTCATGTAGGTGATGCGGAAGTCGTCCTTCGGGTCGGCCATCATCACGCCGACGGACATCTGCTCCAGCATCTGCTGGCGCGCGAAGGCCTGCTCCACCTCGCCACGCAGCCCTTCCAGCGCCTCGGCGATCTGGCCGATCTCGTCACGGCGGTTGCGGTCGGGCACGGGCGTTGCGGTGTCACCCCCGGCGATGCGGCGCACGGCGCCCGTGATGCGGGCCAGCGGCGTGCCGATGGCGCGCGCCGTGAGCCAGCCCGAGACGATGAGCAACAGCGCGACCACGCCGCCGATGATCCACACGCTGCGCTCCAGCGCCGCCATGGCGGCGGCGGCGGAAGCGGCATTGGCCTGGGTCTCGGCCTCCAGCGCCGTGTTGGCTTGGGCCAGCGCCGCCGTCATGCGCTCGCGCGCCGGCGTGTTGCGGTTGGCGCGGATGTCCTGGATGCGTGTGGCCACCGCCATCACCCCCTCGGCCTGCTCGGCCAGGGCCTGGCCGGTGGCGGTGAGGCGGTCCATGTCGGGCTTGACCGAGGCGGGCGCGGCCGCGGCGAGGCGGCGCGCATGCACCCGGCTTTGCGCCGCCGCGCGGCGGGCGCGGGTGGCGGCGGCCGGCTCATCCGTGGCAAAGTAGCGCTGGAGACTCAGCCGCACCTCGTTGATGGCCTGGACATAGGTGTTCATCACGTCGCGCAACTCGTCCCGCGCGTCGCCCTCCACGCCGAATTGCAGGTTGGCGGCAGCCGCTTCCAGCGCCTGGTCGAATTCGGAAAAGCGCGGGAAGAAATCGGCGTCGCGCCGCTGGATCAACTCGCGCCGGGCCGTGACTGAATCCGCAAGCGATGCGCGGAAATCGGCGAATTCGCGGATGGTCGTCTCCAGCGGCGCGAGGGCAGCGGCGGCGGCCAGGCTGCGCGCCCGTTCCAGCGCCTGCAGCGTCTCGGTGAGCCGCGCCTCCATCACCGCCGCATCCGCCTGGACCCGCTCGGGCTGATTGGCCAGAAGGACACCGCGCAGCGCGTTGTTCGCGCCCAGGACGGCGCGCCCGGCCTCCAAGGCCGCCAACCTCGCTTCGGCGGCGCGCCGCTCAGAGGCCTGCTCCGCCGCCACCTGCGCATTCTCGCGCGTGACGAGCGTCACCAACCCGCCCAGCAGCAGCAGGGCCACGCCCGCGCTCACCGCCAGTTTTCGACCAACCGACAAATCGCGAAAGAAACGCATGGGGCATATCTCCTTGTCCGGGCCAACCTGCGGCATGCCGACTTAAAGCCGCGTGAACGCCCCCTCGACAGAAACGTCCGCCCCCCGCAACTTGCACTCACAACACGCGAGGCCGCCCGGACATGTTCTTCGACTTCGAAACCCTGCCCACCTCCGAGCGTTACAAGCTCGTCGTCTCGACCATCGTGCCCCGGCCGATCGCCTGGGTGGTGACGCAGGATGCGGCGGGCGTGGTGAATGCCGCGCCTTATTCCTTCTTCAATGCCTTCTCGGACGATCCCGTCGTCATCGGCATCGGCTGCGGCCCGAAGCCCTCGGGTTCCAGCAAGGACACGCTGGCCAACATCAAGGCGCTCGGCCAATTCGTGGTCTGCCTGGTGCCGCAATCGCATCTGCCGCACATGAACATCACCGCCACCGATTTCGGCCCCGAGGTGGATGAGCTGGAGGAGGCGAAGCTCACCAAGGTCGCTTCCAGCAAGATCAAGGTGCCGCGCATCGGCGAGAGCCCGGTGGCCCTGGAATGCGAGACCTTCCAGCTGATCCCCGTGGGGCATCACACCATCGTGCTCGGCAAGGTGCTGGCCATGCATGTGCGCGACGACGCGGTGATGGACCCGGTGAAGCACTACATCGACACCCCGAAGCTCGACCTCGTGGGCCGCATGCATGGCCGCGGCTGGTACACCCGCACGACCGACCGGGTGGAGGTGCCGCGCGTGACCCTCGCCGAATGGGAAGCCGCCAAGAAGGGCTGACCGCGCGCCCGCTTTGGTGTAGGGATGCGCCGCAAATGAGAATGCGTCGCAACTCACGATGAGCGCCACCGCCCTGCCCACCTTGGCGCGCCGCCAGCCCCTCTGGGTTCGGCTGACGCTCGGCCTCGCCGCGCTGATCCTGCTGCCCATCGCCGCCGTGCTGGCCGCCGCCATCACGCCCGCGGGCGAGGCGTGGCTGCATATCTGGCGCACCTCGCTCGCCGAGATGCTGGGCACCACCGCGGCGCTGGCCCTGCTGGTGGCGCTGATGGCGGGAAGTGCGGGCGCCATCACCGCCTGGCTCGTCACCGCCTGCGAGTTCCGGGGCCGCGCGGCCCTGCAACTGGCGCTGCTCCTGCCGCTCGCCATGCCCGCCTATGTCAGCGGCTACGCCTGGACCTGGCTGATGGATGTGGCGGGGCCGCTGCAATCCAGCCTGCGCGGCGCCACCGGCTGGCGCTATGGCGACTACTGGTTTCCCGAAATGCGCAGCCTCCAGGGTGCCGCCGTGGTGCTCGCGATGGTGCTCTATCCTTACGTCTATCTGCTCTGCCGCGCTGCCTTCCTGGCGCAGTCCACCTGCCTGGTCGAGGTTTCACGCACGCTCGGCCATTCGCTTTCGCGCTGCTTCTGGCATGTGGCGCTGCCGCTGGCCCGGCCGGCGCTGGTGGCGGGGTTGGCCCTCGTGCTGATGGAAACCCTGGCCGATTTCGGCACGGTCCAGTATTTCGGCCTGCGCACCTTCACCACCGGCATCTACGAGGCCTGGTTCGGCATGGCCGATCGCGGCGCCGCCAGCCAGCTCGCCGCCGCCCTCCTGTTCTGCGTGGGCCTGCTGCTGGCCCTCGAACAGGCCAGCCGCGGCGGGCGGCGCTTCCACCCGATGACGACGCGCCACGCGCCTTTCCGCCCGGTGGAACTGCGTGGCATGAAGGCGGCGCTGGCCATCCTCGCCTGCACGGCGCCCTTGCTGCTGGGCTTCGTGATTCCGGCCGGCGCGCTCTTCGCGCTGATGATCGAGGCCGGGGATCCGCTTTCGCCCAGCCGCTTCCTGCCCTTCCTGACGCATTCGCTGACACTGGCCAGCATTACCGCCATCCTCGCCGTGCTGATCGCCGCCTGGCTCGCCTGGGCCACGCGGCTTTATCCGAGTGCCACGGGGCGCTGGGCCAATCGCGCGGCCGGCCTCGGCTATGCCATCCCGGGCTCGGTCATCGCGGTGGGCACGCTGGTGCCCTTTGGCCTCTTCGACAATGCGCTGGATGCCTGGCTGCGCGCGAGCTTTGGCGTGAGTTCCGGCCTGCTGCTCTCGGGCAGCATCGCGGCCCTGATCTTCGCCTATCTGGTGCGCTTCCTCGGCGTGGCCCTCTCCTCGGTCGAGAGTGGGTTGGCGCGGCTGAAGCCCAGCTTCCAGTCGGCCGCGCGTTCACTCGGCTGCGGCCCGGGCGAGGCGGTGTGGCGTGTGGAATTGCCGCTCTCACGCGGGGCCCTGCTGACGGCGGGCATCCTGGTCTTCGTGGACACCATGAAGGAATTGCCGGCGACGCTGATCGTCCGCCCCTTCGATTTCGACACGCTGGCGGTGCGCGTCTACAACCTCGCCTCCGATGAGCGCCTGGCCGAGGCCAGCACCTCGGCGCTGCTGATCGTGCTGGCGGGGTTGCTGCCGGTCTATGCGCTGACGCGGGCGATGAAGCGCAGCTGAAGCCCGGACGCAAAAAACCTGCCGGGCGAGACACCCGGCAGGCGAATGGTATTGTCTCGCGGGGCAAGGCCCCGGCGGGAGGGCTCAGGCGGCAGGCTCAGGCGGCAGGCTCAGGCCTGGGCCATTTCGCCCTGCGCCTCGGCCGGCTGGCCCAGCGTCTCGATACGCCAGACCGCGTAGCTGACCATCAGCGCGGCGAAGACCAGAACAAGGTTGGCGATGCCCGGGTTCACGAAGGGCGTGCGCTGGCCGGAGAGGCGGACGATGTCGGCTCGCACCGTGCCCCAGGCATAGAGCGCCGAGATGAAGGAGGAGATCGCCGGCAGGAACACCATGACCACGGCCACCACCGCGATCAGCATGCGCCACTTGTGCAACTGCGGCAGGAAGGCGGCGGCGAGCAGCAGGGCCAGCGCCACAAATTTCAACTTGGTGAACCAGGGCAGCAGGTCCCAGGTCGTCAGCGTCAGCAACTCGCTGCGACCGGCCACCTAGATCACCGGCAGGAAGGTCGCCACGGCGGCGAGTGCCACGCCCAGGAACAGGAGGGCGATCGCGAGCTTGTCTTTTTCACCAGTGGTGGACATGAGCATCTCCCGGGTTGCCAATTAATTGCGCGAGGTTAATTTGGTCGCGGCTGCGCCACAAGGGTTTTGTGACAAAATCTTTAGTCGCATCTTGGTTTGCCCGGAGTGGCCGTTCAGAATGCCGCCATGCTGCTTCGCCTCACACTGATTCTCCTCGGCTTTCTTCCCCTGCCGGCCCTCGCGCAGGATTTGGCCGGCCATGGCGGCCCGGTCCGCGCCCTGGCCCTGCTGGGTGACCGGCTGGCCTCGGCCGGCTTCGACCAGGCTGTGATCCTCTGGAATCCGGAGACCGGGCGGGCCGTGAGGGTGATCCGCTGGCACCAGGGCGCGGTGAATGCGCTTGTCACCCTGCCCGATGGCCGCCTCGCTTCGGCCGGCGAGGATGCGCGCATCGCCATCTGGGGCGCCGGCGAGGCGCCGGAGCAGGTACTGGAAGGCCATACCGAGCCCGTGGCGGGATTGGCCGCCAGCCCCGCCGGCCTCGCCTCCGCGGCCTGGGATGGAACCGTGCGTCTGTGGGACCTCAGGGCCGGCACGGCCCGTATCCTGGAGGGGCATCAGGGCAATGTGAACGCCGTCGCCTTCGCGGGCGGTGGGCTGCACAGCGCAGGGCAGGACGGCACGCTGCGTCGCTGGGATGCGGACGGCACCCCCCTCACCCGCGCGGAGTTCGGCTTCCCGCAGACCGCGCTGCTGGCGCTGCCCGATGGCGCGCTGGTCAGCGCGGGGGTGGATGGCACGGTGCATCTGCTCACGCCCGATGGCACGCAGCGCGCGATCCATGCCGGCCCCCGCCCCGTGGTGGCCCTGGCGGCGAGCCCGGATGGCGGGCTGCTGGCTGTGGGTTCCATCGGCGGCGCGGTGAACCTCTACACCCTGCCCGAGGGCCGGCTGCGCCACCGGCTTGATGGGCCGGGCCTGCCGGTCTGGTCCGCCATCTTCGCCGCCGATGGGCGAACACTCTGGACCGGCGGCCAGGATCGGCGGGTGCGCCGCTGGGATGCGCGGAATGCCCGCCCGCTCGGCCCCCTGGCCCCCGAGGCCGAGGAAGCGCCCATCGCAGGCCTTGATCGCCATGGCGCGGAGGTCTGGCGCGCCTGCCAGGCCTGCCACTCGCTCCGGCCCGACACAGGCCCGATGGCAGGGCCGCATCTGCACCGGATCTTCGGCCGCCGCATGGGCTCCCTGCCCGGCTATGCCTATTCCGAGCGGCTCGCCCGGGGCGACATCACCTGGACGCCGGAGACGGTGGCGGACCTCTTCACCCGCGGGCCGGATGTGGTGACGCCGGGCACCCGCATGCCGGTGCAGACGGTGGGGAATGCCGAGGACCTGGCGGCGCTGATGCGATTCCTGGAGCAGACGACGCGATAGCCCCGCGCTACCAGACGCCCATGGCTTTGGTATCGAAGGTCACCTCCTTCAGCTTCGGCGCATCCTCCTTTAGCGATTTGGCGTAGTAGGCCGAGCCTTGGATGTTGGCCTGGGTGTCGAATGGGGACCCTCTGTCCTTGATGCCCTGATTGAGGTTCGCCTCCAGGATACCCTCGGGACCGTCCAGCATGTTGCTGGAGATGGCTCGCTTTTTTGCGTCATCGAAGTTTTCGAAAACGTGCCGGAGCTTCCCCGTCCAGGTCTGCACCGCTTTGACATCTCCAATCCGCTTCCGCAGCGCAGTCCAGTCCTGCGGTTTGAAAGTCGAATCGGATGATCCCGTGTTGATCGGCGTCAGGATGCTTTGGTCTGTTGTTGTGGGAGAGCCAACATAGCCATTCTGGAACCACGTATCGGCGATAAAAACCAATGTTCTCTTCTTTGGCGCGTGCTTGAACTGTTGGATTGCCGCCCAGCACACATATTCATTTCCCATGATTTCGCTACAAAAATAACAAAATGCCCGATGATACACCTCAAAGGAAGCAGATCCCATCATGGGGAAGGCCAGCTTCAATTCCGACATCGTGGCATATTTGGCCATTCAGCGCTCCCGCGGTGAACATTTCACGTCCCGCGCGAATAATGACACATGATTTAATTTTAACGCAAGTGGCTCACTACCTGAGATCGCGGCTGGGGCGCGCGTTTCAGCGCCGGGTCTGGCCCGTCAGCCGCCCCTGGGCGTCATAGTGCCGCACCGTGTCGCCGCTCAGCTCCGAGCGCCCCGCCGAACGGCCCTGGGCGTCGTAATGTCGCGTGGTGCCGCCGCTCACCTCGCTGCGCCCCACCGAACGGCCCTGCGCGTCATATTGCCGGACCGTGTCCCCGCTGCGCTCGCTGCGGCCCACCGAACGGCCCTGGGAATCATAATCCCGCCGCGTATCACCGCGGAATTCGCTGCGCCCGACCGCGCGCCCCTGCGCGTCGAATTGGCGCTGCGTGTCGCCGCTCATCTCAGAGCGGCCGGTCGCGCGGCCCTGCGCGTCGTATTCGCGCTTGGTCTGTGCCCCCACGGGAGAGAGGCTTGCGGGGATCGTCAGCAGCAGGGCTGCCAGGAATGCGGGCCACATGCGAGGAAGCTTCCCCGCCCGCCATGGCTTCAAAAAGGCAGCAATCGGGCGATTGTGACCACCCGCTCCGCCCGGTCCTCCAGCTCCAGCGAGGTCGGCACGGCATGGCTGGAAAGCGCCTGCATCCCCTCGCGCGGGAGATAGGCCCGGCCTGGATCGGCCACCAGCACCTCGGCGCCGGCGGCCGCCATGGCGCGCAGCCAGGGCAGGATATGCGCGGTCATCGGCGCCTCGTAGCAGACATCGCCGGCCAGGATCACCTCCCAGCGGCAGGCGCTGCCCACCACATCCTCGCCGAGCGCCGTGATCGCCACGCCATTGAGCGCCGCATTCATCCCGATCGCCGCCACGGCCAGCGGGTCGATCTCCGCGGCCTCCACCAGGGCAGCGCCGCATTGCGCCGCGATGATGCCGGCAATGCCGCAGCCCGCCGCGAAATCCAGCACGCGCTTGCC
>NZ_JAIEQY010000121.1 GCF_019747315.1 Roseococcus sp. | reverse complement strand
TCGTGCCGAGCCAGGCAGCCGCGCGCGTCGCGCCCATGCCACGCCATCTGCCGCGCTGGGCCGCCTGGCTTGTCGTGCCGCTGCTGGTGGGGGCGGCGACGCTGGTATGTTCCGCGCTTGACGGCATGGTGCCTGATGCCGCCTTCGGCATGGTGTATCTGGCCGCCATCGTCGCGATCGCCGCCATCGTCGGGCCGTTCCATGCGGGGGTGGGCGCGGTGCTGGCCTTCCTGGTGTGGAACTTCCTGTTCCTGCCGCCGCGCTACACGCTGACCATCGCCTCGGCGCAGGATGTGCTGGGCGCCGTGGTCTTCGGGGCGGTGGCGGCACTGCTGGCCGGCACGACCGGCCGGCTCGGGCGGAATGTGCGATCGGCCGCACTTCGGCTGGCGGCGCTGCGGCGGCTGACCGCGCTGTCACGCCGGCTGAACGCCCAGGCCTCGATGGCGGAATTGCAGATGGCGGTAGTCGAGGAGGCCGCGCGCATCATCGGTGGCCCCGCCTGCCTGCTGCTGCCCCTGGACGAGGCGCTGGCGGCAACCCTGCCCGGACAGTTCGCGCGGGACGCTGTGCTGCAGGCCGAACCCGTGCTGCGCGCCGCGAGCCCTGCCGACGCTACGCCCGATGATGGCGCCATGGCCGCCGCGCGCTGGGCCCTGGCCAATGGACGCCCCGCCGGCCGCGGCACCGCGACGCTGCCGACCAGCGCCTGGCGCTTCCTGCCGCTGACCGCGGTGCGCGAAGGTGAGGCGGTGGCGCTCGGCCTCCTCGGGATGCGCCCTGAGGCCGAGGCACCGGACCCCGAGGCCGATCGGGCGATCGAGGCGCTGCTGGACCAGGCGGCCGTCGCGCTGGAACGCGCGCGGCTGGCGGATATCGCGGCCAATGCCCGGGCGCGCGGCCAGACAGAGGCCTTGCGCACCGCGCTGCTGACCAGCCTCGGGCATGATCTGCGCACGCCACTCACCACCATCCGCGGCGCCGCAGAAACCTTGCGTACCGCAGGCGCGGCGCTCTCGGAGGCGACCCGCGCCGACCTGTTGGCCAGCATCGAGGAAGAGGCCACGCGCCTCGCCCGCTGGATGTCCGCCATCCTGGACATCGTGCGGCTGGAGGCCGGGCAGGTCACCCCCCGGCGCGAGCCGGTGGATGTGACGCAGGCGCTGGAGGAGGCGGCTGCCCATGCCGAGCAGGCGCATCCGGGCCGGCGCATCCTGCGTGACTTGCCAACAGGGCTGCAGCGCCCGCTTCTCGACCCTGCGCTGCTCGACCGGGTGCTGGAGAATGTGTTGGACAATGCGTTGAAATACTCAGGTGCGGATGGCTCCGTGCGCATCGCGGCGCGCCGCGAGGGGACGGACATGCTGTTGGTGGTGGAGGATGACGGTCCCGGCATCCCGGCCGACGACCTGCCGCGTGTCTTCGACGCATTCTTTCGTGCCGCGCGCACCGACAGCATTGCAGCGGGCTCGGGCCTCGGGCTGTCGATCTGCCGTGGCCTGGTCGGCGCGATGGGCGGCCGCATCGCGGCGGAGAGCCCGATCACGGCGGGGCGGGGGACGCGCATATCGCTGCGCTTTCCGGCATGACGGCTGCGCGACTGTCGGTCTTGGTGATAGATGATGAACCGCAGATTCACCGCTTCCTGGGGCCTGCGCTGGAGGCGGCCGGCTATGCGGCGCTGCGGGCCGAGACGGCGCGCGAAGGGCTGCGCCTGGCCGCAGCACGCGGCCCGGCCTGCATCCTGCTCGACCTCGGCCTGCCGGACATGGATGGCAAGGAGGCGCTGGAGCGGCTGCGGGCCTTCAGCAGCGTGCCCGTCATCATCATCAGCGCGCGCGACCGGGAGGCAGAGAAGGTCGCGGCACTGGATGCCGGGGCCGATGACTACGTGGAGAAGCCGTTTGGGATCGCCGAACTGCTGGCCAGGCTTCGGGCGGCGACCCGTCGTGCACTGCTGTTGGAGGCGCCCGCCCCGGTGGTCACGACAGGACCGCTTGAGGTTGATTTGGAGCGGCGTCTGGCACGGGTTGCGGGTGTGGAGCTTTCGCTCACGCCGCGCGAGTGGGACCTGCTGGCGGCGCTTGCCCGTGATCTAGGGAAAGTGGTCACGCAACGGCGCCTGCTGACCGAGGTCTGGGGGCCAGCGCATGCTGAGGACAGTCAGTATCTACGGGTCTATGTCGGGCAATTGCGCGCCAAACTGGGCACGGCGGCAGGCCTTCTCAGGACCGAACCCGGCGTTGGGTATCGGTTGATGGAGGAGGGCAGTTGATGGAGGCCTGATGCACGCGGTCCTCCGAGGCCGATATCGGCATCACCGTGCGCAACGTCGATGCGAGCCAGATCGAGCTGCGCCGGGTGGAAGGCTTCACCATCGGCATGCGCACGCTGGGTGATGGCCGCGGCGTGGAGGACAGCACCTTCACGCTGGGGCGCATCGTCAACAACCGCATCGGCCTCGACATCTGGTGCGCCACCGCCACGGCCTGGAACACCTCCATCCGCTACTACGGCGGCCACTTCGCCCAGGCGACGGGGGTGAATGCGGCGCAGGACAGGTTCGGCGTGCGCTTCGGGAATGAGGCCGGCGCCTATTCCAACCACAACCGCCACGTCTTTGACGCGCCGAACTTCGAGCTGCGCCAGGCCGGCAGCAACATCGCCATCCCCTTCCTGAACCAGACCTCGGGCTCTGCCATCTGCCGAGCCTGGCACCGGGGGCGACCGCGCTGATCGATGTCACGGTGAACGGGGCACGTGCGGGCGACCTGGCAACAGCATCGCTGGTGTCGTCGACGCGGTTCATTGAGCGCGATGCGGCGGGGTGGTCGAACAACACGGTGCGGGTGATCGCCCCGATCGTGGAGCCGATGATCCCCGGCAACCGCTGGTATCTCTTCGCCAACGCCGAGACGGCGCCGGTCTATGTCTATGGCTTCCTCGACGGGGCCGAGGCGCCGCAGGTCAGCACCGGGCCGATCCAGGGCGTGGACGCGTTGGAGATCACCGTCGTGTTCGACTTCGGCGTGGGCGCTGTGGATTGGCGCGGTGGGTGGTTCAATCCGGGGAACTGATCCGGGAGCAGCGCGATCTTCCCGCCGGTGGGAAGATCGCGCTGTGGCCATCGCCGGCGACGTGCTGGCGTACGGCACCACCATGCAGTGGAACGCTCCGGCCAAGGGCTGGAACGCCGGTGCGCCGATGTACGATACGAACTTCAATCGGCGCCAGACCATCCGCCTGGGCGCGGCGGTGGCTCACGCGCAAGTGGGGGTGCTCGGCTTCCATGGTCCGATCGACCTGCAGTCGCCCCGGCTCTACGGGCTGCCGGAGGCCGCACACGCGGCGCTGCTGCGCGGCTGAGAGGGCCAGGATCCGAGGGCGCCACGCGGCGCCCCCGGGCGGCGGGCGTCAGGCCGCGCGCAGCGCCAGCATGGCGCGGGCCTGCTGCCAGGTCGCCACCGGCCTCTCATGCCGCTCGCAGATCTCCACCGCCCGGCGCACCAGCGCGGCGTTGGAGGGGGCGAGGCTGTGGCGGTCCAGCCGCACATTGTCCTCGAGCCCGGTGCGGGTGTGGCCGCCGCGCGCGATCGCCCATTCATTCACCTTGAGCTGGCTCGCGCCGATGCCGGCCGCGCACCAGAGCGCGCCGGGCGCCAGCCGCTCCAGCGTCTCGATGTAGATGTCGAGGATGCGTTCATCGGCCGGCATGGCGTTCTTCACGCCGAAGACGAATTGCACGTAGAGCGGCCCGGGCAGCCGCCCATCCGTCGCCATCCGCGCCGCCTGCACGATGTGCGAGAGGTCGAAGGCCTCGATCTCCGGCCGCACCGCGTATTCGCGCATCTGGGCGGCCAGCCATTCCACCAGGTCGGGCGGGTTCTCATAGACGCGCGTCGGGAAATTGTTGGACCCGACGGTGAGCGAGGCCATGTCGGGCCGCAGCGGCAGCATGCCGCCACGCGCCATCCCCGCGCCGGAACGGCCGCCGGTGGAAAGCTGCACGATCATCCCCGGGCAATGCTTCCGCAGCCCCTCCTGCAGGCGCGCGAAGCGCTCGGGGTCGGAGGTCGGGCGGCCTTCCTCGTCGCGCACATGGCAATGCGCGATGGAAGCACCCGCCTCAAAGGCCTCCTGCGTGCTCTCGATCTGCTCGGCGATCGAGATCGGCACGGCGGGGTTGTCGGATTTCTGCGGCAGGCTGCCGGTGATGGCCACGCAGATGATGCAGGGCTGGGTCATGGCTCAGATGTCCAGGAAGGCGGTTTCCTGCGGGCCTTGCAGGTGGATGTCGAAGCGGTACTGCCCGGGCCCGGTGCGCCGCGCGATCAGCGTCTGCGCGCGGGCGCGGTGCTCGATGCGCGAGAGGATGGGGTCCTGCGCATTCGCCTCCGCCTCATCCTCGAAATAGAGCCGCGTCTGCAGCCCGATATTGATGCCGCGCGCCACGATCCAGAGGCTCGCATGCGGCGCCTGCATCCGCCCATCGGGCCAGGGCACGCGGCCGGGCCTGACGGTGTGGAAGGTGAATTCGCCGGTCTGCATGTCGCCGGCCGAGCGGCCGAAGCCGGTGAAGTGCGGATCGGCCTTCCCGCGCCGCTCATGCGGCGTTTTGAAGAGCCCGGCGGCATCCGCCTGCCAGATCTCCACCAACGCGTCCTTCAGCACCGCGCCCATGCCGTCATGCACGGCGCCGGTGATCGTGATCTCCTCGCCCTGCACCGGGCCGGTGCGCATCACGGCGCCGAGGTCGCCGCCATACATCGCGATGCCCGCGACATTGGGCGTGCAGCCGATATGCACATAGGGCCCCGCGGTCTGCGAGGCGGTTTCGGTCAGCTCCGGCATCACAGCCCCTCCTTGCGATTCTCGAAGACGGATTGGCGGCGGCCGCGCAGCACGATGTCGAAGCGGAAGGCGCGGCTGTCCATCGGGATGGTGTGTTTCATGTCGAGTGTGGCGATCAGCCGGCCGAGTGCCGCGGGGTCCGTCACGCCGCCCAGGATGGGGCAGAGCGGGATGAGCGGATCGCCCTCGAAATACATCTGCGTGATCAACCGCTGCGCGAAGGCGGGGCCGAAGAGCGAGAAGTGGATATGCGCCGGCCGCCAGTCATTGCCGCCATTGGGCCAGGGATAGGGGCCGGGCATGATGCTGCGGAATTCGTAGAAGCCCTCGGCATCCGTCAGGCAGCGGCCGCAGCCGCCAAAATTCGGATCGAGCGGCGCGAGGTAGCCTTCCTTCGCGTGGCGGTAGCGCCCGCCCGCATTGGCCTGCCAGACCTCCAGCAGCGCTCCCGGGACCCCGCGCCCCGTCTCGTCCAGCACGCGGCCATGGACGATGATGCGCGGGCCGATGGCGCTTTCGCCGGGCGCGGCGAAATTGGTGATCATGTCGGCGTCCAGCGGGCCCAGCAGCCCCTGGCCGAAGACCGGCCCCGTCTCCTCGCTCAATGACGAGGGAAAGGAGAGCAGCGCCGCGCGGGGCGAGCGCAGGATGCTGGTCTTGTAGGGCGCGTGGAGTGCCGCCGGATGCGCCGCGCGGTTGCGGGCGATGAAGCCTCCCTGGCGGGGTGATGCCTGTGTCATGATGATCTTCCCGGGCTAATAGGGCAGGCCGACATAGCCTTCCGCCAGCGCGCGCCGCGCCGTTTCCGAGGTTTGCAACAGCGCGAATTCCGCATCCTGCATCCGCCGCTCGAAAGGCGTGCTGCTCTCGAAGCGATGCAGCAGCGTGGTGAGCGACCAGGAGAAGCGCTCCGCCTTCCAGATGCGGTCCAGCGCGCGGGCGGAATAGGTGTCGAGCGCCGCCTCCGAGGCATCCTGGTAAAAGGCGATCAGCGCCTCTGAGAGGTAATGCACATCGCCGGCCGCGAGGTTCAGCCCCTTGGCGCCGGTGGGCGGCACGATATGCGCGGCGTCGCCCGCGAGGAACAGGCGGCCGAAGCGCAGCGGCTCGGCCACGAAACTGCGCAGGGGGGCGATGGACTTCTCGATGGAGGGGCCGGTGACGACCTGCTCCGCCGCCGCCGGATCGAGCCGCCGGCGCAGCTCGTCCCAGAACATGTCATCCGACCAGCGCGCCACCTCGTCATCCGAGCGGCACTGCACATAGTAGCGGCTGCGGGTGTTGGAGCGCATGGAGCAAAGCGCGAAGCCGCGCTCATGCCCGGCATAGATCAGCTCATGCGAGCAGGGGGCCACATCGGCCAGCACGCCGAGCCAGCCGAAGGGGTAGACGCGCTCGAAGGTTTCGATCGCGCCCGCCGGCACGCTGGCGCGGGAGACGCCGTGATAGCCGTCGCAGCCGGCGATGATGTCGCAATGCGTCTCATGCGCCTCGCCATCCTGCATCCAGGTGACGCGGGGATTCGGCCCGTCGAAATCATGCAGCGCGACGTCGCGCGCGCCGTAGATGGTGGGCGCGCCGGAGGCGGCGCGGTGCGCCATGAGATCGCGCGTCACTTCGGTCTGGCCATAGACGGTGACGCTGCGGCCACCGGTCAGCGTCTTGATGTCGATCCGCAGGTGCTGGCCGTCGAAGTTGAGCGCGAAGCCATCATGCACCAGCCCCTCGCGGTCCAGCCGCTCGGCGCAGCCCACCTGGCGCAGCAGGCCCACCGTGCCCTGCTCCAGCACGCCGGCGCGGATGCGGCCCAGCACATAGTCGCGCGACTGGCGCTCCAGGATCAGCGTGTCGATGCCCGCCTGGTGGAGCAGCGCGCCCAGCAGCAGGCCCGAGGGCCCGGCCCCGATGATCACGACCTGATGACGCATGACGGAGATTGTCCCTGCACGATGGATGCGGCGAAACCACCTGCCCCCCGAACCAACCGGAATGGCTGATGATCAGCGCGCCGCCACGGATTTTCGTAGTTGAGCGGCGTCTCGTCGTGTAGGTTCGAAACGACGAAAGACTTGGACATTTGCGGGAGGAACCATGCATCGGAATCAGGCGAAGGCCCCCCGCCCGCCCGTCTATCGCATCCCTGTCTTTGGCCTTTATGGCTCCGCCGCGGACCAGCCCTCGGGCGGCTATGTGCATATCGAGACCATCTCCTCCCGCGCGTCGGAACTGGACTGGGATATCGGCGTGCATCGCCACGAGAATCTCGCGCAATGCGTGGTCGTCTCGGCCGGCGGTGGCGTGCTCGAGGTCGAGGGCGAGGAGATCGCCTTCACCGCGCCGTGGTTCGTCTGGATTCCCACCGCCACCGTGCATGGCTTCCGCTTCAGCACCGGCACCGAAGGCCATGTGTTCACCGTCTCGGATGATGTCGTGGCGTCGAGCCTCGCGCGCGCGCCGGAGGGCGAGGCGTTGGCTGCGCTGGTGCTGCGCCCTGCCTTTGGCGAGGTGCGCTTGGAGGAGGAGATCGGCATCTCCATGGCGGCGGCGATGCGCGCCATCGCGCGCGAGACGGAATTGCCGCGCACCGGCGTCGCCGCCGCATTGCAGGCGCATCTGGTGCTGCTGCTCATCGCCGTTCGGCGCATGCGCACGCTCTCGGACCTGACCACCAATCTGGGCGACCGGCGCGCCGCCGCCTTCCGGCGCTTCCGCGCCCATGTCGAGCGCGGCTTCCGCCGGCAGGAAAGCATCGACGAGATCGCCCGCACCCTGGGCATGAGCCGCGCGCAGCTCTATGCGGTGACGATGCAGGCGGTGGGGAAATCCCCACTGCGGATCCTGCATGAGCGCATGATCCTGGAGTGCAAGCGGGAGCTGACCTACTCCGCCCAGACGATCGGCCAGATCGCCTATGAGCTGGGCTTCACGGACGAAGCCTATTTCAGCCGCTTCTTCACCCGCCATGCGGGCATGTCGCCCAGCGCCTTTCGCAAGGCGAAGCGCAAGGCTTAGCTCGGCGGCAGGCGCAGCGCGCCGTCGAGGCGGATGGTCTCGCCATTCAGCAGCGGATTGGCGGCGATGGCGAGGACCAGCGCGCCGAATTCCGCGGGCCGCCCAAGGCGCTGCGGGAAAAGCGGCTGGCGGGAGAGCGCATCCCGCGCCTCCGGCGTCAGCGTGTCCATCAGCGGCGTGTGGATCAGCCCGGGCGCAATGGTCATGACGCGCACGCCAAAGCGCGCGAGCTCCCGCGCCGCCGGCAAGGTGAGGCTGACGATGCCGCCCTTCGAGGCCGCATAGGCGGCCTGGCCGACCTGCCCCTCATAGGCCGCGACGGAGGCGGTGCAGACAACGAGCCCGCGCTCGCCATCGGCCAGCGGCTCCAGCGTCGTCATATGCGCGGCCACGACGCGCATCATGTTGAAGGTGCCGATCAGGTTGACGCGGATCACGCGCTCGAACAGCCCGAGGTCATGCGGGCCATTCCGCCCGGCCACGCGCGCGGCCGGCGCGATGCCGGCGCAGGCGACCGCGACGCGCAGGGGGCCGAGCTGGCTCGCGGCCTCGACCGCCGCGACCATAACCGCCTCCTCCGCCACATCGCCCACGACGGCGACGCCGCCGATCCGCGCGGCGACGGCCTCGGCCTTGGCCGCGTCGATGTCGAGCACCACGACCTTGGCGCCGGCGGCGGCCAGCGCCTCGGCCGTGGCGGCACCCAGGCCGGAGCCGCCCCCGGTGACGATGGCGGAAGCACCCGAGACATTCATGATCAATTCCCTCCCTGAAGCGGTTCGACGGCCTTGGGCGCGCGCTTGTCGAGGAAGGCCGTCAGCCGGCGCTCGGCCTCGGGCGCGGTCTGCGCCAGGGCGGCCACCAGGCTCTCGACGAAGAGCCCGTCGGATTCCGACATGTCCTGGATGCGCGGCAGCGCCTGCAGCACGCCCATGACGGTGAGCGGCGCGGCCTCGGCCACGCGCGCGGCCAGTTCGCGGGCGCGCGCCAGGGCGGCACCGGCGGCCTCGACATAGGTGACGAGGCCGCAGCGCTCGGCGGCCGCGGCGTCGAGCGTGCGGCCGGTCAGCATCATGTCGGCCATGCGCGCGGCACCCAGCAGGCGCGCCACATGCACGGTGGCGCCGCCGCCCACGAAGATGCCGCGCGTGCCCTCGGGCAGCGCGAAGACGGCCGTCGCATCGGCCACGCGAATGTGGCAGGCGGTAGCGAGTTCGAGCCCGCCGCCGACGCAGGCGCCATGCACCGCGGCGATGGCCGGCACCGGCCCCTCGCGCAGCATGCGGAAGACGCGGTGCCAGCCGCGCGAGTGGTGGAACACCTCCTCCGCCGTGCGGGCGCGATGCTCCGAGAGGTCGAGCCCGGCGCAGAAGCTCGGGCCATGGCCGAAGATGACGATCGCGCGCGCCGCGCGCTGCGCCTCGATGATCCGCGCCTCCAACGCCGCGAGCAGCGTGTCGCTGATCGCGTTGCGCTTGGCCGGCCGGTTCAGTCCGATCAGCGCGACCGCGCCGTCGAATTCGAGGCTCACCTGGTCCTGCATCATGCTTGCTCCGCAATGCGGCGCAGCGCCGCGATCAGTGCCGCCCGTTCCGTGCCGCTCAATCCGGCGGAGAGCCTGACCTCCAGCTCCGCCTCCAGCTTGCCGGCGCGCCGCAGCAGCGCGCGCCCCGCCGGTGTCAGCCGCAGCATGTTCGCGCGGCGGTTTGCCGGGTCATCCACCCGGCGGATCAGGCCATCCTGTTCCAGCCTGGCGACCAGAACGGCCATGTTGGGCGGCTTGACGTGCAGCGCCTCGGCCAGGGTGGATTGGTGGATGTCGGGCGAGGCCTCGATGAGCAGCAGGGCGCCGAGGCGGCCGGGCGTCAGGTCCAGCGGGGTCATCGCCTCGTTGAAGGCCTCGAAGGCCGCCATCTGCGCGAGGCGCAGCCAATAGCCCAGCCGGTCATCCAGCGCCGATTGCGGCTCCAGCGCGGGCAGCACGGGCGCGGCCGCACGGGCGGCCGGCTTGCGGCGGGCAGTCTCGGTGGTGCGCGGGGCCGTCGACATGAAATCCGATATGGCCGAGCCCGCCCCCCTTGGCAAGAGTGTTATCTGCTATAATTATGCATCATAACCTTCAGGACGCCATGTGGCGCGGGAGAGGATTGATGTCCACAGCCATCGGGGCGAAGTCCCCACCTGCCCGCAGGCGCCTCGGCCCGGGCCCGGTCACGATCCGCGCGCTGGAGGATGGCGGGCTGCTCGTCTCGCCGCTCACCCCGCTCAGCCCCTATCCGCGCCGCCTGACCGAGCGGCTGGAGCATTGGGCGGCCACCGCGCCCGACCGCATGATGATCGCCCGCCGCAACCCCGAGGCGGGCGGCGCCTGGCAAGGCCTCACCTATGCCGAGATGCTCGGCGCGGTGCGCTCGGTGGGTCAGGCGCTGCTCGATCGCGGCGCCTCGGCCACGCGGCCGGTTGCCATCCTCTCGGCCAATTGCCTGGACCAGGCGGTGCTGACGCTGGCGGCGCTGCATGTCGGCGTGCCGGTGGCGCCCGTCTCGCCCTCCTATTCGCTGCTGGCGAAGGATTTCGCGAAGCTGCGCCATTGCCTGGGACTGATCGGCCCGGGCCTCGTCTTCGCCGATCGGGGGGACCGCTTCGCCGATGCCATCGCCGCCGCCTGCCCGGCGGATGCGGCCCTCATCGTCGCGCGCAACCCGCCGCCGGGCCGTGACGCGACCCTCTTCGCCGAGATGCGCGCGACCACGCCCACCGAGGCCGTGGACCGCGCGGCGGCGGCGGTGGGTCCGGATGCGCCGGCGAAGATCCTCTTCACCTCGGGCTCCACCGGCCTGCCCAAGGGCGTGATCAACACCCAGCGCATGATCTGCTCCAACCAGCAGATGCTCTGCGAGGCCTTCCCCTTCCTGGCGGAGGAGCCGCCCGTGCTGCTCGACTGGCTGCCGTGGCACCACACCTTCGGCGGCAACCACAATCTCGGCCTCGTGCTCTACAATGGCGGCACGCTCTACATGGATGACGGCAGGCCGGTTGCCGGCCGCTACCAGGAATCCCTGCGCAACCTCGGCGAGATCGCGACCCATATCCACTTCAACGTGCCGCTCGGCTTCACCGAGCTGGTGGCGGCGCTGAAGGCCGATGCGGGGCTGCGGCGCATCTTCTTTTCCCGGCTGCGGATGATGTTCTACTCCTCGGCCGGCCTGCCGCAGCACATCTGGGATGAGCTGGACGCGCTGGCGCTCGCCGAGCGCGGCGAGCGCATCCCGATGATCACCGGCCTCGGCGCCACCGAGACCGCGCCCTTCGCCATCTGCGTGCGCGAAGAGTTTTCCGAATCGGGCGCCGTCGGCCTGCCGGTTCCGGGCGTCGAGCTCAAGCTCACCCCGGTCGGTGGCAAGATGGAGGCGCGCGTCCGCGGTCCCTCCATCACGCCCGGCTATTGGCGCGACGCCAAGGCCACCGCCGCCGCCTTCGACGAGGAAGGCTGGTATCGCTTCGGCGATGCGCTTGTGCCGCTCGACTCCGAAGACCTGCACAAGGGCTTCCGCTTCGACGGCCGCATCACCGAGGATTTCAAGCTCGCCACCGGCACCTGGGTCAGCGTCGGCCCGCTGCGCGCGCGCCTGGTCGAGGCGCTGGCGCCCTATGTGAAGGATGTGGTGATCGGCGCGCCCGACCGCGACATGCTGACCGCGATCCTGGTGCCCGAGGCCGAGGCGGTGGCATCCCTGGTGCCCGCGGGCGAGGACGCGGGCACCCATCCGGGCCTGCGCGCCGTGCTGCGCGAGAAGCTGCGCGCGCTGGGCGCCGAGGCGTCGGGCAGCAGCCAGCGCATCGCCCGCGCGACGCTCCTGACCGAGCCGCTCTCCATCGAGGCGGGCGAATTGACGGACAAGGCCTCCATCAACCAGCGCGCCGTGCTGACGCGCCGCGCCAGCCTGGTGGCCGAGCTCTATGCCGCCGAACCACCACCCCATATCCTGATTGTCGGAGACGCCTGATGACCGCCCTCTACACGAGTTGGAACGACGCCTGGCTGCTGGCCGGCGCGCGCACGCCCTTCGCCGATCTCGGCGGACCGCTCGGCCTCGTCTCGCCCATCGACCTCGGCATCAAGGCGGCGCGCGCCGCGCTCGCCAAGGCCGGGCTGGACGGCGCCGAGATCGGCCATGTCGTCGCCGGCTCCGTCGCGCAGGCGAGCTTCGACGCCTATATGCTGCCGCGCCATATCGGCCTCTATGCCGGGGTTCCGATGGAGGTGCCGGCGCTCCTGGTGCAGCGCGTCTGCGGCACCGGCATCGAGGCGATCATCCAGGCGGCGACGGCGGTGGAGCTGCATGGCGCGGGCTTCGCGCTCGCCGCCGGCGCCGAGAGCATGAGCCGCAACCCCATCGCGGCCTTCACCCATCGCGGCGGCTTCGGCCTGGGCGCGCCCGTGGAGTTCAAGGATTTCCTCTGGGAGGCGCTGCTCGACCCCGCCTGCGGCCTGAACATGGGCGGCACGGCCGAGGAGCTGGCACGCCGCCATGGCATCACCCGCACCGAGGTGGATGCCTTCGCCGCGCGCAGCTTCGAGCGCGCCCTGGCCGCGCGCGCGGCGGGCTTCTTCGAGGATGAGGTGGTGCCCGTCATCAACGAGGCGTTCACGCGCGAGGGGCTGAAGGATCGCGGCATCCACCTGCCGCGCAAGGTCGAGAGCCTGGCGGCCGACACGCATCCGCGCCCTTCGCCGGTGGAGCAGCTGGCCAAGATCCGCCCGGCCTTCGGCGGCGTGCAGACCGGCGGGAATTCGTCGGCCGTCGTGGATGGCGCGGCCGCCGTCATCATCGCCTCGGGCGCGCAGGCCAGGGGCCGCGCGCCGCTGGCGCGCCTCATCGCCGCCACCGCCGTGGGCTGCGCGCCGGAGGTGATGGGGATCGGCCCCGTGCCCGCCATCCGCGCGCTGCTGGAGCGCACGGGCCTCACGCTCGACGACATCGCGCTGGTGGAGATCAACGAGGCCTTCGGCGCGCAGGTCATGGCCTGCGCGCGCGAATTGGCGCTGGATGAGGCGCGGCTGAACGTCAATGGCGGCTCCATCGCCATCGGTCATCCGCTGGCGGCGAGCGGCGTGCGCCTCTCGCTCACCGTCGCGCGCGAGATGGCGCGGCGCGGCGCGCGCTATGGCATCGCCTCGGCCTGCATCGGCGGTGGCCAGGGCATCGCCCTCCTGCTGGAGAATCCGCATGGACGCGCGTGAACCCGCCTTGGTGAATCGCCGCCCCGTCACCATCGAATGGGGCGATTGCGACCCGGCGGGGATCGTCTTCTATCCCCGCTATTTCGCGATGTTCGATGCCTCGACCGCGGCGCTGTTCCAGGCGGCGCTGGGCATGCCGAAGATCGCCTGGACGAAGCACTTCCAGATGCTCGGCATCCCGATGGTGGACACGCGCAGCAAGTTCCACGTGCCTTGCGCCTATGGCGACGAGGTGGTGATCGAAAGCCGCGTCACCGCCTTCCGCCGCTCCTCCTTCGACGTCACGCACCGCCTGCTGCGGCAGGATGGCACGCTTTCCGTCGAGGGCTTCGAGACGCGCGTCTGGACGGCGCGCGATGCGGAGACGGGGCGCATCCGCGCCAGCCCCATCCCCGAGGCGGTGATCGCCGCCTTCGGGTGAGGCCGGAGGCCGGCTTCAGGTTTCCGGCCTGAAGCCGCTCTCGCGCACGATGCGCGCCCAATTGTCGCGCTCGCGCTGGATGCGCGCGGCGAATTCCTCGGGCGGCAGGATGGTGGGTTGGAACTCCAGCCGGTCGAGCACCTGGCGCACCTCGGCCGTCTGCGCCGCGGCCGCGATGGTGCGGTAGAGCATGTTGGCCAGGGTGGCCGGCGTGCGGGCCGGGAGGAAAAGGCCCATCCAATCCGTGACGATCAGTTGCGGATAGCCACTCTCGGCCACCGTCGGCACATCGGGCAGGCGCGGCAAGCGGGTGGGGCCGGAAATCGCCAGGATGCGCAGCCCCTGGCCGTGTTGCGGCACCAGGTCCGACAGCACCGAGACCACCATCGGGATATTCCCCGCGATGGTGTCCTGCACCGCGGGCGCCGCGCCGCGATAGGGCACGTGGTTCATGCTCACGCCCACCGCGCGCCCCACCATATCCCCCACGAAATGTCCGCCCGAGCCCGAGCCGGGCGAGCCGAAGGTGACGTCGCGCCCGCCTTGGGCGCGCAGCCAGGCGACGAATTCCGCGAAGTTGCGCGCCGGATGATTCGCCGGCACCGCGATGCCGAAGGCGAATTCGCACAGCGTGCACACCGGCACGAAATCGGTCAGCGCATCATGCCGCGCCTCACGCGGGAAGATGTGCGGCTGCAATGTCATGACGCTGGCGGGCGACATCAGCATGGTCGTGCCATCGGGCTCCGACGTCCGCACGGCCTCGAGCGCGAGGCGTCCGGTGGCGCCGGGGCGGTTCTCGACGATGGCATTGGGCGCATAGGCCGGGCGCAGCCGCTCGGCGTAGAGCCGCGCGACCAGGTCCGTGGGGCCGCCAGCGGCGAAGCCCACCAACATGCGGACATTGCGCTGCACCGTCTGCGCCCGGGCCTGGGGCAAGGCCAGCGCCGTGGCGCAGAGCGCCAGGGCGGCGCGCCGTCTGATTGTGATCATCCTGAAACTCTCCCTGCTTGTTGGTATGTCGTGCCCGGCTCGGCTGGCCGGGGGCCGGCCGAGCCGCGCTGCCCGCCCGGTTCAGGCGCCCAGTGCCGCGCGCACCCGATCGGGCGTGAAGGGCATGATGTTCAGCCGCTTGCCCGTCGCGGCCAGCACCGCGTTGGAGATGGCCGGCGCCACGGTGCCCAGGCCCAGCTCGCCCGCGGGCAGCGGCATCTCGCCGCTGCGGATCAGCCGCACATGCACCTCCGGCGTGTCGGATGCGCGCAGCACCTCGTAGTCGTTGAAGTTGGTCTGCTGCACGGCGCCGTCCTTGAAGGTCAGCCGCTCGGTCAGGGCGCTGGAGAGGGCCCAGAGCAGCGAGCCCTCGATCTGCCGCATCGCGTTGCGCGGCTGCAC
>NZ_JAIEQY010000128.1 GCF_019747315.1 Roseococcus sp. | reverse complement strand
GCGGTGATCACGGCCGAGGGCGTGGCCATGCGCTTCGGCCCGCGCACCATCTTCAAGAACGTCACCTTCGAGGTCCGCCGCGGCGAGGTCTTCGTCATCCTGGGCGGCTCGGGCTGCGGGAAATCCACCCTGCTCAAGCTGCTGATCGGCCTGATGCCGCCCAGCAAGGGCGAAATCCGCGTGCTGGAGGGCGATTGGGCGAAGCTGGAGGGCGAAGCGCGACGCAACCTGCTGCGCCGCATCGGCGTCATGTGGCAATCGGGCGCGCTGCTCGGCTCCCTGACGCTGGCCGAGAACATCAAGTTGCCGATCGAGGCGCACACGAAGCTGCCGGAGGCCGCCCGCGCCCTGGTGGCCAGCGCCAAGCTCGGTCTGGTGGGGTTGGGCGATGCGGCGGATCGGTTGCCGGCGGAAATCTCCGGCGGCATGCTCAAGCGGGCCGGCATCGCCCGCGCCATGGCGCTCGATCCGGAAATCCTCTTCCTGGACGAACCCAGCGCCGGGCTGGACCCCATCACCTCCGCCGGGCTCGATGCGTTGATCCTGTCACTGGCGCGTGAGACCGGCACCACCTTCGTGGTGGTGACGCACGAGCTGCAATCCATCCTGGCCATCGGGGACCGCTGCATCATGCTGGACAAGGACGCGCAGGGGATGATCGCCGAGGGCGACCCGAAACAGCTCCGCGACCAGAGCGAGCACCCGACGGTGCGCGCCTTCTTCCGGCGGGAGGCGATGTAAGTGGCCAGCGCGCGCAAGATTCAGCTCTCGGTGGGCGTCATGGTGGTGGTGGGGTTGGCCCTGCTGGTCGGCTTCGTGCTGTTCCTGACGCAGAACCGCACCAGCACGAGCGACGTTCTGTTCGAAACCTATATCCGCGAATCCGTGCAGGGGCTCGAGGTCGGCTCGCCCGTGCGGTATCGCGGTGTGGCGGTGGGACGGGTGACGGAGATCGCGCTCGCCGCCGCCCAATACCGCCGGCCGGAGGGCGAGGGATTCGCCGCGGCCTTCCAGCTGGTGGTGGTGCGCTTCGCCGTAAATCTGGGTCGGGTGGGGGATGTGCCCTCGACCGAGGAGGCGGTGCGCCAGGGGCTGCGCGCGCGCATGGCGTCACAGGGCATCACCGGCGTGGGCTATATCGAGATGGACTTCCTCGATCCCGACCGCTTTCCGCCCCCCCTGCTGCCCTGGACGCCACGGTTTTCGTGGATTCCGGCCGTGCCCTCCACCGTGGCGCAGGTCACCAGCGCGGCGGAGATGTTCCTGCGGCAGATCCAGGGCATCGATTTTGGCGGGCTCGTAGGGAACATCAACGAGCTGATCACCGATCTGCGCCAGCAGACGGAGACCGGTGACCTTGCGGTGGCGCTGCGCGAGGCCTCGACCCTGATGCAGGAATTGCGCGGCATCGCGGGGGCTGCCGACCTGCCGGGCGCGGTGGCGGATCTGCGGGCGACCTCGGCCGCCGTGCGCGGCCTGGCGGAAGGGCGGGAAGTGCGGGAGACGCTGACGGCCATGGGCGCGGCGGCGCAGGATTTGCGGCGGGCGACGGCGCGGCTGCCGGGCACCATCGGCCAGCTGGAATCGAGCCTGCGCACGGCCCGCAACACGACGACCGACGTCCAGGCCGACCTGGGCCCCCTGCTCAGGGATTTGCGGGCGACGACGGCCAATCTGCGCGAAACCACCGAGGCGCTGCGCCGCTCGCCCTCCCAGGCGTTGTGGGGCGCCGCCCCGCCTGCCCCGACAGGAGCCACCCGATGAAGCGTCGCCTGTTCCTGGGCCTGCCCTTGCTGGGGGCCGGCTGCTCGGTCCTGCCGGACCGGCCCTTCATCGATTCCCAACGCTTTGCGCTGGATCCTCGGCGCGCCGGGCCATCCGGCGCGCGGACGCGGCATGCGCTGCTGCTGCGGACCATGCGGGCGGCGCCGGGGCTGGAGCTGCGCGGGCTGCGGCGGGTGCAGGCGGATGGCAGCGTGGCCGTGGCGCCCTATGAGGAATGGCTGGCCCCCCCGGCTGACCTGGCGGAGCTGGCGCTGCGGCAATGGCTGGTGGCGTCCGGGCGGTTTACGGGGGTGACGGCCCCTGGATCGCGCCTGGTGACTTCTCTCATTTTAGAGACAGAGCTGCTTGTTTTGCAAACTTCTTCGAATTCTGCGCAGGCCTCGCTCTCTGCCCTTCTCCTGACCCAGGGAAGCGGGCTGGGAGAGGCACCCCCCTTGGGACAAACTACAGTAAATGCTCGGATTTCCCTGGCGGAAGTTTCCTCGGCAGCGGCCCGGGCCGCTGGCATGCAGGCCGCACTCGGCCAGGCCCTGGCGGATATCGAGTCTTGGATTGTCTCTCTCATCTCAGTTTAGAAACGCTCTTCATCAATAATTAAGGCGTTTCCCCCGACATTCTCAAAATGGCGACTTTCCTCCGTTTTGTGTTTGCGCCATCCTCGTGATCGGGGAATAGGGGGATATCATGAGTGCTTCAACGAATTCGTGGGATGACGTCTGGGCAGAGTTCGATGCCCGCCAGGCGGCCCAGGCGCAGAAGGATGCCATGGTGGCGGGGGCCACTGAAGCATCCACGGCCGCGGCCAACCCGCGCCGTTCCGCCACCAGCCGGTTGCAGCGGCTGATCCATGCGCGGCGCACCAAGACGCTGCCGGTTCGCCGCTCCTTCCTGGAATCCTCGATGGACGCCTGGTCCAGCGAGGCTGAGCGCGCCCGCCAGGCGCTCGCGCAGCAGCGCCAGCCGCGCAAGGGGCTGGGCCGGATCAAGCGCGTGGTGGCGCTGATGGCCTGCACGGTCATCGCCGTCTATGCGGGCTCGCCCGTGGCCTCCGCGGTGCAGGTGGCCGCCGCGATCCAGCGCGGCGATGCCGCGGCGCTGGCGCATTACATCGACTGGAACACCCTGCGCCCGGCGCTGAACGCGGCGCTGGCCGCCGAGACCCAGCGCCACGACGGCGCGCCGATGCCCGATTTCATCACCGGCATGGCAAGCGAGCTGGCCGATCGCCTTTCCTCGCCGGCGAGCCTGGCCCAGCTGCTGAACCAGCGGCTGGCCCCCGGCATGGCCCATCCGGCGCGCGACATGCTGAGCCGCGTGCGCATGCTGGAGGCCGGGCTCTGGGAGGTCACGCTGACCTCCACCGAAGTGCCCGACCGGTCGGCAAAGCTGACGCTCGCCCTGACCGATCTGGCGCGGCTGCGCTGGGAGGTGCAGGCCATCCAGCTGCCGCCGCAACTGCCGGCGCGGCTGCGCTGAGCATCAGGCGATCAGGCAAAGGGCGGGGCCGGGATTGAGGGGCGCTGCCCCTCAAACTCCCCGGCAGGGAACTTGTTCCCTGCACCCTGTTTGAAAGGGTGGAGCGCGCGGCTATCCGCGCAGCGGAAGGCCCATGGCCTGCCTCGCGAAGGCCCGCTTCAGCCCGGGGATCCGGTCCACCGCCGCAATTCCCAGCCGCCGCGCCCAGCGCACCGGGCCGACGTCGTTGCCGAAGAGCTTTTCCAGCACATGCGTCGCGCCGATCATCATCAGCGCATCCGGCCGGCGCTGCGCCTGGTACCGCGCCAGCAGCGCCGCGCTGCCCACGTCGCGCCCGGCCTCGAAAGCCTCCGCCACCAGCTCGGTCAGCGCCGCCACGTCGCGGAAGCCGATGTTCAGCCCCTGCCCCGCGATGGGGTGCATACCATGCGCCGCATCCCCCACCAGGGCCAGGCGCTCGGCCACATAGCGCGTGGCGTGCATCGCCGTCAGCGGGTAGTGCCAGCGGCGGCCGATCGGCTCGATGGCGCCCAGGTGGTCACCGATCCGGCGGCGCAATTCGCGGGCGAAATCCGCGTCCGGCAGGGCCAGCATGCGCGTCGCCACGCTGCGCCGCTCGGTCCAGACGAAGCTGGAGGCATGCGGCAGGCTGGAGGTGCCGAAGCTGCCGAGATCGGCGAGCGGCAATTGCGCGAAGGGGCCGGCGGGCAGGAACAGCTCCAGCGCGCGGTTGTGGTGCGGCTTCTCATGCGCGAAGGCGCCGACCATGCCGATCTGGCCATAATCATGCCGCGCCGTGCCGATGCCGGCCTGCTGCCGCAGCGGGCTGCCCCGCCCCTCGGCGCCGATGACCAGCTGCGCGCGGATCACCCGCCCATCGGCCAGGGTGACCACGGCACCCTCCGGCCCGCGCACCACCTGGGCCGTCATCGGCGCGAAGGCCTGGAGATGCGCGAGATGCGGCAGGCGGGCGTTGAGCGCGACGCGCAGCGCCCGCGCCTCGACCATCCAGCCGAAGGGCTCGTCGGCCACCTCCGCCGCCTCGAAATCGAGATCGAGCGAGGAGGGCGCCTCGCCCACGCGGCCATCGGCCACCTTGATGCCCTCGATCGGGCAGGGCGCGCTGGGCAGGCGCTCCCAGATGCCCGCGCGTTCGAGAAGGCGCTTGGAAGCCAGCGCGATGGCATAGGCGCGGCCATCGAAGCCGGCCATCTCCATGGGCGGCAGGGGCGCGGCATCCACCACCGCCACCGGCACGCCCCGCGCCGCCAGCGCGGCCGCCAGCGTGGCGCCGACCGGCCCCGCGCCGATGATGGCGACGGCGACCTCCAGGCTCGGCGTTGCAATCAGCTCAGGGGCGGCGATCAGGTTCATGGCCCTGAGCTTAGGGCATTCTGCGCTTGCGCAAGAGATGGGGCGAAAGACTCGTCTGCGCGCCTGCACAATTGCCCCAAAAGCGGGCAATTCGCGCACCAACCCCCGGCCACGCAAGGGTTTCGGCTCTGGCACGAGTCTTGGATGGCTGTGGCTTGGCCGGGATCGGGCCGGCGATATCTTTTGTGAAAGGCAGGCGGATGAAGCTCGTGATGGCGATCATCAAGCCCTTCAAGCTGGATGAGGTGCGCGACGCGCTCACCCCACTCGGAGTGCAGGGGCTGACGGTGACGGAGGTGAAGGGGTTTGGGCGGCAAAAAGGCCAGACCGAAATCTACCGTGGCGCCGAATACCAGGTGAGCTTCCTGCCAAAGCTCAAGATCGAGGTCGCCGTGGCCTCCGAACTGGTGGATGCGGTGGTGGAGGCGATCTCCGCCTCGGCCCGCACCGGCAAGATCGGCGACGGCAAGGTCTTCGTGCTCGATCTGGAGCGCGCGCTCCGCATCCGCACCGGCGAAACCGACGGGGCCGCGTTGTGACCCCTCCATTCCAACCCGCTGCGGCGCTGCTGTCCGCGAATTCCCTTGGGAGAAGCCTGACCATGAAATCCTGGATGCGCGGCGCCCTTTTGGCCGCACCGATGGTGGCGCTCGGAGCACTTCCGGCGCTGGCGGCGGATGAGCCGAAGCTTGATGCCGGCAACACCGCCTGGATGATCGTCGCCACCTGCCTTGTGCTGATGATGACCCTCCCCGGCCTCGCGCTGTTCTACGCGGGCATGGTCCGCAAGAAGACCGTGCTGGCCACCATGATGCAGTCCTTCTTCGTGGCCGCGCTGATCGCCGTCACCTGGATGGTGGCGGGTTATTCCATCGCCTTCGGCAATGGCGGCCTGTTCTTCGGTGACTTCTCGAAGGTCATGCTCTCCGGCATCAACTGGAACGGCCCCTTCATCCTCGGCGCCGGCATGGGCGGCGAGAGCGAAGTGGCGACGACCATCCCCGAGACGGTCTTCGTCATGTTCCAGATGACCTTCGCCATCATCACCGCCGCCCTGATCTTCGGCGCGGTGGCGGACCGCATGAAGTTCAGCGCCGTCTGCCTCTTCATCGTGCCGTGGTCGCTGCTGGTCTATTCGCCGATCGCGCATGCGGTCTGGCACCCGGCCGGCATCATCTGGGCCTGGGGCGCGCTGGATTTCGCCGGCGGCACGGTGGTGCACATCAATGCCGGCGTCGCCGGCCTCGTGGCCTGCCTGGTCCTCGGCAAGCGCGTGGGCTACGGCAATGACAACATGTCGCCGCACAACCTGGCCTTCGCCATGATCGGTGCCGCGCTGCTCTGGGTGGGCTGGTTCGGCTTCAACGCCGGCTCCGCGCTGGCGGCCGATGGCCGAGCGGGCATGGCCATGCTGGTGACGATGGTGGCGGCCGCCATGGGCACCATCACCTGGATCTTCGCCGAATGGGCCACCAAGGGCAAGCCTTCCGCGCTGGGCGCCATCTCGGGCGCCGTCGCGGGCCTGGTGGCCATCACCCCCGCCTCGGGCTGGGTCTTCCCGGGTGCCGCGCTGATCATCGGCGGCGTGGCCGGCATCATCTGCTTCTGGGCCTCGACGGCGCTGAAGAAGGCGCTGGGCTATGACGACAGCCTGGACGCCTTCGGCGTGCACGGCGTGGGCGGCATCGTGGGCGCGCTGCTCACCGGCGTCTTCGCCTATGGCATGCTCTACAAGACCGATGATGCCGAAGCGGCGATCGCCTATTCGGGCATGCTCTATGGCAATTCCGACATGCTCTGGATCCAGGCGAAGTCGGTGCTGGCGACCATGGCCTATTCGGCGGTTGCCACCTTCATCCTGCTGAAGATCGTGGATGCCATGGTCGGCCTGCGCGTCTCCGAAGAGGAGGAGCGCGAGGGCCTGGACGTCACGCAGCATGGCGAGCGGCTGGGGTAGTCCGCCTGCCCGATTGGGGGAGAACGGCGCCGGGGGGCAACCCCCGGCGCTTTTTCGTTGAGGCCTCCGTCGCCCTGCCCATCACGGTCCCTTGCGCGGTCAGGGCGACACCGAGCGTGCCGCCCCCCGAGGCAGGGCAGGTCCTCGGTTTCCAGCCGGCTCCGGCTCCGGCTGGCCAGCGCGGTCTTCATCCGCATCGCCGGGGAGGATGCAACGGATGCTTGACGCGGCGCGGGTGTTTTCCCTTCACTGGCGCATGCGCGATCTCACGACGGCCCCGCGTGGCGACGAGGACACCTTATGGGCGGTGGTGGCGACCGTCGGCCGCGCCAACCGTGTGGCCGAGATCTTCCGCAGCCGCGCCGCCGCGCTGGAGGATCGCGCCTGGCGGGCGCAGCAGGTGCGCGCCTATGCCGACTTCCTGGAACGCTCGAAGCAGCCCTTGCCGCATTACTCGGTGGCGCCGATCCGCCGCTCCGACCTGCCGCGGAAATGGACGCCCTTGCCGGCGCTCGGCTTCCTGCGCGGGCAGTTCATCTGAGGGCCGTTCAGGCCTTTCCGTGACAATGCTTGTATTTCTTCCCCGATCCGCACGGACAGGGCGCATTGCGCGGCGTCTTGTCCCAGGTGGACATGTCGTTCGGGTCCACCTCGGAGATCACGCGCGTCTCCTGCCGCGCCATCGCCGCCGCGCCGTAATCGGCGGTCGGCTGTGCCATCTCATAGCCTGGCTCGGCATCCGGGGCAGCGTGGCGCATGTCGGTCACGCGGATGGGCTGCGGCTCGGGGATCGGCGCATCGGCCGTCAGCTCCAGGCGCAGCAGCAGCGAGGTGACCCGCTCGCGCAGGTCTTCCAGCATGTTGTTGAACAGCGCGAAGGCCTCGCGCTTGTACTCGTTCAGCGGGTCCCGCTGGCCATAGGCGCGCAGGCCGATGCCCTGGCGCAGGTGATCCAGGCTGAGCAGGTGCTCCTTCCAGACCTGGTCGAAGAGCTGCAGCAGCAGTGACTTCTCGACCATGCGCATGAAGTCCGGGCCGAGATTGGCGGCCTTGGCGGCAGCCACCTGGTTGGCCGCGGCCTCGATGCGCTCGCGCACCTGGACCTCGTCAATGCCCTCTTCCTTGGCATAGGCGGCGACAGGAAGGTCGAGGCCCAGCACGTCGCGCACGCGCTTTTCCAGGCCTTCGAGGTCCCATTGCTCAGGATAGGCGTTCTCGGGGATCGCCTTGTCCACCATGGCGCCGATGGTCTCGTGCCGCATCTCGGCGATGGTCTCGCTGAGGTCGGTCGCGTCCATGTAGGCGCGGCGCTGGGCATAGACCTCGCGCCGCTGGTCATTCATCACATCATCGTATTTCAGCAGGTTCTTGCGCGTGTCGAAGTTCCGCGCCTCGACCTTCTTCTGCGCCTTCTCCAGCGCCTTGTTGATCCAGGGGTGGATGATGGCCTCGCCTTCCTTGAGGCCGAGCTTCGTCAGCATGCCGCCCATGCGGTCGCTGCCGAAGATGCGCATCAGGTCATCTTCCAGCGAGAGGAAGAAGCGGCTGCCACCCGGGTCGCCCTGGCGGCCGGAGCGGCCGCGCAGCTGGTTGTCGATGCGCCGCGATTCATGGCGCTCGGTGCCGATCACAAAGAGGCCGCCCGCCGCCTTCACGATGGGCTGCGCCGCTGCCACCTCGGCCACATGCCGCGCAAAGACCGCGTCATATTCCGGCCCATGGCCCTCGGGCACCTCGGCCTTGGCGAGCATGTCGGCGTTGCCGCCGAGCTTGATGTCGGTGCCGCGGCCGGCCATGTTCGTCGCGATGGTGACGGCCCCAGGGCGGCCCGCCTGGGCGACGATGCCCGCCTCCTGCTCGTGGTACCGCGCGTTCAAGACATTGTGCGGGATGCCGGCCTGCTTGAGCAGAGTAGAAATCAACTCGCTCTTCTCGATGCTGGTGGTGCCGACCAGGCAGGGCTGGTTCCGCTCCCGGCACTCGCCGATCAGCTTGATGACGGCCTCATACTTCTCCATCGCGGTGCGATAGACCTCGTCATCCTCATCCTTGCGCGCGACGGGCACGTTGGTCGGGATCTCGACGACTTCGAGCTTGTAGATCTCGGCGAATTCATCCGCTTCCGTCGCGGCCGTGCCGGTCATGCCCGAGAGCTTGGGATAGAGCCGAAAGTAATTCTGGAAGGTGATGCTGGCGAGCGTCTGGTTCTCCGGCTGGACGGTGACGTCCTCCTTCGCTTCCAGCGCCTGGTGCAGACCGTCGCTGTAGCGGCGGCCTTCCATCATGCGGCCGGTGAACTCGTCAATGATCACGATCTTGTCGTTGCGGACCACGTATTCGACATCGAGCTTGAACAGCACATGCGCGCGCAACGACTGGTTGACGTGGTGCACAATGGAGACGTTCACGCTGTCATAGAGGTTGCCCTCCTCCAGCACGTCGGCCTCGGTCAGCAGGCGTTCGATATCCTCGCCGCCCTTTTCCGTCATGGAGACGGTGCGCTGCTTCTCATCCTTCTCGAAGCGCTCCGTGTCCTTCACGAATTCCACCATCACCGCATCCACGCGGCGATAGAGGTCCGAGGTGTCGTCCGTGGGGCCGGAGATGATGAGCGGCGTGCGCGCCTCATCGACCAGGATGCTGTCCACCTCATCCACGATGGCATATTGGAAGGGCCGCTGGACCATCTCCTCCAGGCGGTACTTCATGTTGTCGCGGAGATAGTCGAAGCCGTATTCATTGTTGGTGCCGTAGGTGATGTCGCAGGCATAGGCCTCGCGCCGCTCATCATCGCTCAGACCCTGGACGATGACGCCGGTGGTCATGCCGAGGAAGCCATAGACCTGGCCCATCCACTCGCTGTCGCGGCGCGCCAGATAGTCATTCACGGTGACCACATGCACGCCCTTGCCGGGCAATGCGTTCAGGTAGCAGGGCAGGGTCGCGACGAGGGTCTTGCCCTCGCCGGTCTTCATCTCGGCGATCTTGCCGTCATTCAGCACCATGCCGCCGATCATCTGCACGTCGAAATGCCGCAGGCCGATGACGCGCTTGCTGGCCTCCCGCACCACGGCGAAGGCCTCTTCCAGCAGGTCGTCCAGCTCGGCGCCCTGTTCCAGCCGGGCGCGGAACTCCGCGGTCTTGCCGCGCAGCGCCTCATCCGACAGGGCGGCGAGCGGCGCCTCGAAGGCGCTGATCGCGGGGAGACGCGCCTGGAACCGCTTCAGCGAACGATCATTCGCGGAACCGAACAGGGCACGGGCAAGACGAGCGAACATGAGCTGTGGATTCTCTCCGGGTGCCGCCCATGGTGGGGGCGGCTTTGGCTATGTCTCAGGTAAGGGCGCCATGGCCCGGGGTCAACGTGCAAGGCCTTCAGGCCGGGTTGTGGGGGGAAGTTCCATCGGCCATTGTCCCGCCAACCCTGATGGATTCCGCCTGATGTCTGCTTTCCGCCTCAGCCTGCTTCTCCTCCTCGCGGCCGGCCCGGCCTGGGCCCAGGCGCCCGCGACCCCGCCCGCCGCGCCCACACCCCCCGCCGCGCCGGCGGCCGGCGAGGACGCCAACCCCGTCCTCGCCCGCGTCAACGGCCAGGAGATCCGCCTGGACGAGGTGATGGCCACCGCGGCCGAGGCCATGCCGGCCGAGCTGCGCGCCGTGCCCCCTGCCCTGCTCCGCAGCATGCTGCCGCCCACGGTCTTCGAGCAGTTGCTGGACCGCGCCATCACCGACCGCGCCATGGTCGCCGCCGCCCGAACCGCCGGCCTGGACCAGGACCCCGAGATCCGCCGCCGCCTGCGCCTCGCCGAGGAGAATGAGCTGCGCGACGCGCTGCTGCGCCGGGAAGTCCTGCCCCGCGTGACGGATGACCTGCTGCGCGCCCGCTATGAGCGCGACGCCGCCGGCCGCACCGCCGAGCAGGAGGTCCGCGCGCGGCATATCCTCGTGGCGAATGAGGCGGATGCCCGTGCGATCCTCGTCGAAATCCAGCGCGGCGGGAATTTCGAGGAAGTGGCCCGCCGCCGCTCCACCGACCCCGCCGCCCGCAATGGCGGGGATCTCGGCTTCTTCCGCCAGGGCGACATGGTGCCGGAATTCGCCGCCGCCGCCTTCGCCCTGCAGCCCGGCCAGGTGAGCCCCGCCCCGGTCCGCACCCAGTTCGGCTGGCATGTCATCAAGGTGGAGGAGCGCCGCTCCTCCAGCGGCCCCAGCTTCGAGGACAGCCGTGACACGCTGCGTCAGGCGCTGATCGAGGAGGAGGTCCAGGCCGCCGTCCAGCGCATCCGCGGCTCCGTCACCATCGAGCGCCTGTCCGCGCCGCCAGCCCCCACCCCCGCCATCCAGGCCGAGCCGCCCGCCCCCGCCCGGCCCGCCGTCCCAGCCACCCGGAGATAAGCCATGGCCGGCCCCGTCTCGCCCCTTGCCCTGCCCCTGCCGGAGATGCCGGCCATTGCCGGCGCCGAATGCGCCAGCATCGCCGCCGGTATCCGCTACAAGACGCGCGAGGACATGACCGTCTTCCGCTTCGCCGCCGGCACCACGGTGGCGGGCGTCTTCACGATGAACAAATGCCCGGGCGCCCCGGTGGATTGGTGCCGCGCCGCGCTCAAGGGCGGCAAGGCGCGCGCCCTGGTGGTCAATGCCGGCAACAGCAACGTCTTCACCGGCAAGGCCGGGCGCGAGACCTGCGAACGCACGGCCAAGGAAACCGCAGCCCTCCTCGGCTGCAAGCCGCGCGAGGTCTTCATCGCCTCCACCGGCGTGATCGGCGAGCGCCTGCCGACCGATGTGCTGCTGGCGGCCCTGCCGGGTGCCGTGGGCAAGCTCCAGGCCGATTCCTGGCAATCCGCCGCCCGCGCCATCATGACCACCGACACCTTCCCGAAGGGCGCCACGCGCACCGCGAAGATCGGTGAAACCTCCGTGACCATCTGCGGCATCGCCAAGGGCAGCGGCATGATCGCGCCGGATATGGCGACCATGCTCTCCTTCATCGCCACCGACGCGAAAATCCCGGCCGAGGCGCTGCAGAAGCTGCTCTCCAAGGGCAATGCGAAGAGCTTCAACTGCGTCACGGTGGACAGCGACACCAGCACCTCCGACACGGTGCTGCTCTTCGCCACGGGCCAGGCCAAGCACCCGCGCGTGCCGGCCGAAGGCGGCGCGATGCTGAAGGACTTCGCCCGCGCGCTGGACGAGGTGCTGCACGAACTGGCACTGATGGTCGCGCGCGATGGCGAGGGCGCGCAGAAGCTGATCACGATTGACGTGACAGGCGCCGTCTCGGCGAAATCCGCGCATCGCATCGCCATGGCCATCGCCAATTCGCCCCTGGTGAAGACGGCCATCGCGGGCGAGGACGCGAATTGGGGCCGCATCGTCATGGCCGTCGGCAAGGCCGGCGAACCGGCGGATCGTGACAAGCTCTCCATCGCCGTGGGCGGTGTCTGGATGGCGCGCGAAGGCGGCGTGATCCCGGGCTATGACGAGGCGCCCGTCGTCGCGCACATGAAGGGCCGTGAGGTCGAGATCACGGTGGATATCGGCCTCGGCCGCGGCAAGGCCCGGGTTTGGACCTGCGATCTCACGCATGGGTATATCGACATCAATGGCAGCTACCGCAGCTGAGCTTCCCATCACCACGGCGCGGCTGGTGCTGCGCCGCCTGGTGCCGGCGGATGCGCCCGCCGTCACCCGGCTGGTGAATGACTATTCCGTGGCCGGAAACCTCGCCCGCGTGCCCTTCCCCTATCGGGAGGAGCTGGCGCGCGAATGGATCGCCTCGGCCGCCGAGCAGATCGAGACGGGCGATGCCTTTCACCTCGCCATCACCCAGGCGGGCGCGTTGGTTGGCTGCATCGGCCTGACCCTCAAGCGCAGCGCCCTGCCCGAGATCGGCTATTGGATCGGCCGGAAATTCTGGGGCCAGGGCCTGGCGCGCGAGGCCGGCGAAGGCCTGCTCTCCTGGGCCGGGACGCATCTGGGCATCACCGAGGTCGAGGCCAGCGCGCTGACCGACAACCTGGCCTCCCAGGCCGTGCTGCGACACCTGGGCTTTGTCGAGGAAGGCACGGCCGTGCAGCCCTTCCTGTCGCGCAACCGCAACATGCCGGTGGTGATGTTCCGCCGGAAGGCCGCGCCCCCGGCGCCGGCCAAGCCCATCCTCCTCGTCGTCGCCTGCGCGCTGCTGGACACCGAAGGGCGCATCCTGCTGGCGCAGCGGCCGGAGGGGAAATCCATGGCCGGCCTCTGGGAATTCCCGGGCGGCAAGCTGGAGGCGGGCGAAACGCCGGAAGCCGCGCTGATCCGCGAATTGCGCGAGGAGCTGGGCATCGAGACGCAGGAGGCCTGCCTCTCGCCGCTCTTCTTCGCGAGCCATTCCTACCCGAAGTTCCACCTGCTGATGCCGCTCTATATCTGCCGGAAATGGCAGGGGCGGGCCGTGGCTCGGGAAGGGCAGAACCTCGCCTGGGTCAGGCCTGACAAGCTGCGGGACTATCCGATGCCGCCGGCGGATGTGCCGCTCGTCGCCCTCCTCCGGGACTTCCTCTGAACATGAGGGGCTCCGCCCCTCAAACTCCCCGGCAAGAACCTCAGGTTCTTGCAACTCCGATGAGGACCAAGATGGCCAATCCAATCGCCGCACTGCTGATCATCGGCAACGAAGTGCTCTCGGGACGCACGCGGGATGCCAATCTGCAATTCCTCGCCACGCGCCTCGGAGAACTGGGCATTCCGCTGCGCGAGGTGCGCGTGATCCCGGACGTGCCCGAGACCATCATCGCCACCGTCAATGAAGTGCGCGCGAAACACGACCACGTCTTCACCACGGGCGGCATCGGCCCCACCCATGACGACATCACCAGCGAATGCGTGGCCCGCGCCTTCGGCGTGCCCTGGGTGGTGCATGAGGAAACCCGCGCGATCATGGCCGCCGACTACGCCCGCCGCGACCCGCCGGTGGAGATGAACGCGGCCCGCCTGCGCATGGCCACCCTGCCGCTGGGCGCCGTGCCCATCCGCTGCGCCATGACCTCGGCGCCCGGCTTCAGCATGGGCAATGTGCATGTCATGGCCGGCGTGCCGCGCATCATGCAATCCATGTTCGAGGCGCTGGCCCCCTCGCTCACCGGCGGCGTGCCCATCGTCTCCCGCAGCGTTCACGCGCTCGGCGTCTTCGAGGGCAATATCGCGGAGGGACTGGAGGCGATCCAGAAGCGCTATCCCGATCTCGATATCGGCAGCTACCCCTTCTATCGCCCCACCCCCGGCAGCACCGGCTTCCCCGGCGGCGGCGTGGCGCTGGTCTCCAAGGGGGTGCTGCTGGCCGATGTGGAAGCCGCCACGGCCGAGATCACCGCCATGCTGGCTGCCATGGGTGCCGAGCCCATCCAGGGCGAGCCCGGCTGAACCGCCTCACGGCGGCAGGGGCAGCCCGGCCGCCGCGGCGATGCGCGTGATGTCCCGCCGGGCGCGGGCCATGCGCTCGGTGAGTGTTGGCGCATCCCGCCGCAGGATCTGGCGCATGAAACTTGCACCGGGCGCGTTGAACATCGACCGTTCCTCGATGCCGATGCCGGGCCAGAGGCGCATCAGGTTCTCCGCCAGCAGGCGTTGCAGCAGGTCCTGGTCATTGGGCCCGAAGCTCCAGCCCTCGGGGCTTGCGGCGAGCATCTCGTCGCTCACCTCCGCCAGGAACAGGCGATGCCATTCCTCGATGATGAAGGCGGTGTCGGGATGGGCGAAGTTGAAGAAGACCACGCCCGCATTGATGTCCGAGAGCGCCTTGTTGTGGCCCAGCGCGCCGATGATGGAACGATGCGCGCGGCTGGCCAGGAAGCCCTCAAGGTCAAAGCCGAGATCGGCCACATAGGCATCGGCGTCCAGATAGAGCAGCCAGCCGCGAAACCCCGCATCCAGCCGGGCCTTCAGCAGCGGAATCCGGTTGAAGGTCGCCTGCCAGGGGTGCTGCCCGCGCTCGATGCCGATATGCGCCTCGTAGCCAATGCCCCGGGCCGCGCAGAAGGCCCGGTTCACATGGCCGGTCAATTCCAGGAAGCCGCGATACACCTCAGGGTCGGAGGTTTGCAGCAGCAGCGGGCGATCGCCCCCGGTCATTCCCGTCATCATCATCCCTGGCGGGCGAGGGCGAAGCTCAGATGCCCGTGGCTCTCCAGCGTGAGATAGGCGTATTTCCAGCCATACTCCATGCAGAATTCATGGCAGGCCTCGATCACGCCATAGGGCCAGGGCGTGATGACATTGCCGTTGCAATAATCATGGCCAAGGATCAGCCCGTCCTTCTTCACCTTGCCATG
>NZ_JAIEQY010000146.1 GCF_019747315.1 Roseococcus sp. | reverse complement strand
CGGCCCTGGCGCTGCGCGGCCTCGGTGAGCTGCCAGGTGATATTGTCCAGCAGCAGCCCCTCGGCCTGCAATTGCCCGACCAGGGCGACCACCGCCTCCGGCCCCCGCAGGTTCAGCGATTGCTGGGCCACGAATTCCTGCTTGTCGCGATCGGCGCGCGCCGCGTAGTGGCCGGTGGTCACGCGCGTGCCGGTGACGGCACGGGCGGTGGCCAGGGCCGCGGCCATGGCGCGGTTCACCTGCTCCTGCGCCTCGGCCGCCGTCGTCGCGCGGGCCTCGACGCGCAGCGAGGCCACCACCTCATCCGGCTGCACCGTGGCAGAACCGGATTCCGAAAGGCGCAGCCGAGTCTCGGATTGCGCGAAGGCGGGGACGGGCGCCAGCAGGGCGGCGATGAGAAGCAGGCGGCGGATCATCACAGCACCTCGATGCGGATCATGGCGGGCGGCTCCACCACGCTGGGCAGCGCCGCGATGCGGGACAGCGCGGATTGCATCTGCGCCTCCTCGCATTCATGGGTGACAAGGACGACGGGCACCGCCTCACCGGGGGCGCGGCCGCGCTGGAGCATGGATTCCAGGCTGATCCTGGCATCGCGCAGCGCGCCCGTGACATCCGCGATGACGCCGGGCTGGTCCAGCACCATCAGGCGCAGGTAATAGGCGCCGCGATGGCGCTCCATCGGCAGGCCGGGTGCGGTGTCGAGTGTGGCGGAAGCCGCGCCCCAGACGGGGGCGGATCGGCCACGGGCCAGGTCAATCAGATCGGCCACCACGGCACTGGCCGTCGGGCCGCCACCGGCGCCGCGGCCTTGCAGCACCACGCGGCCCACCGCATCGCCCTCGGCCAGCACGGCGTTGAACACGCCATCCACGGAGGCGATGGGGCTCGCCTCCGGCACCATGCAGGGATGCACGCGCGCCGTCACACCCGCTTCGTCGCGCGAGGCGATGCCGAGCAGCTTGATGCGATAGCCAAGCTCACCCGCCAGCGCGATATCCAGCGCGGAGACATTGCGGATGCCCTCGATGTGCAGCGCCTTCAGATCCACCTGGTGGCCGAATGCCAGCGCGGCGAGGATGGCGAGCTTGTGCGCGGCATCCACGCCATCGATGTCGAAGGCCGGGTCGGCCTCGGCATAGCCGAGCTCCTGCGCGGTCTTCAGCACCACGTCGAAGGGCAGGCCCTTCACGCGCATTTCGGTGAGGATGTAGTTGCATGTGCCGTTCAGGATGCCGGCCACGCGGCTGATGCGGTTGCCCGCGAGACCCTCGCGCAGCGCCTTGATGGCGGGGATGCCGCCGGCCACGGCCGCCTCATAGGCGAGCGGCGTGGCCTTCGCTTCCGACAGCTTCGCCAGCGCGGCGCCATGCGTCGCCAGCAGCGCCTTGTTCGCCGTGACCACCGGCTTGCCGGCATTGAGCGCCGCCTCGACCAGCGCGCGCGCCGGGCCTTCGGAGCCGCCGATCAGCTCGACCACGACCTCGACTTGCGGATCGGCGGCGAGCGCCACCGCATCCTCATGCCAGTTCAGGCCCGTCACATCCACGCCACGATCCCGCGTGCGATCGCGCGCCGAGACGGCCACCACTTCGATCGGCCGGCCCGCGCGCGCCGCGATCACATCGGCATTGGCGCGCAGCAGGTTCAGGACGCCGGCACCCACCGTGCCGAGGCCGGCGACACCGATTTTCAAAGCCTTGCTCATGCCGAATGCACTTCCGAAGCAGTCATTTCTTCGCCGGTCCCCGGCAGCGGGGCCACATTGTCACCCTGGAGGAAGCCGCGAATGCCGCGCAACGCCTGGCGGATGCGATGATTATTCTCGACCAGCGCGATGCGCACATGCCCGTCGCCATGCTCACCGAAGCCGATGCCGGGGGCGACGGCGACCTTCGCCTTCTCCAGCAGCAGCTTGGAAAATCCGACCGAGCCGAGATGGCGGAACTTCTCCGGGATGGGCGCCCAGAGGAACATCGAGCCCTCCGGCGGCGGCACGTCCCAGCCGGCCTGGTGCAAGCCCTTCACCAGCACGTCGCGGCGGTCCTTGTAGAGGGCGCGCATCTCGGCCACGCAATCCTGCGGCCCGTTCAGTGCCGCGGCGGCGGCGATCTGGATGGGCGCGAAGGCGCCGTAGTCCAGGTAGGATTTCACCCGCGCCAGTGCCCCGATCAGCCGCGGATTGCCGGCCGCGAAGCCCATGCGCCAGCCCGGCATGTTGTAGGTCTTGGAGAGGCTGGTGAACTCGACGGTGCAATCCATGGCCCCCGGGATTTCCAGCACGGAGGGCGGCGGATTGGCGGGGTCGAAGTAGAGCTCGGCATAGGCAAGGTCGCTCAGGATGAAGAGCTCATGCTGCCGCGCGATCTTCACGAGCTCCTTGTAGAATTCCCGGCTCGCCAAAAGCGCCGTCGGATTTGAAGGAAAATTCACGATCAGCGCGGTGGGCTTGGGCACGGAATGCTTCACCGCGCGGACAATCGCCTCCAGCATCGCGTCATCCGGCGTGTAGGGGATGAAGCGCGCGGAGGCGCCGGCGATGATGAAGCCGAATTGATGGATCGGGTAGGAGGGGTTGGGCACCAGGATGGTGTCGCCCGGGCTGGAAATGGCCTGGGCGAGGTTGGCCAGGCCCTCCTTCGAGCCCAGGGTCGCCACCACCTCCGTCTCCGGGTCCAGCTTCACGCCGAAGCGGTTGGCGTAGTAGCCCGCGAGCGCCTTGCGCAGGCCCGGAATGCCCTTGGACATGGAGTAGCGATGGGTGCGCGGGTCCTGCACGGCCTCGATCATCTTGGCCACGATATGCGGCGGCGTCGGGCTGTCGGGGTTGCCCATGCCGAGATCCACGATGTCTTCGGCATTCGCGCGCGCCTTCGCCTTGGCGGAATTCACCTCGGCGAAGACATAGGGCGGCAGGCGGCGGATGCGGTGGAACTCTTCGGCCATGATGGCCCTCCTGGAAACAAGCGAAACCTGGAACAAGCAAATCGGGGCGGGTTTAGATCAGTCCCGGCGCGCCGGCAAAACCGGCACTCACCGGCGCGGCGCGAGGACCGAGGGCAAGGGCGGCGGCGCGCCCAGCAGGTCGGCCGAGGGCAGCGCCGGCACGTCGCCGGGGGCGATGCTCTCGGGCGCGGCCTCCGGCGTGGGGGTGGACTGCCCGGGGGCGGCAGCGGGCGTCACGTTGCGCAGCGTCCAGGGGATGGCCGGCGCGCGCGCCAGGGCGGGAGGGGCCGGCGGGCGGGCGGGAATCGGTGGCTGGCCGGCGGCCGCGCCCTCGGTGAGGATCGTATCCGCGCGCCGATCGGGCAGCGGTGTCGCCAGCAGGTCCCGCTCGGCCTGCAACCCCTGGGTGATGGCCAGCCGAGCCATGGGGTTGGGCCGCTCGGGGATGGGGGGCACGGAGGCGAGGTTGGGAAAGGGCCGGTCCAGCCCCGGCGGCGGCAGCCGCGCCTCCTGCGCCGCGCCCGAGATGTCACGGCCCAGCAGCCGCGGGTTCAACTGCCCCGGCGCCGAGCAGGCAGGGATCAGCAGCAGCGTCATGAGCGCGAGCGGCCGTGCTTGCCGCGGCGCCATGGGGCCGGTAACCTTGCGCATAAGCTGGGTGAAGGTCGCGGTTTTTGGAATCACGCTGGGTCCCTTTGGGCTCCCCGGATCCATAGCGCCTCTGGGCCCGGCCGCGAAGTGAGATGACGCGCACCGCGTAACGCCACTTCGCCCAAGGACAAATCCGTTGGACCTCGCAGGAAGCAGCAGCACATGACGTCACCCTCAGGCGGCAAGCCTCCGGAATTCCAATTGCCGGACCCGGCGCTCGTCTCGCGCACCATGGCCGAGGTGGCGGAGCGCGGGCAGCGGATCGTGCAGGATTTCCTCAAGCGCCAGGCGGATGAAACGGGCAATCCGGACCCGCTGAACATCGGCGGTGCCTTCATGGAAATGACCACCAAGCTGATGAGCAACCCCGCGCGCCTGGTGCAGGCGCAGATGGGCTTCTGGCAGGACTACCTCACCCTCTGGTCCAATACCGCCCGGCGCATGATGGGCGAGAATGTCGGCGCCGTGATCGAGGAACCGAAGGGCGACCGCCGCTTCAAGGACGACGCCTGGCGCGAGAACGAGGTCTTCGACTTCATCCGCCAGTCCTACCTGCTCTCCGCCCGGTACTTCACCTCCGCCGTCAACAGCGCCGATGGGCTGGACCCCAAGACGTCGCAGAAGGTGGATTTCTACATGCGGCAATTCGTGGATGCGATGAGCCCCGCGAATTTCGTGATGACCAACCCCGAGGTGCTGCGCAAGACCGCAGAAACCGGTGGAACAAACCTCCTCAAGGGTCTGTCGAACCTGCTTTTTGACCTGGAGCGCGGCAAGGGCAAGCTGCGCATCCGGATGACGGATGACAGCAAGTTCAAGGTGGGGGAGAACATCGCCGTCACCCCGGGCAAGGTGATCTTCCAGACACCGCTGATGCAGCTGATCCAGTACACCCCCACCACCGAGAAGGTGCTGAAGCGCCCGCTCGTGATCTTCCCGCCCTGGATCAACAAGTTCTACATCCTGGACCTGCGCCCCAAGAACAGCTTCATCCGCTGGGCGGTGGACCAGGGCCATACGGTCTTCGTGGCATCCTGGGTCAACCCCGACGAGGCGTTGGCCGAGAAGGGCTTCGACGACTACATGACGGAGGGCGTGCTGGCGGCACTCGACGCCATCGAGGCCGCGACGGGCGTGCGCGAGGTGAATGCCATCGGCTATTGCCTGGGCGGCACATTGCTCGCCACCACGCTGGCCTACATGGCCACCAAGCGCGACACCCGCATCAAGTCGGCCACCTATTTCGTGACCATGACCGATTTCGAGGAGGCCGGTGAACTCGGCGTCTTCATTGATGAGGAGCAGCTTAAGGCCCTTGAGGAGAAGATGGGCAAGCGCGGCTTCCTCGATGGCCGCGAGATGGCGACGACCTTCAACATGCTGCGCGCGAACGACCTCATCTGGTCGTTCGTGGTGAACAATTACCTGCTGGGGCAGGACCCCTTCCCCTTCGACCTGCTCTACTGGAATGATGACAGCACGCGCATGCCGGCGCGCATGCACAGCTTCTACCTGCGCCGGATGTACCAGCAGAATGATCTCTGCAAGCCGGGCGAGATCGAGCTGCTCGGCAGCAAGATTGATCTCCGCAAGATCAAGGTGCCGACCTACATGATCTCGACGCGCGAGGATCACATCGCGCCCTGGAAGAGCACCTATCGCGGCACGCAGCTCTACAAGGGGCCGGTGCGCTTCGTCCTCGCCGCCTCCGGCCATATCGCGGGCGTCGTGAACGCGCCCGATTCAGGCAAGTACAGCCATTGGGTGAATGACGAGCTGCCCGAGAGCCCGGATGACTGGTTCGCCGGCGCCACGGAACTCGCCGGCAGCTGGTGGCCGGATTGGCACCGCTGGGTGACGGCGATCGACCGCACCGAAGTGCCGGCCCGCCAGCCCGGCGACGGCAAGCTGACACCGATCGAGAACGCGCCCGGCAGTTATGTGCGCGTCATGGTGAACGACTGAAGCGGGCAAGGGATTGAGGGGCAGCGCCCCTCAAAACCCCGTCCCCGGCCCCAGCCCCGTGCTGCTGAGGCCGATCTCCGGCGTATCGAAGACCTGGAGCCCGCTGGTTCGCCCCTCCGCGACGAGGCGGCTGACCTCATCCCGCACGGCCACGGTCGCCAGCGCCGCATTGGGGAAGGCGCCGGGTTGGCGCAGCCGGCTCAGCACCGGGCGGCCCTCGTTCAGGAAAATGGGCGCGGCGAGCGCGGTGGAAACCGCCGCCTGGTCGCCCCGCGCCAAGGCGCGGGAGGCCGTGACCAGCGCCGCCACCACCGCATCCGGCGGGGCATCGGGCCTGATTCCCAGGATGCTTCGCGCCTCCGCCACCGCGCCCTGGGTGCCGAAGCGGAAGGAATCCGGCAAGGGTGCCAGACGCCGGCCAGAGCGGAACTCGCCCGCGATCCATTCGAGGCGGGCCGCGGCCAGCGCCGTCGCCGCCGGGCGGCCGGCCAGGCCCGCGCCGGCCTGGTCGAAGTCACGCGCCGCCGCATCCAGGATCAGCGGCAGGGGGGCCGCCGAAATCCGGCCCGCCAGATCCACCGGCGGCTCGGGCGGGCGGGGCGTCTTGAGCTCCGCGCAGCCGCCCAGCAGCAGCAGCCCCGCCAGCAACGCGCCCCTCAAAAGCGCCGCCGCCCCGTCGGGAATTGCTGCTCCATCTGCACGCGGGAGGCCGCGGCCGCCGCCTGCGCGGTCTGCGGCAGGGCCGGCAGGTCCGCCAGGCGGGTCAGACCGTCCCGACTGATGATGCCTTCCGGCAGGCGCAGCGCCTGGCCCTCGGCCGAGGCACGCGCCACGCCGTAGAGGCCGTCGATCACCGGCTGGGCCGGCTGCTCGGGCGCGATGCCCAGCGCCGCGCGCCATTCCGCCCGGGCCATGGCCAGGCGTTGCGGCAGCAGCGGGTCACGCTGCTGGTAGAGGGGGTCGAAAGGCAGCGCCGCCGCCAGGAACTCCATGTCGGCGATGGCGCGCGCCGCCTCGCCCGGGCGTCCCGCCAGGATCTCGGGCCGGGTGAAGGCATAGGCCGTGCGCGTGACGGCGGCGCGGGTCGGATCGCCCGCCCCCTCCACCGAATCGCGCGGCAGGTGGACCGGATCGGGCATGACGACCTGCGTGCAGCCGGCCAGCAGCGCGAGCGGGAGGAGGAGGGCGCGGATCACAGCGACAGTCGCCCGCCCGTCGTAGGCTGCAGGCTCTGCTGGGCCGTGGCCGCCGCCATGGCGGTGTTCGGCAGGCGCGGCAGGGCCGAGAGCTGCGCGATGGTCGCCGCACCGCCCTTGCGGAAGATGCTGCTGGGCAGGGCGGCGGCGGCGGCGGCGGGCTGGCCATCCTCCAGCGCGCGGCTGGCGGCGAAGAGCGCATTGATCACGGGCTGGGCCGGGGCATCGGGCGCGATGTCGAGCACGCGGCGCCACTCCTGGCGGGCCATCACGAGGTCCGGCACCAGGGTCGCCGAGGGCGAGCTGAGGTTGTTGTTCCGCGGCAGGTCCACCGCCAGGAACTCCATCTCCGCGATCGCGCGGGCGGCTGCCGCCGGCTGGCCCATGGCGGGGCTGCGCTGGGCGAAGACAGAATTGGTATGGAACACCGCGCTGCGCATGGGGTCGCCGGCACCCACCACGGCATCACGCGGCAGCTGCGCCGTCTCGGCGGGAATTTCGGTGGCGCAGGCGGCGAGCAGGGGCAGGGCGAGCAGGGTCAGACGGAACATGGAAAAATCCTTGGGTGATGCAGGTGTCATGGGTGGGCGCCACCGCCGCCGCCGCCACCGCCGCCGCCCGGTCCACCACCGCTCCGGCGCTCGCTCTCGATACGGTAGAGCTCGCGCTCGGCCAGGGCCGTGGCGTTGCGGGCGGCGGGCAGCACGGGCGGAGTGGTGAGCTGCGCGAGCGAGGCGGAGGGTTCGGTGAAGAGCCCGGGCGGGAGGAATATGTCATTCCCCCGCTCCAGCGCGCGCGCGGCGCCGAAGAAGCCATCCGCCACCGCCTGCGGGCTGGCACCGGCCGCCACGCCGAAGGATTGCCGGATCTCCTGCCGCGCCGCATCAAGGGCGAGGCCGGTGAGCGGCGAATACTCGCTCCAGCGGATGTCCCAGCGCGTATCGGCGGCCATGAACTCGACCAGCGCCGCCGCCCGCAGCTTGGCCGAAGGCGCGCTCGGGTTGTTGAGGGCGAAGGCGCTGCCGAGGATGGCGGAGCGCATCGGGTCCGCCGCCACCGGGATGGCATCCGGCGGCAGCCTCACCGAGGGCGGCAACTCGCCCGTGGCGCAGGCCGCGAGCGGCAGGAGAAGGGCGAGCATCAGCGGCTTGTTCGGCATCCGTTCACTCTACCTCCCGCCACGCAACCCCACCAAGTTACGAAATGGAACGATGCCGGCCGGCCAGCTCCACATAATGCGGTGCCGTTCGGTCGAAACCCGCCCGCGCCTCCTCGGTCAGGACGCGCACCAGCTTGGCCGGGTTGCCCATCCAGAGTTCCAGCGCCGCGATCCGCTTGCCCGGCGGCAGGACGGAGCCCGCGGCCAGCACGCCGCCGGCCTCGATCACCGCGTCATCCAGCACGGTGGCACCCATGCCAACGAAGGCGCGATCCTCCAGCCGGCAGGCATGGATGATGGCGGCGTGGCCCACGGTCACATCGGCGCCGATGATGGTGGATTGGCGGCCGGCATTCACATGGATGATGGTGCCATCCTGGATGTTCGTCCGCGGCCCGATGCGGATGATGTTGGTGTCCCCGCGCAGCACGCAGTGATACCAGATGCTGGCCTCCTCGCCGATTTCGACATCGCCGATCACGGCGGCGGTCGGTGCCACCCAGGCGCGTGGGTGAACGAGGGGCGTCTTGCCCTCGAAGGTGTAGAGCGGGCCCATCAGGCCATCGCCCGGCGCGGCGGCATTGTCGTGAGCTGTTGCAAGGTCATCCCCCTTGGGCGCATCGGCCCCGAAGTTTCCGGCGCAGCAGGACCCTGGATTTGTCCGGGGCCGGCATCGAGCCTTGGCGCCAGGATAATCCCCGAGGTCGGAAACCGATAGGGCCGGCCACCGGGGAGGCCTGCCCGGAACAGGGACGCCCCGCTCGCTCAGGCGCCCCGCGTCTCCACCACCCTCCGCAGATGTGCCAGCACGGCCTCGGCGGCTTCCTCGGGCGTCATGTTCAGGGAGTCGATCCGCAATTCGGGCGCCTCCGGCGCCTCATAGGGCGAGGAGACGCCGGTGAAGTTCTGGATCGCGCCGCGCATCGCCTTGGCATAGAGCCCCTTGGGGTCACGCCGGACGCATTCCTCGATGGGCGCATCCACGAAGACCTCGATGAACTCCCCCTCGCCCAGCATCTCCCGCACCATCCGCCGTTCGGCGCGGAAGGGCGAGATGAAGCTGCACAGCACGATCAGGCCGGCATCCACGAAGAGCTTCGCGACCTCGCCCACGCGGCGAATATTCTCGACCCGGTCCTGGTTGGTGAAGCCGAGGTCCCGGTTCAGGCCATGGCGCAGATTGTCGCCATCCAGGCTGTAGGTGTGCCGCCCCTCGCGGTGCAGCGCCTGCTCCACCAGCTTCGCGATGGAGGATTTGCCGGAGCCTGAAAGCCCGGTGAACCACAGCACCACGGGCGTCTGGTGGTCGAGCGCCGCGCGCGCCCGCTTGTCCACCAGGAATTCCTCGGTGTGGATGTTGGTGGCCCGCCGCAGCGGGAAGCTCACCATGCCCGCACCCGCCGTGCGGTTGGTGAAGCGGTCCACCAGGATGAAGGCGCCCGTCATCCGGTTCTCGGCATAGGGGTCCATCGGCACGCGCGTCGCGAAGGAGAGGTTGCAGAACGCGATCTCGTTGAAGTCGAGCTTCTTGGCCGGCTGGTGCTCCAGCGTGTTCACATCCACCTTGTGCTTGATGGCGGTGACCGAGGCGGTGGTCCAGAGGTTGCCGAAGCGCGCCAGGTATTGCCGGCCCGGCAGCATCGCATCCTCATCCATCCAGAGCAGATGGGCGGCGCATTGGTCGCTCACCTCCGGCCGGTCGGCCAGCGGCGCCAGCACATCGCCGCGCGCGACATCCACCTCATCGGCGAGGCAGATGGTCACCGCCTCACCGGCGCTGGCCGTCTCCTGCTCGCCATCCGGGCCCAGGATGCGCGCCACGCGGCTCTGGCGTCCCGAGGCGGCGACGACGATGCCGTCCCCCAGCGCGATCCGCCCCGAGGCGACATTGCCCGAGAAGCCGCGGAAATCGAGGTTGGGGCGGTTCACCCATTGCACCGGGAAGCGGAAGGGCTTGGCCGCCGTGTCCTGTTCGACATCCACGGCCTCCAGATGCGCCATCAGCGTCGGGCCGCGATACCAGGGCATGTTGCCGCTGCGCCCTGTCACATTGTCGCCGAAGCGGGCCGAGACCGGGATGGGCATGAGCGAGGTAAAGCCAAGGCTGGCCGCGAAGGTGGCCCAATCGCCCACGATGCGGTCGAACACCGCCTCGTCGAAGCCCACCAGGTCCATCTTGTTCACCGCCAGCACCACATGGCGGATGCCGAGCAGCGAGCAGATGAAGCTGTGCCGCCGCGTCTGCGTCAGCACGCCCTTGCGCGCATCGCAGAGGATGATGGCGAGGTCCGAATTGCTCGCCCCCGTCGCCATGTTGCGGGTGTATTGCTCATGCCCGGGCGTGTCGGCCACGATGAAGCTGCGCGCCGGCGTGCCGAAATAGCGGTAGGCGACGTCGATGGTGATGCCCTGCTGGCGCTCCGCCTCCAGCCCGTCCACCAGCAAGGCCAGGTCCACCTCCTCGCCCACCGTGCCGTGCTTGCGGCTGTCCTTGGTGATGGTGGCGAGCGTGTCTTCCATGATCAGCTTGCTGTCATGCAGCATGCGGCCGATCAGCGAGGACTTGCCGTCATCCACCGAACCGCAGGTCAGGAAGCGCAGCAGCCCGCGCTGGGCCTCATTCTTCTGGGGCGACATCAGAAATACCCCTCGCGCTTCTTGCGTTCCATCGAGGCCTCTTGGTCGCGGTCGATCAGGCGGCCGGCGCGTTCGCTGACGCGGCTTTCGCGCAATTCGCGCAGCACCTGCTCCATGGTCTCGGCGCGGCTTTCATGGGCCGCGGTCAGCGGCCAGTCGCCCATGGTGCGGAAGCGAACCCAGAGGTTTTCGACTTCCTCGCCGGGCTTGAGCGGCATGCGCTCATCATCGCGCATGATCAGCATGCCCTCGCGCCTGAGGATGGGGCGCGGGGCCGCGAAATAGAGCGGCACGATGGGGATGTCTTCCAGCGCGATGTAGTCCCACACGTCGAACTCGGTCCAGTTGGAGATGGGGAAGACGCGCATCCCCTCCCCCTGGTTGATGCGCGTGTTGTAGAGGCCCCAGAGCTCCGGCCGCTGGTTGCGCGGCTCCCACACATGGCCCTGGCTGCGGTGGCTGAAGACGCGCTCCTTCGCGCGGGCCTTTTCCTCATCGCGCCGCGCGCCGCCGATGGCGGCGTCGAAGCCATGCGCGTCCAGCGCCTGCTTCAGGCTCTCGGTGCCCATCACGTTCATGTGCACCTGGCTGCCATGCTCGATCGGGTTGATGCCGCGCGCCAGGCCATCGGGGTTGCTGTGGACGACGAGGTTGAGCTCCAGCTCCGCCGCCCGGCGGTCGCGGAAATCCAGCATGGCGCGGAAATCCCAGCCGGTGGCGATGTGCAGGCAGCGGAAGGGCAGGCGCCCCGGCGCGAAGGCCTTCATGGCGAGGTGCAGGACGACGGAACTGTCCTTGCCGATGGAATAGAGCAGCACCGGGTTGCGGAAGCTGGCCGCCGTCTCGCGCAGGATGCTGATCGCCTCCGCCTCCAGGCGGCGGAGATGCGGGGGCAGCTTGGTGGAATGCGGCATCGGCAGGGGAGAACCTTGAAGAACCGGCAGGCCCGGCGGGCGCTGCACGGGACCACGAGTAGCTTGGACTGGGCCCCGCTTCAATCGGCGGGGACGGCCTCAGAGACCGTCTGGGAACACCAGACGGGTCGGCTGCCTGGGTCTTTTCCGCCCCTGCGGCGTTGCTGGACTTGCCGATGCCACCAGCATCGGCGGCGCCCAGCGCCTTGCAGGGACGAAAAATCCCTCAGGCATCCTCCGCCGCTGGCATTCTCAAACGGTCTCTCAGCAGGGGTCGAGGCCATGGGCCGCAAGGCGCGCCGGCCCCATGGCGGCGCCAAGCCGCGCCAGCAACGCCGCCGCCCCGGGCGCCGCGCCGGCGAAGAGTGCCGCCGAGAAGATGGCATAGGTGTTCGCCCCCTCCGGCAGCTTGCCCACCATTTCCACGCCGGGGACGGCCATCAGCTCGCTCACCTGCTGGATGGCCAGCGCCGCCTCGCCGCGCGCCGCGACCTCGGCGGTGAAGCCCTGCGGGATGATGATGGCCTTGGCGTTCACCTCGGCCGCGATGCCCAGGCGCTCGATCAGTTCGGCGAAGAAGATGCCGCTGGCCCCGGCGCGGGAATAGACCAGGCTCGGCGTGGCCAGGAGCGTGGCGCGCAGGGCCGCGACGCTGGAAATGTCGGGATGCGCGGCCCCCGGCGGCACGGCCATGCCAATGGCCGAACGCGCCAGGTCCACCCGCGTGCCGGCGGCCAGGACGCCACTCGCCGTCAATTCCGTGACCCCGGCCTCGGTGAGGATGGCAATGTCGCCCCGCTCGCCCTCCGCGATGCGCGCCAGCAGCCGGGCGGTGGGGTTGAACTCCACCTCCGGCGGGGTGCCGCCGGCTTCGGGCAGCCATTCGCGCAGCAGGCCAAGCACGGCGAGGGTGGAGAAAATTCGGATGGGCTGGGGCACGGGATTCTCCTGAACGGCGCCCACTCTAGCCTCCTGCGGAAACTCCTCTAGCCTTCGCCCCACACATCAGAGGATTCACCCATGCCCGCCTTGAGCTTCGACCATATCCACCTGCGCTGCCCCAACCCCGAGACGACCGCCCTCTGGTTCGAGGAGATGCTGGGCGCGGAGATCATCCGCTCCATGCAGCAGGGCGCGCCGCGCTTCGACCTCAAGCTCGGCGGCGTCAACATCTTCCTGCTGCCCGAGGGCAAGGATGCGGCCGCTGCCCCTTCCGCCCCTTATCTCGGGATTGACCATTTCGGCTTCTCGGTGACGGGGCTCGATGCCTATATCGCCGGGCTCAAGGCCAAGGGCGTGACCGTGACGATGGAGCCGAACGAGCCGCGGCCGGGCATCCGGATCTCCTTCATCCGCGGTCCCGAGAACATCTCCATCGAGATCCTGGAGCGCTTCCCGGTCTGACGTTCAGAGCTTGGGCGGGCTTGGCGGGAAGGAGAAGTTGACGGCGCCGCGATTGGCGCCGGTCTCGGGGTTCAAGTCCAGCTCGACATCGGCGTCGTAATCCTCCTGGTCGAAGAAATCATCGGCCAGGCGGGGGTCTTCGCCCATGGACGCCCAGGTCGGGCCGGCATTTCCGCCGTCGCGGTTGGTGAGGATGTCGGTCCGGCTTTGCTCCTCCGCCACGCCTTCCACGAAGTCGCCGGTGAATTTCTGGTGCTTGAAGGCGTATTTCACCAGGCGGCGCCAGAGGAAGCCGTCGCTCCAGAACCGCGCCTTGAGGAAGATACCGCCCTTGGCGGTGGCGGCCATTTCCGAAAGGTCGGTCAGTGGCCGGCTGAAGCCCCAGACATGGCTGGCCACGCCGATCCAGTGGATCTTCCCCTTGTGGGTCACCACCAGATAACCGTCCCGCGCCCGCCCGCCCTGGATGGCAGCGTTGCGATGGACGAATTGCAGGTTCTTCTCCTGCACCCGCTGGAAGGCCTTGGGCGAAATGGCCTGGAAGCCGGTATTGCCGCGGCAGGCGGCAAAAAGCAGGTCCTGCGCGTTGAAGACGTTGAAATTCACGCCACGCCGGGTGGTCAGGAACATGGGAAGCCCCCTTCTGAGAAGTTTTACACCTTAAAGTTGCATTAACCGATGTCATACTCTTTTTCGACTCAGCCACATCCCGCAGGGCGGGGCGCTTCCCGCCCCCGCCCCGGCCGCCCTACAAGAGCCGCATGCTCGATCTTTCCGGACGCCGGATCATCTGCCTCGGCGATGTCATGCTGGACCGCTTCCTCTACGGGGAGGCGAGCCGCCTTTCGCCCGAGGCGCCCGTGCCCGTGGTGCGGCTGACCCGCACGCAATCCATGGCGGGCGGTGCGGGCAATGTCGCGCGCAACATCACCGCACTTGGCGGCTCGGCCGGGCTGGTCGGCCTGGTGGGCAAGGATGCGGAGGGCACCGAGCTCGCCGCCCTGCTGGGTGAGGCCGCGCATCTGCTGCGCAGCCCCGCGCGCCGCACCACGGTGAAGCTGCGCGTCATCGCCGCGCGCCAGCAGGTGGTCCGGGTGGATGAGGAGCAGCGCCGCGAGGCCGATGCGGCGGAGGAAGCCGCCATCGCCGCCCGCCTCGAAGCCCTGCTCGATGGCGCCGATGCGCTGATCCTCTCCGACTATGGCAAGGGGGTCCTGACGCCGCCCGTGCTCGCCGCCGCCATCGCCGCCGCCCGGGTGCGTGGCATTCCCGTGCTGGCCGACCCCAAGGGGCGCGACTTCTCTCGCTATGCCGGCGCCACCTGCCTGACGCCCAATGCCAATGAATTGGCCGAGGCCACGGGCCTGCCCGTCGGCACCGATGCCGAATGCGAGGCCGCCGCCCGCGCCGTGCTGGCCGCCGTGCCGGTGGAGGCCATGCTCGCCACCCGCAGCGAGAAGGGGATGATGCTGGTGCGCCGCGATGCCCCCGCCATCACCGTGCCCGCCATGGCGCGGGAGGTGTTTGACGTCTCGGGCGCCGGCGACACCGTGATCGCGACCCTGGCGCTGGGTGTCGCGGCCGGGCTGGCGCTGGAAGGTGCCATGCGCGCGGCCAATGCGGCCGCCGGCGTGGTGGTCGGCAAGCTCGGCACCGCCACCTGCTCGGCGGCGGAGCTGGATCACGCGCTGCGCGAGCAGGAGGGCGCCACGGGCGAGGTGCTGAGCTGGGAGGCGGCACAACGCCTGGTGCAATCCTGGCACGACCAGGGGCTGCGGGTGGGCTTCGCCAATGGCTGCTTCGACATCCTACATGCCGGCCACACCCGCATGCTGCGCGCGGCCCGCGCCGAATGCGACCGGCTGGTTGTGGCGCTGAATGATGATGCCTCCGTCACCCGTCTCAAGGGCGCGCCGCGCCCGGTGAATCCGCTGGAGGATCGCGCCGCCGTCATCGCGGCCCTGGCCAGCGTGGATGCGGTCATCGCCTTCCCACAGGACACGCCGCTGGAGGCCATCCTGGCGCTGCGGCC
>NZ_JAIEQY010000320.1 GCF_019747315.1 Roseococcus sp. | reverse complement strand
CCCCTGCAGGCTCGCCCTCCTCGGGAGCAGTGCCAACAGAATGTAAGACACTTTCACATGGCAATGCGCGCCAGCGATCTAGCGGCGCGCGATGTATCACGCTTACGGCCAGATCGCTGTGGGTTCCTATCCGCTTATATAGCCATATGTTACATGCGTCATAGGGCGATCAGTTTCTCTATCCCATACCTAAATGGTAACAGGTCCGGATCTATAGGAGATAGAGCTGGACGATCGCCTCCACCAGCATGACGGACCACCCACCCCTGGGGATTTCGCGAGAGGCCTCTACTGAAGGGCCTCCCCATTCAGAGGCAGGGTCGGGAGGTGGGATCCAGCCATGTCCAAGCCGTCCTGCTGGGGTAGATGGGATAGACTGGCTAGAAATAACCCGACTGGAAGACTGTTGCCCCTGTGCTGAAAGAGCGGTCATTTCCCCAGCCGTGCCTTTCAGCGTTTCCTCCCTAGACTCCGGGCCGCTTGCAAATGTGGCCTTTCTTTTTGGCCTAGACAGCCGTCTTCACCATCGTGCGCCGTCGGCCGGACGTTGTGGTCTCGCCTCTGTCTTGCCCTGGCGGCCATCTACTCCTCCCGGCCGCGCAAGGACCCAAGCCTGTGAGCCGGTCTGACGGACCACCTCGTGGGGGCCGATCAATGTGAGCTGAGCAAATCGTATCAATTTTACCGATTTACCAGCCGCTTCAGAAAGACGATCCTTTTATTTCCGCTGTCATCGTTCATCTAGATCAGTTGCAAGGGTCGTTATGCCTCCCATGGACAAGGACGCGCTGCTAAGAGCGCTGTTCAAGGACTTGCTTATCGTCAATACAGAGATTCACCCCGACGTGCGGCAGGCCGAGGTCCGCTGGGCGTCCGAGCTTGGTCTCGTGCGCCCGAACTATAACGTGGTGTCGGCACGTCCCGGCCAAGATCTAAACGGCTTTGGGGCCATCTGGACAGAGGCCGACGAAATGCTCTTTCGAACGCGGGGCGTGGTCGTGCTCAAGCCGCAGGTGCAGGGTCATGCCTGATCAGACAATGCCGGCGAGAACCGGGCGCGACATCATCCTTATCAACGACGCACGCCATCCTCAGTGGGTCGCTACGGCAAACGCTTTCGCCCAGAGGATGGGCTCGACGACCTATACCGTACTTCAGGTTCATCAGCCCGACACGCGCTGGTTCGAGAACAACCGGCTTGCAGTGCCGCAACCTGAGCAACTGGAGGCCTTTGCAAGAGACGGGATCGTACTGCTGCCCACATGGCATCAGGTTCAGATGTTGGCCTACAATCCGAATTCGTTCGCCAGCATCGCAGTCACGACCTGTATCAATGAGGCGGTGTCACGCTACGCGGGTCGTCAGGTCCGCCTCGCGCAGTTGGGAGGATCCGAGATGGATCGCACCGAGCAGCGCAAATTGGCTACACGTGTGCTCCACGCGTTCGACGCCCTCGATGCTGATGGTCTTTCTGCACTGTGCGAGGCGGCCTTTCTGAACGATCCGGAGGTTGCATCAATGCATACTAGATTTAATGATCTTAGGACTCATCATCGTCCCATGTGGCTAGAACAAATCAATGCTGCTTGGCTGAAAGAAAAACTAAATCTCGAAAAATTAGCCTCTTCGGATTATAGGTAACCTATCTCAAGCGTTTATTACGCGATTTCATGCCGCATTCAAACTCAAAGTGAGACAGATTAGCAAGCTATGCTTGCAGCGATGCTGCATACTTTCTTCGTGGTTGACCCGCAATGCGCCTGGTATTCTTGACATTCCTCGCGACCGTGCTCCTAGCCTACCCAGTCGCGGGTTTGATCCAGAACGGGCTCGACCCAACGCATTGGCCTACAGAGGTGAAGCGCCCTGGTGCTTGGTTCGAGACCTTATTATCCCGGCACATGGGCGACGCGCTCGCGATGCCGTATCTGATGCTAATTGGCCGGGCGCCCGACTTCGCGAATGACGGCTGGGCGCTTGCCCCATTCCTCGCCATTTCACCCCTCGTGATCCTGTTTGGCACCGCGCTCCTGCGGCGCGCCAGGCCGGAACAGAAGCGGGACACCTCCGACTTGTTCGGCTCGGCCCGCTTCGCCGCCACGGCAGAGCGTGGGCGGCTCCGCGACGGGCTCGAACTCGGCCGCGACCCGGAAACCGGCCGTGCCGTGCGCATCGCCGTGCAGGGCACGCTCGTCACCATCGCGCCGCCGCGCAAGGGCAAGACGTCGGGCTTGCTCATCCCGAACCTAGCCTTCCCCGAGCCGCAGAGTTGGGGCGGACCCACCGTCGTGTTCGACCCGAAGGGCGAGGTCTACCGTTCCGTGGCCGCACGGCGCCGGGCTCTCGGGCGCCGCGTCGTCTGCCTCGATCCCATGGGTCTGGCCGGCGGCACCGACCACTGGAACCCGCTCCAAGGCCGCGACCCGGACGACGTCCTCTACCTCCAGAGCACCGCCCTGGCCCTTCTGCCGGAGGCCTCCGGTGACGGCGAGGCCTCCGCCTACTTCCGCAACCGGGCCGTCGACCTGATCACCGGCGCGCTGTTGGTCGCCCTGCGCCGGCCGGAGGCATGCACGGTCGTCGAGGTCCAGGACCTCCTGACCGATGAGGCCCGTTTCCTCAAGCTGCTGGAACAGTACGTCACCCACTGGCCCGAGCCCGCGGCCTACGCCGCCATGGAGATCCTGGAGGCCGATCCCAAGACCAAGGATCCGATCAAGTCCACCGCCCTGCAGGCGTTCCAGTGGCTCGCCGACCGGCGCCTGCGCGACCTCGTCGGCACTTCGACCTTCGAGCTGTCGGAGCTGTCCACCGGCGCGGTCGACCTGTTCGTGGCGGTGCCGACCGAGTACAAGGCGGTGCTCGCGCCGTTCCTGCGCTGGTTGTTGTCCGACCTGTTCGCTTCGGTGCGTCGCCACCGCCCGGCCGAGCGGTTGATGATCTTCGTCGACGAGGCCGCGGTGCTCGGCCGGTTCGACGCGCTGCTGACCGCGGCGGGCGAGCTGCCGGGCTACGGCGCCAGCCTGTGGACGATGTGGCAGGACCGAGCCCAACTGGTCGGGCTCTACGGCGAGGCCGGGGCGGACGTGCTGCTCAACACCGCCGAGGTCGTGACCATTTTCGACGTACCCGCTGTCGATCCGGACGAGGCCGAGCGCTGGTCGCGGGCGATCGGCGACTACACCGCCTTCGTCGAGACCCGGACCGCCCCAACCGGCGACGCCAAGGGCACGCCGTCCACGGCCCGCGCCTCGCAGGGCGCACGCCTGATGACCAAGGAGGCGCTGATCGCGATGCCGGCCGACGAGCTCCTGGTGTTTCCCAACAGCGGCGGCCACGCGCGCCATCCCCTGCGCTTGAAGAAGACGGTCGCGCATACCGACCCGCGCTTCCGCAAGCTGATCGCCTCCGTGCCACCGGTCGGCCGGACGCGCTGAGCCGGGAACGCCGCCCCGTAGACGTGCCCGCCATCCGGGCACGCCTCAGCTGACGGTGGAAGGCACCGCCGCCGCGGCTACCAGGATTGATTTGCTCAGCCGCGGCGGCCCGCCGGAACCCCGCGCGTCTGAGGTGAGGCGCGACGGATCGGGCGATCCGGACTTCAGCGTGCGGCCGGTCCGGCGCGGGTCCGCAGCCAGTCTGACGGCACGCGGGTCGCGGCATAGCCCTCCCCCGCGCGCCAGTCGCGCAGCTCGGCCACACCGGCGGTATCCCGCATCAGCGCGTAGGCGCGACCCGCCACGAGGCGGTCCCCGGCGGGCCGCCCGTCCGGCATGACCCAGGCGGCGGTCACATCCCGGTCGCCCCGCACCTCGACCCAGGAGATCGGCGTGTGGCGATAGGCCAGGACCAGCGCGGACATCAGACAGAGCGCGAGCAGGGCGTCGCGGGTGAGCCGGCGCGCGTGGAACGGCAGGCGCCCGCGCCAGACCGCGATGCGGCTGGCGTGGCGCGGCGTTGGCCGGGTATCGGACCCCGCCTCGTCGGCCCGGTTACGGATGGAGAGCAGGAGCTCGCGCCGGTGCTCGGGCAGGAGCTGCGTTGCCCCCTCCTCCAGGGCCGCGAACCGCTCGTGGATCGGGCGCGTCTTCAGCCGGGCGAGCGCGGCGCGGCTGTCCCGCGCGAACCCGGCCGCGGCCTCGTGGGCGGCACGGCCGGCCCCCGTGAGGCGGGCGTGCACGTCCTCAGGCGTTGCGGGCACGCTTGCTCCCCCCTGCCGACGTACCGACCCGGCCCGCGACCGGCGCTTCCTCGACCAGCCAGAGGGCCGCCGGCTTGACCGCCTCCATCACGGCGAGGCGGAACGCGGTGAGATCGCGCAGCATCCGCCCGGCCTGCGCCTGCGAGGTCTGCTTGACCAAGCCCGCCCGGTCGAGCCGGTCGACGCCGCGCAGCTGACCCGCCGCCAGCACCTCGCGCGTCCTGTCCTCCAGCTCGAACTGGCGCAGGTGCGTGACCACCGCGTCGCCGGCGACCCGCTTGAGCAGGTCCGGATCGACGGCGCCCCGCACCGCGTTGGCCACGACGAAGCGGGCGCCCGCCCAGTCCTTGGCCGCGTGCAGCAGCGCGCCGCCGTCGGCGAGCGCGCCGGCCTCGGCGGCGACCACCACCACGAGCCCGAGCTCGATCCCGACCTCGCGCAGCGCCAGTGCCTCGTGCGTCAGGACACCCAGCAGAGATGCCGAGGTGTTGGCGCCGATGTCCACCAGCGTGGCGGTCGCGACCTCGAAGAGCGCGTTGATCACGTCGTCGAACTCGGCTCGCGCCGCCTTGCCGCCGCTGGCGTCGATCGCCTCGCGCGAGGCGCGCATGAGGAAGTGCCGCACGCTGCCGGGCTCGTTGGCGGCCGTCGCGGCCTTGAACTCGGTCAGGCGGTGCACCGACTCGATCTCCAGGATCGGCGCGTCCGGCACCGCCTCGGCCAAGCCGCGGGTCACGGTCGACTTGCCGACGCCGCCGGTTTCCTGGGCGACGAGGAGAACGCGAGGCATGGGTGTCAGTCCTTCTTGAACAGGTGGCTGTGCCGCTCGGCTTGCATCCGGCGGATCTCCGCCTCGGTCAGCGGTGCATCCGTGGCTGATGGAGGCGGCGTACCGCGATCTGCGCGGAGTTCCGGTGCGAGCCGCGACGACCGGGGGGCCGCGCCAGTCAAGGGCGGTACAGATTGCGCGGAGGTTGATCGATCGGGCCGGGCCGCTCGCGCCTCCGCTTTGGCCGCGCGGGCGGCGGCCTGCCGGCGGACGCTGGAGATGACGCCAGTGAGATTGCGCCCGGTGATCGGCTGGCCATCGGCGGTGGTGAACCCCTGTGCCGTGAGGCCGGCCGCGACCGCATCCCAGGTCAGTCCGCCAGCCTGGAGGGCGACCAGGGCGTCGAGGTTGCCGCGCACGATGTCCATCAAGCCCGTGGCGGGCCGACCGCCCGGAGCACCGGCCGTGCGGCGGCTGCCGGGGGTCGCAGCGGCGTCCCGGGCAAGGCGGCGTAGGTCGAAGCGAGGGCGCTGAGCCATGGTGCTACCGTAGCAGAGCCGGGCTTGCCGCGGCGTGCAGCCGATCGCTTGAATACCGAGGGCGACGGCAAGCTGACGTTAACGTCCGGCTGTGAGCGGCAGGCTACGGCTACGCACGGCTTTCGTACGGTAAAGGGTACGGCAGAAAGATGGGTATCACACCACACGCACTGAAGTGCTGGAGCGTTAACCGCACGGCCACATGAGCCTCGCCCCGCCGCCCCGGCCGTGCCACGCCTGCCCGCCCGAACCACACGCAACAGGGGCATCGATGGCTAACGAGGTCAAGCTCACCGTCACCCTGGGGGAGGCCCTCGCCGCCCGGTTGAACGCCGCCGCGGCCGCGCAGGGCTGGTCGGCCGAGAGCCTGGCGGCGGACTGTATCGCCCAAAACCTGGAGGTGGCGCTCCGCCACCGGGTCCTGATCGAGCGGATTGAGCAGATCGACGCCGCCATCCTCGACATGGCCCAAGCCGTCGGTGAACTCGGCGTTCCGTCGGCCGGCATCGACCTCGACAAAATCTGTCGCTTCGGCAAACACGCCGACGGCTCGGATCTGGCCTGATGACCGCCTCGCTGCACCGCCTCGGCGCCGGTGCCGAGGCTGGGTTGTACTACACCAACGACAGCCGGCGCGAGGCACGCCCGGATCGGCGCGACGACTATTATGCCAAGGACGGCGACGGGGTGTGGTGGAGCAACGGCCAGACGGTCGTACGCCACGGCGCGGCGATCGACGCGAACTCGTTCCGCGATCTCTGCGCGGGCTTCCACCCCACCACCGGCAAGCCGCTGGTGCGCGGCGCCGGCCCGGGGCATTGGGCCGGCCAGGACCTCACCCTCACGCCGGGCAAGTCCGTCTCGGTCCTGTGGATGGCCGGCACGCCCGAGCAGCGCGCGGCGATCGAGGCCGCCCATCGCGCCGCAGTCGAGCGGGCGCTCGCCTTCGTGGCGGCAGAGGGGCTGGTCACCGTCCGAACCGGTGCGGGGGGCGTCGATCGACACCACTCAAGCGATTTGATCGTCGGTCGGTTCGATCACTATACCACCCGCGAAGGCGATCCTAATATTCATACGCACTGTGTCTTTATCAATGTTGCCGGCTCACCGGAAAATTCCGGATCCGGTCGATACAAGTCGCAGACTCATCTGACCATCGAGATCGAGCAACTCTACGCGTATCAAATTTGCGTCGGAGCAGCGTATAGGGCGGCCCTGGCGGAGGACCTGCGGCAGCGGTTCGGCCTGCGCTACCGCGAGGCCGGACGCGGGCAGTGGGAAGTCGCCGGACCGCCCGAGGCGCTGCTGGCCGCTTTCTCCAAGCGTTCGGAGCAGATCCTCGACTACGCCGGCGCCGGCGCCACGTCCGCCCAGCGCGAAGTCGCCGCCCTCGCCACCCGCCGGGGCAAGCACGAGCTGCCGACCGGCGCCGAGCTGGAGGTGCGCTGGCACGAAGAGCTCGCCGCCTGCGCACTCGATCCCTGGGACGCCGCGCACCATCCCGAACAGGCCCTCGCGATCGCGGCCGCCCGCGCGGCGGAACGTGAACCCCCGTTCGATCCGCCCGAGATCCCCGGCGAAAGTCCGGTGGCACGCGCTGCATCGGCCCTGTTCCGGCACGAGAGTGTCGTGACGCGCAAAAATTTACTCCAGGGAGCCTTGCAGCTCGCCGGGGTGCAAGGCCTCGGAGTCGGGGTCGTCGAGGCGGAGCTCGCCGACCTAGAACGGGACGGCACGCTTCTGCCGCTGGCGGCCGCCGTGATGGTGCCGGGGGCGAGCGCGTGCTGGACCAGCCCAGGCATCGCCGCGTGCGAGGCACTGATGCTGCGTGCCGCCGATCGCCCGCTGGAACGGGGCTGGATCGCCCCTGATGCCGTGGCGATGGCCTTGGGCCAGGACGATCGCCTTAGCGCGGAACAGGCCGAGGCCGTCCGCCACGCCGCCGGCCCGGATGGGGTGTCGCTTCTTCAGGCCGGAGCCGGCACCGGCAAGACCACGACGGCCGCGGTCTTGGTGGCCGCCGCGCACAACTCCGGGATGCGCGTGATCGGCCTGGCGCCATCCTGGGTCGCAGCCGATGAGCTCGCTCGCTCGACCGGGATCCCGGCGCAGGCGATCGCGCGCTGGCGCCATGACCGCGCCCGGGCGGCGAGGCCGGAGGCCGAGCTCCGGGCCGATGCCGCGGCGCTCGACCGCGACACCCTGGTACTGGTCGACGAGGCGGGCATGGTCGGCAGCCGCGACCTGGAGGCGATCCTGAGCGCCGCGCGGGGGGCCGGGGCGAAGGTGGTGCTGATCGGCGACCGCAAGCAGTTAGCCTCGGTCGCGGGCGCGAGTGGGCTACGGGCGGTGGCCGAGGTAGTCGGGCGCTCGGCGGTGCTCGGCGAGGTGCGTCGTCAGACTGTGGAGTGGCAGCGCGCCGCCTCGGTGGTGATGGCGCGCGGCGACAGTGAGGCGGGCCTGCGCGCCTACGCGGGCCAGCATCAAGTCGAGCTGGTCGCGGGTGCCGAGGCGGCGCAGGCGCGCGTGATCGCGGCTTGGACGGGGCAGCGTGCGAGCTATGGCGACGATGTTCTGATCGTCACCCGGCGCAACGCCGACGCGGCCGCGCTGAACGCCCAGGCGCGGGCTGTGTTGCGGGCCGAGGGCCAGCTCGGACCCGACCTGATCACCGCGACAGCGCGCGACCGCGAGGATCGGCTGGTGCCGCTCGCGCTCGCGCTCGGCGATCATCTCCGGTTCGGCGAGAGCCTGCCGCACCTCGGGCTGCGCAACGGGACCCGCGCCCGAGTCGAGGCTCTGGTCGCGGGCGCAGATGACGATCCGCGCCTCCGCCTGGCGTTGGAGGACGGGCGGGTGATCGAGGCGGCGTGGGACGAGCTGCGGCGGGTCGCCCGGTTCGGCCGTCGGCCCGCACATCCCAAGGTCGTCCACGCCTATGCCGGCACGGCCTACGCGGCGCAGGGCCGGACCTGTTCCGCGGCGGTGGTGTATCTCGGGTCCGGCACCGACGCGCGCGAGGTCTATGTCGGGCTGACGCGCCACCGGCACGAGGCCCGGGTGGTGGTCGAGCGCGACCGGCTCGACGCCCTGTGCCGGCAGCGCCAAGCGGATCCGCGGATGCCGGCCAGCGATACGATGGTTCTGGAGCGGCTGTTCCGGGAAGCGCGGGGCTATCGCGAGAAGGCCAACGTGGTCGACTACGCCGCCGACCGGATCGCGTTCGTGCGCGACGGGGTGCTCGGGCCGCCCGAGCGTATCACTCCAGGGGTCGACGTCGGCCGGGCGGTGCGCGCGGCGAGGACGCTGCGCGAGGCCGCAGCCTGGCTCGGCGTGACGGGCTTAATTGTGCCGGCCTGGCGCCTGGTCGACGCCTCCGGGCGCCGATTGAACCGCGCGCCGACCTCAACGATCCGCCGCTTGGTGGCGCAACTCGCACGCCATCTCGGCCGCCCCGATCCGGAACGCGGTCGCGAGCATGGGATCGAGCGGTAAGCCTCGGCCCGAGGGCATGACCGAATGCGCCTGGGCGTAGCGATCCTAACCGCCCAGGATTACCCGTACGGCCGGCGGAGCAGATCGCCCAGCGCCTAACCTCGGAACAGGGTGGTCCAGCGGCGCCGATGGTGTTCGGGCTGGTCATGGGGCATGAGGCAGCACTGCTAGAACGCGGTGAGATGAGGGTTCGCGTTGTGGGCGGTATCATGGACGCGGTGGGCTGCGGCCGGGACCACCGGGGTCCGACGTCCACCTGTCGCCCGCGACCGTCACACCAAGCGTCGGCCGCCTCGTACCACCAACGACCGTCGCCGAGGTGGATTGGACCACGCTGCACCCGTTCAGCCGGTCGCAAACTTTGCGTGCACCCCGGGCGAGCCCGAACCGGATAGCAATCATCAGGATCCCTAGTTGGCGGCATGGCGGCCGCGGGGTTGCCCAGGCAAGGGCTGCAGTTGAGAGCGCATCAACGCCTGGAGCACCGGGCCGAGGCTGAACTCTCCTCGCCTCTTCCGTTCCACGAGGGCTCGTAGGTACCCACCGGGGCTCTTGATGTGCTCGGCACGCTGGAGGATCGCCGCCACCGTCACCGCGGCGGCGGCATCGCCCATCACCTGGCACGCCTCGCGCCAGGCATCAGAGCTGATGCCGAGCATGGGCCGGATCTTCTCCGCCGTGTCCGCCAAGTCCCTCCAGGAGCGGATCCCTTCCCGGGCGAAGTCCGCTACGTCAGGACAGGCACCAAGGACGAGGCCAAGGGGATAGGTACTCCGTGTACCATCACCGCTCATAGCGTTGGCCTCATCTCGGCGTGGCACATCGGAGGTCTTCATCTCCATTCCGAACGCCTTTTCAGAACCAATAATATCGGGATTTGAATTCTGAATGTGCCGCTCAGATTGGGCGGGAGTGCCGCTCGGTTCTGATGTTTCGTGATGCACGATGAGCAACTTGCCCACATCGGCAGCCAGCGCTGCCAAGGCAGCCTTCGCCTCCTCCAGATGACCGGGCGCGGGCACCCGCGGCAGGGCGCCTACGGCGGCGGCGTAGCGATCCCGTAGTGCCAGCGCGGCCCCTGGTGCACGCTCCTCCGCCTCCAGGGCCTGGATGAGCTTTGCGCAGTCGCGGCGGAGCAGGGTCACGCACTCGCGGGCGACGCGCAGCGCATGCGCCTCAGCTCGAACCTCGCCGGCCAGCGTGGCGATCTCCTCTGCGCGGGCGACGAGGGGCGTGAGATCGAAGCCGTAGGCTTGGTCGATGACTCCCCCCTGCCCTCTCCGAACGTAGCGCTTCCCGTTCGGGCTATCTCGTCGGATGAGGAGCCCGGCCTCAACCAAGGCCGCGAGATGCCGACGAAGCGTCGCCTCGGCGATGCCGTGCGCTCGCAGGGCAAGGGCGGCATTCGAGGGGAAGACGACCAGTCTAGGCCCCTCCCCGGCCGACAGCGCTGTCTCGGGATGGAAGGTCAGAAGCGCGTCGAGAACGGCGAGTGCCCTGTCACTGAGACCGAGCCGGGTGCGAGCCGCGGCGATGTCGCGGAACACCGTCCATTTGTGCACCGTGGTTTCGCGAGGGCAGCCGTCCGCGTTCGCCTGAGCACGGATTTGCGCAGGCGTCACGGGCCGCCGCCCGAAGGGCGTCGTGATGTGCAGATCCATCGTCTGGCCGAGTACCGGGTAAAGACCGGGCGTTCGCCGAATCGACGTCAAAGCGCTTGACGATGTGCCGGGAGATATGGTCCTCTACGTTTGCTAATGACGAGAGGGGGTCTTCCGGACGCGGTTCGGGGGGCCCTTTCTTTTTTGCGGTGTCCTCGTCTCCTTTCAGTTCGTGCTGCGGGTCGGGTTAGCCCTTGCTCTGCCTGTAGGCGGCAAGGATCTCGGGGAGCCGCTCGGCGAGGTAGTCGCCAAAGCCAGGTGCTATCTTCTCATCTGTCGTCACACGCACGCCGGACGTGCTGCGCTCGACGCGAGCGAACTTTAGGCCCCTCGGATCCTTCACGGTCTCGGCGTGAGGCCGTACCTTGCGTGGCGGCGGCACAGCAAGAGCTGCGAGGATCACCGCGAAGCGCTCGTCCGACGGTTTGCCAGCGAGATCTGGAGAAGCGAGGGCGGTATCAATCAGCTCAGGCGATGCGGCCTTGATCCGATCGGCCAGAGTAAGCCACCGCGGTCGCCCTACGGTGGGGGCCGGTCCGATAGTCGATAGAACCTTCGAAGGTATTGCCTCAGCGACAGTCAGAAGGCTGGAAAGGTGGGTCGCCTGCGTCCCCATCGCCTTCGCGATGACATCCCGCGCAACACCCGCCTGGACCATGTTGCCCGCGAAGTGGGCCCGCTCGATGTAGCTGAGGTCGGCCCTGGCGAGGTTCTCGGAGCCCTGTGCGATCAGAAGCTCGGTGTCGCTGAGGGGTCGGACTATAGCGCGCAGCGGGCGCCCAAGGATCTGTGCAGCGCGTCGGCGACGACGGCCATATGCGATTTCGTACCGGCCAGGCTCATTCGGCTTCGGTCGGACAAGCGCCGGGCTCCGCTGCCCCTCCTCGCGGATCTGCTCTACGAAAGCGTCGAACGCGGCATCCGTGGTATCGGGCACACGATCAGCAATCACCGACGGGTCGCAGAAATTAGGATCAAGTTCGATTACGCTTCCATCCCGTTCAGCCTCTGTGACCGTACGGGCAGCATCCTGTTCCTGCCAAAGTGCGCCGAATGAACGAGCCACGCCGGTCCGCTTCGGCAAGCCCGGAGGAGAAATACCAGTTGGTAAGTGGGGCGAAGTCATTGATTCCGTTGATGGCGAGCCTTCCGTCTTGGGCTCTGGGACGCGCCGGGCCATAAGGTCTCGGATGCTCTTGCTCACGCACGCCTCCAGGTGCGGCGGATCAGAAGCTCGATCTCTCGATTGACGTCATCGAATGCGTCGAGTGCCCGGCGATAGGTCGCCCGGCTCACCTCGTCGCTGCGATCCCTCCCAAGAGAGGTTTCATAGATCGTCTGGCCAAGGAGCCCCGAGGTCGAGACCGCCGGCGTCTGCAGCATGGCCTTCGGCAACACGTACGGCCCGAACAAGTCGTTGAGCATCCCGACGACAGATGTCTGAGGAACGCTCTGCGGATCGTACCGAGTGATCAGGTATCGGAACCAGTCGTGCGCCGGGGGAGGGGCCCCCTGCTCCTTAACCGTTTCCATGAGATCGCTCATCATGGTGAGGAACTGGCGCATCGACGCGAGATCAATCATCTGCGGATGAACGGTGATCAGCGTCGCGGTGGCCGCACACAGAGCCGAGATCGCGAAGTAGCCGAGCCGCGGTGGGCAATCGATCACCACCACGTCGTAGTCGACAGCGACGCTCTCCAGCGCTACGGCGAGGCGCGCGAAGAATGGCGGCCCGGCAGCCTTTCGCCTGTCTGGTACGGACATCAACGGGGCGTAGAACTCGTACTCTTCGAGTTCGAGAGTCGCCGAGGCAAGGTCAAGGCCGGGAAAATACGTCTTCCGGATCACCTCGTGCATCGGGCGCTGGCTCTCGCCGTACCGAACCGCGTCGTAGATCGTCGGTCCGCCGTCGTCCGGGCGCATCCCCAGCAGGGTTGATAGGCTGGCTTGAGGATCGGCATCGATCGCCAGCACCCGATAGCCGTGCAGCGTGAGGAAATGCGCGAGACCCGCCGTGTGCGTGGTTTTGGCGGAACCACCCTTGAAGTTCGTCAGCGCAATGACCTGAAGATGCTCGTCCTTCTCGGGATTGCGATGGGGGAGGTAGCCACGCCCTACTCGGTCGATTTCGTGAAGGTAGCTACGGAGGGTGTGGATCTCTGCCAGAGTGAAGTAGCGCCGCCCGGCTGGCCCAATTTCAAGATCCGGTGTGAGGCGGTCGAAGGGCAGCTGCCTAAGGCGTACTTCCGTAATCCCGAGCAGGCGCGCCACCTCGCCGGCGGAGAAGCGGCGAAGCGTTTTCTCTGCGGACGGAGGATAAAATCCAGCAGCGAGATCGCGCAGCTTGCCACCGAGAAGGCGTGCATGAGCCGCCGCTATCTGGGTTGACAGCGTTTCGACCCCGTCGATGGGTACATGCTGGTTCATCGGCCGGCCCCGCTAGCGTTAAAACGGCGACAACCGCCATAACACCGCTAGCGAACGATTGAGACTGATTCGGTGAGTGAAGTCGAGTCCGGCTACGCTTATTTGCAAGCTTGGCCGCGATCACGCCTACGCGCGACACCAGGCCCTGAGGGGTAAGCTAGCCAGCTAACCTCGAACCAGCCTCAAAGGGACTCCCTCTCTGCCAAGCACGACCGTGTCGAGTGTGTATGCCGTGGGGGACATTACGCGTGTTCCGCGCAGCGCGGGTTGGGCGAGGTAACGGCGGTGTATCCTTGCGAAGTCCCTCACGTTCGCGAGCTTGGCTGTCCGACGACACACAACTGTAAATAAGCGCCGAAGCGGGACCCCTGCGTGAAAGTCGGTAACGTCCTAAACGAACGAACGTTTTTCATCTAGACAGGGGGTCCCGATCGGCGCCGACCGGGACCCCGTTCCTTTTTCGATTTCGCTAGTGTTAACAACGCTTTGCCCTGACTATGGTCGGGGTCCTGCTTCACCGCCGATCCACAGACGCTCATCCAGGGCGCTCGGGCCGCGATGCCGACGCTGCGCCAGGGTGATACGCGGCTCGGACAGTGGCTGTGCGGGCTGCCTGGCGAGGGCGCATACCAATACGGCGGTGGTGACCCTGGCAGCCAAGATGGCGCGTATCGTCTGGGCGCTGCTGCGCCACGGGCGCGTCTACGAGCCGACAGCCGTGACTGCCTAATCCGAGTTCGGCCTGCGCGGCGTGCCGGCCTTCCGATGTCTGCAAGCGGTGAGAGGAAGATGGCCTGACAGTCGACCGGTGTTCTGAAAGCCTTTGGCTGGCAAATGGCGCTCGACGCCGACCCCCTTATGAGGCCCAAGACGCGCGGATCTCCATCTTGGCCAAGGGCTCGTCCGAAGGCCGGATACGTTTATGCAGACTACTCAGACCAGCGAATCCAGAGCCACTTGCGGACGGGGCGGGCCATACGTTTGCCCCCCGCGGCACAGCGGTGAGCCTTCACGGCGGTGGAGTCGATCAGCACCTGAGAGGACGGCCCGCCAGCTCGGGCTAGCGTCTCGAACAGCCCGACCCAGATCCCCTTGGCCGCCCAGCGCACGAAGCGATTGTAGAGGGTCTTCCTCGGCCCGTAGAGATCGCGCGGCGCGTCCGTCCAGCGCCCTCCAGATTTGAGCACGTAGACCGATGCCGCTGATCACGCGCCGGTCGTCCAAGCGCTCCTTGCCCCGCGTGTCATTTGGCAAAAGCGGTGCGATCCTCGCAAACTGTTCGTCCGTCAGCCAGAAATGGTCCATTGACCCCTCCGTAGGAGCCTTGAATCACACCCCACCCATCCGTGCCACCGTTATGGGCCCAGACGCTAGTTGTTGCTAAGCTGTGCTTCCCAGGCGAGCGCATGGGCGACAATAGTATCTAAATCGCCATATCGGGGCTGCCATTTCAAATGCTTACGAATGAGCGCAGACTCAGCAATGATTTTGGCTGGATCACCAGCGCGACGTAGGCAGGGTCGTACTTCAAAGTCTCGACCTGAGATTCGTTTCACGACCTCCGCAACCTCAAGGGGTCAGGACATAGAACGGGCACAGATATACGCTAAGCGTCTCTGCGCGCACTTATGGGTCGACTCTATGCGT
>NZ_JAIEQY010000247.1 GCF_019747315.1 Roseococcus sp. | reverse complement strand
ATGTTACAAATCCAGTCTTTCCGGCAACTTCCAGAACGGCCCGGCCTTGCGGAGCGCCTTCCAGGCGGCGATGGCGGCGATTCGGCTGCCCTCGGCCCGGCCCGCGGCGAAGCCGCTGATCGTGCCGATGGCGAAGCCACCCGCCCCGCGCCCCGCGAGGCGCGCGGCGAGCCCACGCGCCACCGTCGCGTCATTGGCCAGGCCCAGCGCCTCCTGCAGATCGGCCAGGCGGCGGGTGAAGCGCCGGGCGGCGCGGCCGGGCCAGAGGGCGGCGAAGGGCTCGGCCGCGTAGCGCAGCCGCTTGGCGTCCAGGCGCATCTCGTGCAGCGCGGTGCTGTCCAGCTCCTCCATGGCGGCGCCGGCGCGCTTGAGCCGCTTCCAGCGCTTGCGCAGCAGGGTGGCGGCAAAGGGGCCGAGGGGCTGCTCCGCCGCGCCGCCGGGTCGGAGCACGACCAGTTGCAGGCCGAGCCAGATGGTGCGGCGGAACTCCGCGCTGTCCAGCAACACGCCCAGCGCCGCATAGGCCGCATCGCGCTCCCGCCCGGCCGCGCCGAGCAGGCGCCTGATGCGCGCATCGCCTTCCAGCGCGGCCAGCGTGCCGGGGCCGATGCCCATCAGGAAGACGTCCCAATCCCGCGCCATCCCCAGCGCCTGGGCCAGATCCCTGAGCTGCGAATCCCATTCCCGCCAGGCCGGCCCATCCACCACCGGGCGGAACAGCTTGAGCAGCGAGCGCATCCGGCGGATCGCGACGCGGGATTGATGCACCCCGCGCGGCCCCAGGCCGGGGCGGCAGCCGGGAGTCTCGGCCAGCAACACGTCCTGGAGATGCGCCAGTGCGGTGATGCAGGCGGCCTCCACTGTCCCGGCCCCGGCCAGGCTGGGCGGGCCGCCGCGGCGCGGCCGGGGCGGGCGGGATTCGGCCAGCGCCAGCGCTGCCTCGGCCAGGCCATGATGCGCTGGCAGCAAAGGCAGGGTCCCGGCCAATTCGGCGGCGAGGGGGAGGATGGCCTCGGGCTCGCCTTCCAGGAACAGCCGCGCGATGCGCAGCCGCGCCCCGCCGGCCTCGATGCGGCCTTCCAGCCAGGTCACGCCCTCGGCCAGCAGGGCGCGGCGGCCGGTAAAGCGGGCGATGGGCAGGGCTTCGGGGTCGGGCTCGGCGGGTTCGGGGCGCGGCAGCGTTCCCGGCCAGCACAGCGCGTCTTCCGGCGGCAGAGGCTCCACGCACTGCCAGAGCCGGCGGCTGCGCTCCAGCAGGGGCGCATTCTCGGCGGGCGCGCGCAGCCAGGTGATGGTCTCGGCCCGCCACACGGGGCGCGACGCGAGGCGGGGGTGCCGTGGGCAGCCCCTCAGCCCCGCCAACGGGGCGAGTTCGAGGATCAGGCCGCCACCTCCGGCAGGTCGCGCGGGGCAAGGAACCGCACGAGCCTGCCACCGCCATCCTGCAACTGCCCCCAGGGGCCGGCCACCGTGAATTCGGCCAGGGCGCCGGTCGGGTAGCCTTCCGTCAGCCGCCGCGCATGCGTGCTGCCGAGCGTGGCGCCGGCTGGGCCCATCAGCGCCAGGCCCAGCTCATGCAGGCCGGGATTATGGCCGATCAGCAGGACCGAGCGCGCGGTCTCCGGCATGCCGCGCAGCGTTTCCATCAGGCGCTGCCAGGGGGCGAGGTAGAGATCATCCATCACCTCGACGATGGGCGAGGCCTCCAGGGGTTGCAGCGCCTCCAGCGTCTGCAAGGTGCGCCGCGCGGAGGAGACGAGGACGATGTCGGGCGAGAGGCCCAGCTCGCGCATCTGCTCCGCCATGGCGGCCGCCGCCAGCCGCCCCCGCGCATTGAGCGGCCGGGCGTGGTCGGAAAGCGTCGCCTCGTCCCAGGAGGATTTGGCATGACGGAGCAGCAGGAGCTGGCGCATGGCCCGCCGATCATGGCACGGCGCGAGGCCGCTGTCCCGCCCCCTTCGCTGGCCGCTTCGCTGGCCCCTTCGCTGGCCCCCTGCGCTGGACGACCTTCCCGAACGCGCCCAAGACACCACTTCCCGAAAGGTTTCGTGGGCGTATGGAGTTTTGATGACAGATCGGATCCTGGTTCTGGGCGCCACGGGCGGCGTGGGCGCCGCCCTGGCAAGGCGGCTTGCGGCGCGCGGCGTGCGGCCGGTGCTGCTGTCGCGCGACGCCGGGCGCCTCGCCGCCCTGGCCGCCGAATTGCCGGGTGCGGAGAGCCTGGTGGCGGATGTGACCGACTTCGCGGCGCTGAAGGCGGCCATCCTCGGCCTGGGCGCGCCGCTTTCGGGCCTGGCCTTCTGCGTCGGTTCCATCGTGCTGAAGCCGGCGTCGCGCACCAGCGAGGCCGACCTGCTGGAGGCCTTCCGGCTGAATGCCGTCGCCGCCGCCATGGCGGTTCAGGCGGCGCTGCCGGCGCTGGTGGCCGGGCAAGGCAGCGTCGTGCTGTTCAGCTCCGTCGCGGCGCGGACCGGCTTCACCAACCATCTCGCCATCGCCGCCGCCAAGGCCGCCGTCGAGGGCATGACCGTGGCCCTGGCGGCCGAGCTGGCGCCGGCGGTCCGGGTGAATTGCATCGCCCCCAGCCTGACCCGCAGCCGCATCGCCGAGCCCCTGACGAAGAACCCCGCCATGGCGGAGGCCATCGCCAGGCTGCATCCGCTGCCCCGCCTGGGCGAGCCCGAGGATATCGCCGCCATGGCCGACATGCTGCTATCGCCTGCCGCCAGCTGGATCACCGGGCAGGTGATCGCGGTGGATGGCGGGCGTTCCACCCTGCGCACGAAAGCCGGTTGAAATGATCGCACGACGCGGCTTGCCCTTCCTTCTCGCCACGCCGGCCCTGGCGCAACCGAGGGCCCAATCGGGCGGCGATTACCGCTGGCGCGTCATGCGCAACGGCACGGCCATCGGCACGCACAATGTCAGCTTTACCGAGCGCGGCGGGGAGCGGACGACCGCCTCGGAAAACCTGATCACGCCGCGCGTCATGGGGGTGGTGGTCTATCGCTACGAACACCGGCTGACGGAGGTGACGCGCGGCGGGCGCTTCGTCTCGGTGCGCTCCAGCCTCAACCGCAACGGCACCGTCACCGAGGTGGAGGCGCAGGCCGGGCCGCAGGGTGTGACGCTGCGCGGGCCGGAGGGTGCGCTGAACCTGCCCGCCCAGGCCGTGCCGCTCGCCTGGTGGGAGCCGCAGCGATTCGGCGGCACCGTGCCGCTGTTCGGCACCACATCCGGCAAGCCGCTCGACCTGCGCTGGACGCGCGAGGCGCTGGGCGCGGGCGTGCGCTGGCGGACGGCGGGCGAGATCGAGGCGGTGCTGGAATTCGACGCCTCCGGCCGCTGGACCGCCTACCAGGTGAAGGGCGATGACGGCAGCACTGTGATCTATGCCGCGGCCTGACCTTCGGATCGTCCTCGGCGACCAGTGCTCCGCCTCGCTCTCCGCGCTGGAGGATCTGGACCCGGCGCGAGACGTGGTGCTGATGATGGAGGTGCGCGGCGAATGCACCTATGTGCCCCACCACCCGCAGAAGATCGCGCTGATCCTCTCGGCCATGCGGCATTTCGCGCGCGCGCTGCGGGCGCGTGGCGTGCAGGTGGATTACGTCGCGCTCGATGACCCGGCGAACACGCACAGCTTCTCGGGCGAGGTGGCGCGCGCCGTGGCCCGCCACAAGCCGGCGCGCATCATCGCGACGGAGCCCGGCGAATGGCGCGTGCGGCAGGACATGGAAGGCTGGGAAGCCGTGCTCGGCCTGCCGGTTGAAATCCGGGACGACACGCGCTTCCTGGCCGATCTCGGCGTCTTCCGCCGCTGGGCGCAAGGCAAGAAGCAACTCCGCATGGAGTTCTTCTACCGCGAGATGCGCCGCGCCACCGGCATCCTCATGCAGGGCGACAAGCCCGAGGGCGGCGAATGGAACTACGATGCCGAGAACCGCAAGCCGCTCCCCAAGGGGCTGGTTCCGCCCGCCCCGCCGCGCTTCGCCCCGGATGACATCACGCGCGAGGTGATGGCGCTGGTGGCGCGCGAATTCCCCGCGCATTTCGGCACGCTGGACGGCTTCAACTGGCCGGTGACGGCGGCCGAGGCGAAGCGGGCGCTCGCCGCCTTCATCACCGACCGCCTGCCCCGCTTCGGCGACTACCAGGATGCGCTGGCCGAGGGCGAGGCGACGCTGTTCCATAGCCTCATCTCCACCAGCCTCAACATCGGCCTGCTGCTGCCCGGCGAGGTCTGCGCGGCGGCCGAGGCCGCCTATCGCGCCGGCGGCGTGCCGCTGAACGCGGCGGAGGGCTTCATCCGGCAGATCCTGGGCTGGCGGGAATACGTGCGCGGCCTCTACTGGTTCAAGATGCCGGGCTATGGCGCCACCAATTCGCTCGGCGCGGAGCGGAAGCTGCCCGGCTTCTACTGGCGCGGCGATTCCGGCATGCGCTGCATGGATGCGGCGATCGGCCAGACGCGGGACCTGGCTTACGCGCACCACATCCAGCGGCTGATGGTGACGGGGAATTTCGCGCTGCTGGCGGGGATTGATCCGCTCCAGGTGCAGGAATGGTACCTGGCCGTCTATGCCGATGCCTATGAGTGGGTGGAATTGCCCAACACCCATGGCATGGCGCTGCATGCCGATGGCGGCATCATGGCCAGCAAGCCCTATGCGGCGAGCGGCGCCTATATCAACCGCATGGGCAATCACTGCGGCCGCTGCCGGTACGACGTGAAGCGCGCGGAGGGCGAGGGGGCCTGCCCGTTCAATTTCCTCTACTGGGATTTCATCGCCCGCCACGCCGGGGATTTCGCGAAAAATCCGCGCATGGCCATGCCGCTGACCACGCTGCGCAAGATGGCGCCCGGCAAGCTTGCATCGCTGCGGGCCGAGGCCGCTAAATTCCTGGAGCAACTGTCATGATTGCCTTGACCGGACGCGCCGCGCGCGGTTGAAGCAAGCAACCCGCCGGAGAGTTTCCAGATGCCGACCACGCCCCGCCGCAGCCTTCTCCTGGGTGGCCTCGCCGCACCCCTCCTGGCCGCACCCGCCTATGCGCAGGGTAATACGTCCCCTTGGGCACCGACCCGGACTGTGCGCCTCGTGGTGCCGATCGCGCCCGGTGGCGCCAATGACATCATCGCCCGCCTGATGGCCGAGCGGCTGCAGCCCATCCTCGGCCAGACCGTGGTGGTGGAAAACCGGCCTGGTGCCGGCGGCAATATCGGTGCGCAATCCGTCATCCAGGCCGAGAAGGACGGGCACACCTGGCTGCTCACCTCGGCCAATGTGCTGACGGCCAATACCTACCTCTACGGCAACCGCATGCCCTTCGTGCCCCTGCGGGATCTGGCGCCGGTGACGCGCGTGGGCATCGGCACGCTGCTTTGGGTGGTGAATGCGCAGCGCCCCTGGCGGAGCTTCCAGGAGCAGATCGAATTCGCCCGCCGCAACCCCGGCCGCGTCACCATGGGCAGCAGCGGCACCGGCACCATCAGCCATTTGTTCTTCGAGCGCGTGAAGCGGCAGACCAATGCGGACATGACGCATGTGCCCTATCGCGGCGGCGGCCCTGCCATCCAGGACCTGATCTCGGGCAATATCGACATGATGTTCGACGTGATGCCCGCGCTCCTGCCGCATGTGCGCGAGGGCCGCTTCCGCGCGCTCGCCGTCGGCAGTGCGGCGCGCGTGGACTATGTGCCCGAGATCGCGAATGTGCCCGGCATGGGCGAATTGCTGCCGGGCTCGGGCATTGATGCGCTGAACTGGTGGTGCGTCGTGGCCGCGACCGGCACGCCCGATCCGGCGATCGCCACCATGCATGCCGCCATCCTGCGCGTTTTGGCGGCCGAGGAAATGCGGACCCGCCTGCTCGGCCTCACCATCCAGCCCATGCCGGATGCGACGCCGGCCGCCTTCGGGGCGTTCTGGCGCTCGCAAGTGCCCGTCTGGCGAGAGCTGGTCGAGGCTTCGGGCGCCGTCGCGGAGTAGCCCCGGGGGGTTTGACGGAGGGGGGGGGGCGGCGGGATGCTGCGCCAAACCCCAACCGACAGGAACGCCCATGGCCCGCTCACTGGAATGGATGAAGCTCACCGCCGCCGAGGTGCAGGCGGAAGCGGCGGCTGACGCGCTGCTGATCGTGCCCGTCGCCTCACTCGAACAGCACGGGCCGCATCTTGTCACCGGCACGGACATCATCCTGGGCGGCAATGTCGCGCTGGAAACGGCGCGGAAGCTGGTCGAAGCGGGGCATCGCACGCTCGTCACGCCCGTGGTCTGGCATGGCCTGGCCGAGCACCACATGGCCTTCGGCGGGACCGTCACGCTGGACAGCGCCACCTTCCAGGCGGTGCTGCGCCATGTGGTGAAGTCGGCGGCGCGGCACGGCTTCAAGCGCGTGTTTCTCATGAACGGCCATGGCGGCAATTCCGAAGCCATCGGCACGGCGGCCACCGACCTTGCGGTGGAGTTCGGCATCCGGGTCGGCGGCGGCACCTATTGGCACATGGTGCCCGAGGTGATCGAGCCGCTGCTGGAAGACCAGCCCACCCTGATGCATGCCTGCGAGGCCGAGACCTCGATGGTCTGGAACCTGCTGCCCGAGGGCGTGCGGACGGAGCGCCTGGCCGAAGGGCACGGCCCCAGCTCCTCCCGCGCGCCGGGCCAGCCGCCAGGGCTGCTGATGCGGCGCAGCTTCAAGGAAATCACGCCCTCCGGCGTCGTCGGCGATGCGCGCAAGGCGGGGCCGGAGAAGGGCGCGGCACTGCTGGATGCGATCAGCACGAAATGCGCGGAACAGCTCGCCAACCCCGCGATCTGGGGGCGCGCGTAATACCAGAGGGGGGACCCACGACTTATTGATACAAAAGAGCCTCCGGCGGCTGGGGCCTCGGCCCCAGCCGCCGGAGGCCTCACTTGTTCGCGCCCTGGATGCGCCTTCGATCGGTCAAAGTCAGAGCGGTTTGGTAAAAGGGTCAATCCGGCAGCGGCAGGTCCACCCAGGAGAGGTGGCCCCCCTTGCCCGAGCCCGTGTCCATGAAGATCGCCTGGCCGCCGCCCCGCCCGCGTGTCGCCCAGGGCCGGCCATCGCGCGAGCGCTGGTCATGCCCGACATAGACGGTGAGGCCGGCGGGGATGGAATCCACCCAATGCAGCACGCGCTCGGGGAAGCCATCCTGCAAGGTGCCGCCTGTCACCTGGCCGAACAGCGCGCGCGAGGTGATGGGGGCGGGCCGATTCGCGCCGGCCTCGGGGTCGGGGTCTTCCAGCAGCATGCCGGGGTGGAAGGCGGCATGGACGAAGAGCATGGGGCCCAGCCGCCACCAGGCCGGCGCCTGGCCGATCGCGGTCACGGCGCGGCTGGCAAGTTCGGGGCCATCGGGAGCGGCGTGCAGTTGCTCCAGCGTGCGGGGGGTCGCTTCCGGTGGGCTGCGCACGCGCGCACCGGTCAGTGCGCGGCGCAGCTTGTGGTCGTGATTGCCGAGCAGGAACAGGCCGGCCTCGTCATCCAGCATGTTGAAGACGAGGCGCAGCACGCCCGGCGAATCCGGGCCGTAATCCGTCAGGTCCCCCAGTTGCAGCAGGAAGAGGCCGGCCTCGGCCGCGCCGCGCAGGGCGGCAGCCAGCGCGGTTGCCTCGCCATGCACATCGCCCACCACGCGCAGCCCGGAGAAGCCGCGGGCGCGCAGCTTGGCGCTGTTCCAGCTCACGCCGGCTCCGCCCGCATGGCGGCATAGGCGGCGAGCGCCCGGGCGCGGCCCTCGGCATGGGCGATGATGGGGCGCGGGTAGTCCACGCCCAGGCGCAGGCCGGCGCCGCGCAGGATGATCTCCGGCGCCTCCCACGGCTTGTGCAGGAACTTGTCCGGCAGGCGGGCGAGCTCCGGCACCCAGCGGCGGACATAGGCGCCATCGGCGTCGAATTTCTCGCCCTGGAGGACGGGTGCGAAGATGCGGAAATAGGGCGCGGCATCCGCCCCACACCCCGCCACCCATTGCCAGGAGGCGGCGTTGGAGGCGAGGTCCCCATCCAGCAGCGTGTCCCAGAACCAGGCCTCGCCCGCCTGCCAGGGTTGCAGCAGGTGCTTCACGAGGAAGGAGGCGGTGATCATCCGCACGCGGTTGTGCATCCAGCCCATCCGCCAGAGCTGGCGCATGCCGGCATCCACGATGGGATAGCCCGTCAGGCCCCGCTGCCAGGCGCGCAGATAGGTGGCGTCGGGCTGCCAGGGGAAGCGAGTGAAGCCCTCCTGCAAGGGCGCGTCCGGCAGTTCCGGCCGGTGCCAGAGCAGGTGATAGGCGAATTCCCGCCAGAGGATTTCCTTGAGGAAAGTGGCATCGCCCGCAACACCCGCATCGCGCGCCGCATGCCAGACCTGGCGCGGACTGATCTCGCCGAAGCGCAGATGCGGACTGAGGCCGGAGGTGCCGGGGATGCCCGGCAGGTTGCGCGTCGCATCATAGCGGGGCAGGGCGGTGAAGCCCGCCATCCGCGTGGCTGCACCGGCCTCGCCGGGCGTCCAATGGGTGGGGAATTCGCGCGCCCAGTCGCGCCTGGGCAGCAGCTCCAGCGCGTCCAGCGGCAAGCCGGGGCGATCGAGGCCGGTGAGTTGCGCGGGTGCGGGCAAGGGCGGCGGCGGCTCGCCCAGCGCAAACAGCGCGCGCGAGAAAGGCGTATAGACCGAATAGGGTTTGCCCGTGCCGGTGCGGATGCGGTGCGGCTCATGCAACAGGCTGGCGGTGTGCAACGTCAGCTTGCGGCCCTCCGCCTGCAAGGCCTCGGCGACCTGCGCATCACGCGCCCGGGCCCAGGGTTCGTAGAGGCGCCCCGCGATGACTTCCCCCGCGCCGATCGCCGCCGCCAGCTCCGGGATGATCCGCAGGGCCGGGCCGCGCGCCAGGTGCAGCGCGGCACCGCGCGCACGCAGGTCAGCGTCGAGTGCGGCGAGCGAATGGTGCAGCCACCAGCGCTGCGCCCCGCCATGCGCCCAGGCGCCGGCGGCCTCGTCATCCAGCACGTAGAGGAACAGGCAGGGCCGCCCCTCCAGCGCGGCGAGGGCGGGATTGTCGGTGAGGCGGAGATCCTGTCGGAACCAGAAAAGCGCGGGAGAACTCATCCCATCCATATGGCGTGGCTGGGCCGCGCCGCAAAGCTGCCGCGGCAACCTTCCCGGCAGCTGAGGCGTTGCTGACCCAGACCGCACATCGCGGCCCCCCTCTCCAAAGGAGCTTTCGCCATGACCCAACGCCGCACCTTCATGCTGGGCGCCTGCGCCAGCCTTCTGCCGCTGCCCCTGCTAGCCCAGACCTTCGCCCCCACCGCGATCCAGACCACCAATGTGGTGGATGCGCTGGCCGCCGCCGGAAACTATGACGACTTCATCGAGCTGCTCTCGCGCGCGGGCGCCGTGGACACGCTGCGCGGCGCCGGCCCCTTCACGCTGCTCGCCCCGAACAACCGCGCCATGCAGCGGATGCCCAATGCGCTGCGGGAAATGCTGGCGCCCTCGACCGGCGGCAGTGGCAGCAGCGGTGATACCACCCCGGGCACTGACTTCGTTCGGCTGGGCGCCTTCGTGAACATGCACATCATCCAGGGCCGCTACTCGCTGGTGGATATGATGGGCCGCGTCACCCAGCTCCGCACCCGCAATGGCAACCAGATCGAGTTCGACGGCATGCGCGGCGATGTCGTGCAGGCGAAGATCGTGGGCGATAGCGGCTTCGGCGTCGGCGGCCTCAATGTCTCGCTGGCCCCGATCACCCTGGCTCAGCGCGAAATCCTGTGCAGCAACGGCATCGTGCTGCCGATCAGCGAGCCGCTGATCCAGTAGCCCCCCCGGTAGCCGCGGCGGGGAAAGGCTGGCGCAGCGCCTCGAAGGCGGCGCTGTGCAGCCGGTCCCGGCCGAGCAGGAACACACGCTGCGCCCCGCGCGACAGCGACGAGAGGGCGGGGTCGAGCACATCGAGCCCGCCCGTATAGGCCCCGAAGGCGGGCAGGACGAGGCGCTGCCCGCTGGCCAGGAAGCAGGGCCGGGTGATGCCGCCCACGCGCGTCGGCAGCGTGGCCTTCGGGTGGTAATGCCCGCTCAGTTCCGCCTCGTTCCGGGCGATCGCCGTGCCGCCGATATGGCGGAAATGCAACCGCCCTTCGCGCCATTCCGGCAGGCAGGTGCCCGGCAGCTCCGGCTGCGGCGCGGGGTCGTGATTGCCCGCGATCCACAGCACCTCCAGCGGTGAGAGCAGGCGCTTCAGCGCGGCCATGTCGGACGGCGCCATGCGGGCCAGGGCGCCGTCGTCATGCAGCGCATCACCGATGACGATCACCCTTCGCGGCGCGTGGCGGCGCAGGCTGAATCCGAGGCGCGTCAGCGTCTCCCGCGTGTCATAGGGCGGCACGGGGTGGCCGCGCATGGCCTGCGCGCTGCCCTTCTCGAAATGCAGGTCGGCCAGGATGAGGGTGCGCTGCGCCGGCCACACGGCCACGCCGGTTGGGCAGAGCATGAAGCGTTCGCCGGCCAGATGGAAAGGCGCGGCGATCATGGGACGTTCCGCTTGGTCATCCGCCCAGTCTCATAGAGCCATCCCCGTCCGGGGCAAGTTGCACCTTGCGGGCCTGTAAGCTTCAGCTTCACCATGACGGATCGCGCATGGGGTGGCCACGAAGTGTTGTATCGAATCTCCCTGCTTGTGCTCAGCCTGTGCTTCGTGAGCGGTGCAGCGCGCAGCCAGGCCTCGCTCAGCATCGGCTGGTATGCCGCCGCCCCCTTCCAGACCCAGGGACCGGCGGGGCTGACCGGCCTCGACATCGAGATGGTGCGCGCCATCGCCGCCCGGGCGGGCCACGGCCTTGCCTTCTCGCGCGTCCTTTACCCTGAGTTGATGCGCGAGGTCGCCTCCGGGCGAAGGGACCTCGTCTCCGGCGTGGCCTGGACGGCGCAGCGCGCGGCGGCGGGGCGGATGAGCCGGGCCTATCGCCAGGATGTGAACGTGCTGATCCAGCGGCGCGACGGCCTGCACCCGCTGGCCAAGGATGCCTCCGGGCTGCTGGCGCATCTGAAGGTGACAGGCTTCCGGATCGGCGTCATCGAGGGCTACTCCTATGGCGACCCCGTTCTGGATGCCTGGCTGGCCGATCCCGCCCGCGGCGCGCAGGTGCGCCGCAGCGGTGATGACGCCGCCAATCTGCGCCTGCTGCTGGCGGGCGAGATTGACGGCTTCCTGGCCGAGCGCCTCACCGCCGCCGCCCTGGTCGCCGCCCAGGCGGATCCGCGCGCGGTGGAGGAGAACGGGTATCTGCGCCTGTCCATCCCGCTGCACCTGATGTTCAGCCGGGAGGTGCCGGCGGCGACGGTCGCGGCTTTCGACGCGGCCATCGCCTCCCTCCAGGCCGATGGCACGCTGTATGCCATCGCCGCCCGGTTCCGCGCCCCCGTGCTGCTGGGCCTGACCCTCAATTCCCGCTGGTTTTTCGTGCTGGAGGTGATCGGCACGCTGGCCGCCGCCCTCGCCGGCTATCTGGCGGCGCGGGCGGGGCGGTACAGCCTCTTCGGCGGGCTGGTCCTGGCCCTGACGACGGCGGTGGGGGGCGGCATCCTGCGGGACCTGCTGGTGGCCCGGCACCCGATCGGCGTGATGAGCAGCCCGATCTACCTCCAGATGGTGCTGGGCACGGTCCTCCTCGCTTATCTGGTGGGCCGGCTGAACGCGACGGTGCCGCGGCTGACCGCCATCACGGCGGGCGGCGTCTGGCGGGAGCGCCTCTTTGACCTGGCCGATGCGATCGGGCTTGCCGCCTTCACCGTGGTCGGTGTCGCCGTCGCGGTCGGCGTGGGGGCGACGCCGCTCTGGCTCTGGGGGCCGCTGCTGGGCGCCATCACCGGGGCGGGGGGCGGCATCATCCGTGACATCATCCGCGGCGGCGGCGATGTGCCCAACCTCAAGACCGGCTTTTATGGGGAGGTGGCCGTCCTCTGGGCCATCGTGCTCTCCGCCTGGCTCGAATGGCGCAGCGCCGTGATCGAGCGCGAGGAGGTGCTTCTGGCCGTGGTGGTGACGGTGGCCGGCGGCGTGATCACGCGCATGGCGCTGTTGCGGATGCGGGCCCCCGGCCTGCCCTGAATCTCATCGCCGCCGGCGCCCTTCGCGCGGGCGGCGGCCCTGCGGCGGGGAAGGCGGCGCCTCGCCCGGTTCGAAGAGAGGTTCGTCGAAGCTCTCAAGCCCGCCGGTTGCCTCTTCCACCAGGGCGGCGGCTTCGGCCAGCAACGCGTCCTCCGCATCGCCCGCCACCCATTCGCGGCCGATTTCCAGCATCGCCGGCACGGCCAGCGGCGAGACCTGGTCCAGCCGGCGGTGACGGATCTGCCCCTTGGCGCGGGCCAGCATGGTGCCGATGCGGCGCACATCCGTGAGGCCGAAGGCGGCCTCGGCGCGGGTGGCGCGCAGCAGGATGTGGTTCGGCTCATGCTTGCGCAGCACGTCGTAGATGAGGTCGGAGCTCACGCTCATCTGGCGGCGGTTCTTCTCGGCGCCGGGATGGTGCTTTTCCAGGAGCCCCGCGATGGTGGCGATGTTGCGGAAGGTGCGGCGCAGCATGGAGCTTTCGGCGATCCAGTCCTCCAGATCCTCGCCCAGCAGATCCTCCAAGAAGAGCTCGGCCGGGTCGCTCGGTTCGAAGGCCATCCAGCAGGCGAGGATGTAGTCGGTGGCGACGAAGCCGAGCGGGCCCCAGCCCAGCCGCTCCATCCGCCGCGTGGCGAGCATGCCGAGCGTCTGGTGCGCGAGGCGCCCCTCGAAGCAATAGGCCACCAGGAACCATTTGCCGCCGCGCGGGAAGGTCTCCACCAGCAGACCCTCGGCGCTGGGCAATTCGCTCTTGATGCGCTGCATGCGCAGCCATTCCTGCACGCTTTCCGGCAGCATGGCCCAGTGGGTGGGGTCGCTGAGAATGCCGCGCACACGCTCGGCCAGATGGGTGGAGAGCGGCATGCGGGCACCGCCATAGGCCGGCACCCGCGGCTCGCCCTCGCCGCCGCGCGAGACCTCGGCCGTCACACCCGAGATGCCCTCGTAGCGCAGCACCTGGCCGGCGAAGCGGAAGGTGTCGCCGGGGCTGAGGGTGGAGATGAACCATTCCTCCACCTCGCCCAGCATGGGCCCGCCGCGCAGCTTCACCTTCATCAGCGGGAGTTCGACGATGGTGCCGAGGTTGAGGCGCAATTGCCGCGCGACGGCGGTGCCGCGCACATGCACGAGGCCCTCGGAATCGCGGAAGAGGCGGCGCCAGCGGTCGTAGCTGGCGAGTGCGTAGCCGCCATCCTCGACGAAGCGCAGCACATCGTCGAAATCCTGGCGCGACAGCTCCGCATAGGCGCCGGCGCGGATCACCTCGGCATAGAGGTCATCGGGGCGGAAGGGGGCGTGGCAGGCCATGGCGAGGATGTGCTGCGCCAGCACGTCGAGCCCGCCCGGGCGCGGCGGTTCGCCATCGAGTTCTCCGGCCGCGATGCTCTCCAGGGCGGCCGCGCATTCGATCACCTCGAAGCGGTTGGCGGGGACGAGGAGCGCGGCGCTGGCCTCATCCATGCGGTGATTGGCGCGGCCCACGCGCTGGAGAAGGCGCGAGACGCCCTTGGGTGCCCCCACCTGGATCACCTGGTCCACATCGCCCCAGTCAATGCCGAGATCGAGCGAGGAGGTTGCGACCACGCCGCGCAGTTTCCCCGCCGCCATGGCCGCTTCCACCTTGCGGCGCTGCTCGACCGTCAGCGAACCGTGATGCACGGCGATGGGCAGGCTGTCCTCGTTGATCTTCCAGAGGGCGGCGAAGATCAGCTCGGCCTGGGCGCGGGTGTTCACGAAGACGATGGTGACGCGGCTGGCCGCGATGCGGGCCAGGATCTCGGGCGCGGAGGCGAGGCCCATATGCCCGCCCCAGGGCAGGCGGCCTTCGGGCAGTTGCACGCCCAGCAGCGGCGCGGCGCCGGCCTCGGCGCGGATCAGCGCCACATCCTCGGCCTGCGCTGTGGGCGAGAGCCAGGCGCGCAGCGCCTCCGGGTGGTTCACCGTGGCCGAGAGGCCGACGCGCCGCGCCCCTGGCGCCAGCGCCGACAGCCGGGAAAGGCACAGGCAAAGCTGGTCACCCCGCTTGGTGCCGGCCAGCGCATGCGCCTCATCCACCACCACCGCCTCCAGATCGGCAAACAGCTTGTCCGCATCGGGCAGCGAGAGCAGCAAGGTCAGGCTCTCGGGCGTCGTCAGCAGGATGTGCGGCGGCGTCTCTCGCTGGCGGGCGCGGCGATTGGCCGGCGTGTCGCCGGTGCGGGTCTCGACGCGGATGGGCAGGCCCATCTCCGTGATCGGCGCTTCCAGGTTGCGGGCGATGTCCACGGCCAGCGCCTTGAGCGGCGAGATGTAGAGGGTGTGCAGCCCCTCGCGCGGGTTTTCATGCAGCGCGATGAGGGAGGGGAGGAAGCCGGCCAGCGTCTTGCCGCCGCCGGTCGGCGCGATGAGCAGCGCCGATTGGCCCGCGCGCGCGGCCGCCAGCATGTCGAGCTGATGCGCCCGGGGCGCCCAGCCGCGCCCGGCAAACCAGCGGGCGAAAAGTTCTGGCATTGTTCCCATCTCTCCCCAGCTATATGGGGTGGTTGCCCCAAGGTGAAGACAGGAATGCCCCCCCATCC
>NZ_JAIEQY010000268.1 GCF_019747315.1 Roseococcus sp. | reverse complement strand
ACGCATTTCTTCACCCGCGCCGGCGTGGTCAAGGCCGTGGACGGCGTCAGCTTCACCGTCGGCCGTGGCAAGGTCATGGGGCTCGTTGGGGAGTCCGGCTCGGGCAAGACCGTGACCGGCTTCTCCATCATCGGCCTGGTGGATGCGCCGGGCCGCGTGGTGGAGGGCGAGATCCTCTACCAGGGGCGCAACCTCGCGAAGCTGAGCGAGGAGGAGATGCGCCACCTGCGCGGCAACCGCATCGCCATGATCTTCCAGGACCCGATGATGACGCTGAACCCGGTGCTCCGGGTGGACACGCAGATGATCGAGACGGTCCTGGCCCATGAAAAGGTCAGCAAGGACGAGGCCCGGCAGCGCGCGCGCGATGCGCTGGGCATGGTCGGCATCCCCTCGCCCGATGAGCGGCTGAAATCCTACCCGCACCAGTTCTCGGGCGGCATGCGCCAGCGCGTGGCGATCGCGATCGCGCTGCTGCACCGGCCGGAACTCATCATCGCGGATGAGCCGACGACCGCGCTGGACGTGACCATCCAGGGGCAGATCCTGGCCGAGGTGCAGAAGCTTGCGGCCAATACCGGCACGAGCCTGATCTGGATCACGCATGACCTCTCCGTCGTCGCCGGCCTCGCCGATGATATCGCGGTGATGTATGCCGGCCGCGTGGTCGAGGATGGGCCGGTCTCGGAAGTGCTGGGCCGGCCGCTGCACCCCTACACGCATGGCCTCATCGGCTCCGTCCCCAGCCGCAACAAGCGCGGCGAACCCTTGCGGCAGATTCCCGGCATGACACCCTCGCTGCTCAAGCTGCCCGCCGGCTGCGCCTTCCGCACCCGCTGCCCGCGCGCCGACGAGGCCTGCCATGCGGAACAGACGCTGGAGGAATTGCTGCCGGGCCGGCATGCGCGCTGCGTGCATCCGCATCGGGATGAGGTGCCCGCCTGATGGACACGCCGATCATCGAATTGCGCGGCATCACCAAGCGCTTCGAAAAGAAACTCGACTTCGCCGGCAAGATCGCGCGGCGCCTGGGCGCGCCCATCCGCGAGGAAATCGTGCATGCCGTGGATGGCGTGAACCTCTCCATCCGCAAGGGCGAGGTTGTCGGCCTGGTGGGCGAGTCCGGCTGCGGGAAGTCCACGCTGGGCCGCGTCGTCGCCGGCATCATGCCGCCCTCCGAGGGCACCGTCCTCTGGCGCGGCACGGATGTGAACGCGCTGACGGGTGCGGCGAAGAAGGAGGCGCAGCTTCGCGCCCAGATGATCTTCCAGGACCCCTACGCCTCGCTCAATCCGCGCATGAAGGTGCAGGACATCGTGGGCGAGGCGCCCTTGGTGCACGGCATCACCACGCGCGGCGGCTTCGATGAATATGTGGATGAGCAGATCCGCCGCGCCGGCCTCGATCCCGCCTTCAAGAAGCGCTACCCGCACCAGTTCTCGGGTGGGCAGCGGCAGCGCATCGGCATCGCGCGCGCGCTGGCCGTGAAGCCGGAATTCCTGGTCTGCGACGAGGCGGTGGCGGCGCTGGACGTCTCGATCCAGGCGCAGATCCTGAACCTCTTCATGAAGCTGCGGTCGGAGCTGGACCTCACCTATCTCTTCATCAGCCATGACCTCGGCGTGGTGGAGCATCTGAGCGACCGCGTGGTGATCATGTATCTCGGCCGCGTGGTGGAGCAGGCGCCGAGCGAGGAGGTGTTTGCCCGCGCGAACCATCCCTATACCGTCTCGCTGCTCTCCTCCGTGCCGCGGATCGAGGCGCGGAAGCGGGCCTTCGCGGTGGTGAAGGGGGAGATCCCCTCGCCGCTCAACCCGCCCAGCGGCTGCCATTTCCATCCGCGCTGCCCGCATGCGATGGAACGCTGCAAGGTCGAGGTGCCGAAGCTGCGGGAGATCGCGCCCGGGCATTTCTCGGCCTGCCATCTGAACGGGTGAGATGCGGCGGCGTCTCGCTTTGCTCGGCCTGCTCGCCGGCTGCGCCACGCCGCCACCACCACCCCGGGAGGACCCTTTGATCCCGCCCTATTTCGCGCAATGGGAATCACCGGAGCTGGTGGGCGAATTCCTCGATGGCCGCGACGCCGCCACCGACCCGCGCTGGGCCGAATCCGGCGCCACCGACATCGCCGAATATGCGCGCTGGGCCGAGCATCTCTGCGGCATGGCCTGCCTGAAAATGGCCATGGCCGCGCGGGGCGCGCGCCACAGCATCCACGACCTGCGGCGCGGCGTGCAGCCGCTGGGCGGCTATGTGGAGGAACGGGACGGCTTCATCCGCGGCCTGATCTATCTGGGCGCCGTGCGCTGGCTGAATGCGCGCGGGATCGCCGCGCGCATCGTGCTGGACGAGCCCATGCCGAGCCTCGCCCCCGGCGAATTCTACATCGCCTCCGTCCACGCCTCGATCCGCAGGCCCGAGGTCGAACCGCCACGCAAGGGCGGGCATCTCGTGCTGGTCTTCGGCACGGATGAGGCGGGGCGCTGGCGCTTCCACAACCCCTCGGGGATTGGTGCGGCGCAGCAACGCGATGTGCGACTTTCGCCCGAGACCTTCTCGCGCTTTCACGCGGACCGGGGCATCCTCATCCCGTTGTGAACCGCATCTCAGATCGCGCGTTGATCCTGGGCACCGCCCTGACCCAGACCATCGGCTGGGGCACGCTCTTCATCCCCTTCGCGCTGATGGTGCAGCCCATGGAGGCCGAGCTCGGCTGGAGCCGGGCCGGGCTGAACGGCGCCTTCACCCTGGCCATCCTGATCTCGGGCGTCCTGGCCATCCCCGTGGGGCGCTGGGTGGACCGGCATGGCGGCCAGGTACCACTCGCCTGGGGCTCCGTGCTGGGCAGCGCCATGCTGGCCGCCTGGGCGATGGTGGACCAGCTCTGGGTCTTCTACCTGCTCTGGTTCGCGCTCGGCATCGCGCATGCCACGGCCCTCTGGGGCCCGGCCATGGCGGTGGTGGTGGCGCTGGCCCAGCAGCCCATGCGGGTGATCACCGCCATCACCTTCATCACGGGCTTCGCAGGCACGATCTTCATTCCGCTGGTCGCCGTCCTGATCTCGGGCTTCGGCTGGCGGGGCGCGTTGTGGATCCTGGCCGCGATGCAGCTTCTGCCGGCGCTGACCGCCTGGTGGCAATTCGCCGGCACGCGCCCGGCGCCCCCCGCCCAGCGCGGGCGCGGCGAGGAGGCCTATCGCCGCACCCTGCGCCGCCCGGCCTTCTGGGGCCTGGCCCTGTGCTTCGCGGCGCATGCCTTCATCGGCGTGGCGCTGGGCGCGCATCTGGTGCCGCTGCTGCGCGAGGCGGGGCTGCCCGAGGCGAGCGTGATCCTTCTCGTCGCCCTGCATGGCCCCTTGCAGGTGGCGGCGCGGGCCGGGCTTTTCGTCGCGGGCAGCCGCGCCTCGATGCGCTGGGTCGGCATGGGGGCGATCCTGCTGCTGCCCATCGCCCTGCTCTGGCTGGGTGGCGCGCCGGCGAGCTTCCTCTGGCTGCTGCCCTTCATCTTCTTCTGGGCGGTGGCGGATGGGCTGCTGACCATCGTCCGCGCCGCGGGCACCGCCGAAATCCTGGGGCGCGAGGGCTATGGCGCGGTGACCGGTGCGCTCACCCTCATCGCCGTGCTGCCGCGGACCCTGGGGCCGATCACCCTGGCGCTGATCTGGCAGGCGGATGGCGGCTATGGCGCCGTGCCCTGGGTGCTGGCGGGCGTCGGCTTCCTGGGGGCTGCGAGTTTTTTGCTGGCGCTGCGCGATCGCGGCTAGGCTGGGGCGATGCGCTTCCTCCTTCTCCTGCTGGCCCTCACGGGGCCGGCCCTGGCCCGGCCGGGCGACACCGTGACGCTGCCGGGCGAAGCCCGCACCGGCGCGGATCTTCGGCCGGTGCGCTTCACCTTCGTCTGCTCGGCCAATGATGGGCCGCATGTGACGGGGGTGCTGGGGGTGGATCTCGAGGTGCCGCACCATGCCACGCTGCGGCCGGTCTTCGATTTCGACTCCTTCGAGGGCCCGGACGCCGCGGCCGGACGCCGGACCCGGCTGGAGACCACGGCCGGCGGCACCCCGGTGCAACTGCAACTCGCGGTCAGCGGCTCGATCGGCGTGGCGGAGGATGCGCCCTTCATCTTCAGCGCCATCGCGGCGCGGCGGCAGGATGCGGCGCGGCTCGCGGAATTGTCGCGGTTATTGGCGCCGCTGACCCTGGGGGCCGCGCCCTTCACCTGGAGCCAGGGGCATGCCCGGCCCGGGGGCACCGCCATCCAGGCGCGGCTGGAGGTCAGTGCCGCGGATGCGCAGCGCCTGCGGGAGGTCCTGGCGCCCTGCCTGGCCCGGTGACGCGCGCCGACCTGCCTGTCAGCGGGCCCCGGCGGTGCGGCGGATGGGCGTGCCGGGGAAGTTGCGGTTGAACTGCGCCTGGCGGGCGGCGCGGGCGGCGCGCTCGGCGGCGGTGCCGCTGCCCTGGGCCGGCTGCATCCGCTCCATCGCGGAGAAGTTCTGCGGCAGGTTCCAGGACTGGCCGTAGGTCACGCCATTGGAAGAGATCCCCTGCGCGGAGGCGGCGCCGGCGAAACCGGCGATGATCAGGGCGGTGGCGAGGGCGATGCGGCGCATGGGTCAGGTCCTTGTCTCGGTGGCGAGGGGCATATCCCCCTGCCGGTGAGAAAAGGTTTAACGCGACGCAATCGATAGGTATGATAGCAATAAACCTATATTCTCGATAGGCAACGCCGATTATACGGCATTGGTCCAATCCGCCGGCATGAAGCGGAAGCCATCGCCCATCCGCTGGACGAAGCCATTGGCCGGGAAGGGGAAATGATAGGCCGTCATCCGCGCTCGCTCACCCGCGATGCGGCCGAAGAGGGCGACGCGGCTGGCCGTCGCGGTGGGACCATCAATATCGAAGATGCTGGTCCAGCCGGGGTTGCGCAGGAAAATCTCAGGGCGGGAGGCGGTGTCGGCCGTGACAAAGAGCTGGTCCGCACCGTCGGCCACATGGAAGATCGTATGGCCCGGCGTGTGGCCATAGGCGGCCACGGCGCGCACACCGGGGAGGATCTCGGCGCCGGCGGCGAAGCGCTCGACCTTGCCCTGGTAGGGGCCGAAGCGGCGGGTGACATTGGCGAAGGTGCCGCGCTGGAACTCCGGCACGCGCGAGGTGTTGGAGGCATCGGTCCAGAAGGCCCATTCCACCTCGGGCACGAAGACCTGCGCATTGGGGAAGACGGCGGCATTCTCGGCCGTGGTCAGGCCGGTGATGTGGTCGCCATGGAAATGGCTCACCAGGATGCGGGTCACGCGGGCGGGGTCAATGCCGGCGGCGGCCAGGTTCTCGCGCATGCGGCCGGCAGTGGGGGCGAGCTGGCCGCCGGTGCCGCTGTCGAACATGGTGAGGCCGGCCGGCGTCTCCAGGAAGGTGACGATGAAGGGATTGTCCAGCCGCGCGGTGGAGAGCATGGCATCACGCAACGCGCCCTCGACCGCCGCCTGGTCGGCATTCACGATCCAGCCGGTGCCGGGGTTCTGGCGCGGGGCGAAGCCATCCCAGACGGTGGTGGCGACGAAGCTGCCGACGCGGAAGCGATAGAAGCCGGGGGCCTGCGCAGGGGCTGCCGCGGGTGCGGTTTGGGCGCTGGCGCGGCCGACCAGGGCGGGGGCGGCCAGCACGGCGCCCGTGGTGGCGAAAAGGTGACGGCGGATCATGATGCGCTCCATCGGCGGTTGGCCAGGGTTTCATAACAGATGCGTAACGCCGAAACCATGATTCTTCGGTGTCGGGCTACCGCGCCGTCGCCGCCAGCCACCCGCCGCCGGCCACCAGGAGCAGCGCCAGCGCCACATTCCAGCTGAAGGCCCCTGCCCCCGCCGCGATCAGCAGCAGGGTGGAGGCCACCGGCACGCCATAGGCCAGCGTGCCCAGCAGCCGCGGATCGCCCCGCTTCATGCCCAGATCCCACAGGAAGAAGGCCGCCCCCACCGGGCCGAGCCCCAGCAGCAGCGCCGCCAGCGCCTGGCGCGCATCCGGCATCACGCTGGGCTCGAAAAGCAGATGGGCCAGCAGCGCCAGCACCGCCGAGCCACCGCAGAACCCCGCCACCGCGCCGGTCGGCACGCGGGAGAGGCGCCGGGCCGTGACGGAATACAGCGCCCAGACAAAGGCGCAGCCGAGTGCACAGAGAAAGCCGAACCAGGCGCTGGCCGGAAATTGCGCCCCGCCGCCCAGCAGCAGCGCGCAACCCAGGAAGCCCAGCGCCACGCCCCCCAGCCGGCGCGGCCCCAGCCGCAACCCCAGGATGGGCGCCGAGAGCAGGACGATCAGCAACGGCCAGAGGTAGTTCAGCAGATTGGCCTCGACCGCCGGGGCATAGGCCAGGGCCGCGAAATACAGCGCGTGATAGCCGAACAATCCGCCCACCCCATGCGCCCAGACCAGCGGGGGCTGGCGCAAGGCGTGAAGTTCCCCCCGCGCCGCCACCACGCCCAGGCCGGTCATCGCGGCGACGAAAAAGCTCATGGCCGTCAGTTGCAGGGGCGGAACCCCCACCGCCAGCTTCGACAGCAGCGCGAGGAAGGCCCAGAGCAACAGCGCACCGATCCCCGCGAGGGTGGCATTCACTGGAATTGCGGGTCCACCGGCACGCGCAGCGCCTCGGCCAGGCGGTTGGTTTCGGCCGCCATGGCGATGACGGCGAGCAATTCGCCATGCATCGCGTCATCCATCCCCTTGGCCCGCGCGGCCGAGGTGTGCGAGGCCACGCAATACTGGCAGCCCGCCGTGGCGCTGACGGCCAGATAGAGCATCTCCTTCGTCAGCGGATCGAGCGCACCCGGCGCCATCACCTGCTGGAGGTTCTCCCAGACCCGCGCCAAGGTCGGCGGATGCACCGCCAGCGCCTTCCAGAAGTTGTTCACATCCGCCACGCCGCGCTTGGACTTGATGTCGTCAAACACCGCGCGCACCTCGGGCGAGGCGTCGGCATATTCGACCAGGCGGCTCATTCCGGTTGGGGCAGCGGCTTGTAGGGCAAGGGCGCGAAGCGCGTGGGGAAGAAGCGCATCCTCTGCCAGACGCCGTTCTGCACATAGGGGTCTTCCGCCCACCAGGCGCGCGCCTCGTCTTCCGTCGGATGGCGGGTGATGGCGATGGAGCCGACCATCTCCCCCTTCGGGCCCAGCAGCGCGCCGCCACAAGCCAGGGTCCCATCCTCGGCGAAGCCCGTGACGCGCTTCATATGGGCGTCACGAGAAGCCAGGCGCCGTTCCACGCTGTTCTCGGCATCCTCGGCGATGACGACGCAATGCGTCATGGCGCTGGGCATGGGTCCGGCGGGGAGCGGCTGATAATGCATCGGCGCGATGCGATAGGGCCGCATCTGGTAGCTGAGCCAGACGCCATCGCGCGCGAAGGGCTCCTCCAGCAGGTATTCGCGGGCGCCCAGCTCATCCTCGTCATTCAGGATCATGATGGAGCCGGCGGCGGTTCCATCGGCACGAAACAGCGGCACGGCCAGGTGCAGCCGCCCGGCCGCCACCCAGCGGGTGATCACCTCCAGATGCCGGTCGCGCACGGCGGCGCGTCGGGCCGGGGCCGCCGCGTCCTCGCCATCCCAACCCAGGATCACATAGCCCATGTTTCATGCCCTCAAGCGCCGGGCGCCGCCTCCGGCGGCTTGGCTTCGCGCCGTGGTGCGCCCGGTGGTGGTGTCGGTCGCGGCGCGCCGGCCGCCGTGCGGCCGGATCCTCGCGAGTCTGCCATGATCCTGCCACGGGCTTCGCCGTACGGCTACTTCCGCAGCTCCATCTGGATCGGGCCTTCGCGCTCGCCGCGCGCGAACTGGTCCACCATCGCATTGCCGGTCTCGCCCAGCTTCTCGGCGCCGCCGGTCCAGACGATCCTGCCCTTGTGGATCATCGCCGCGTCATCGCCGATGCGCCGGGCGCTCGCCATGTCATGCGTGATGGAAAAGGCGGTGGCGCCCAACCGCTCCACGCAATCCACGATCAGCCCGTCGATCACCGCGCCCATGATCGGGTCCAGCCCCGTCGTGGGCTCGTCGAAGAAGATGATGTCGGGCTCCGAGGCCACGGCGCGGGCCAGGGCCACGCGCTTCTGCATGCCGCCCGAGAGCTCCGCCGGCGAGAGGTCGCCCACGCTGGCGGCCAGCCCCACCTGGGCCAGCACCTCGGCCGCCTTGTCGCGCGCGGCGGCGCGGGTGATGCGCTTCTGCGCCAGCAGCTTGAAGCAGACATTCTCCCAGACCGGCAGGCTGTCAAACAGCGCGCCGTTCTGGAACAACATGCCGATGCGGTCGCGCATCGCCGCGCGATCCCGGCGCGAGAGCTTGGACACATCCTGCCCGTCAATCTCGATCAGCCCCGCATCGGGCGCGATCAGCCCCAGGATGCACTTGATCGTCACCGATTTGCCGGAGCCGGAGCCGCCCAGCAGCACCATGGAATGCCCGGCCCGCACGTCGAGGTCCACGCCATCCAGCACGCGCTTGGCGCCGAAGGTCTTTTCCAGCCCGCGCAGCCGGATTTTCGGGGTGGAGGTACTCACCGCGAGAAGAACGCTTCGGTGATCACATAATCCAGCGCGAGGATCAGGATGGAGGAGGCCACCACCGCCGCTGTCGTCGCCTGGCCCACGCCCTGCGCGCCGCCCTTGCTGTTGTAGCCGCACCAGCTGCCCATCAGCGCGATGACGAAGCCGAACACCGCCGCCTTCACCAGCCCGCTGACCACATCCATCACCTCCAGCACGTCCCAGGTGTTGTCGAGGTAGGTCTGCGCCACGAAGCCAAGCTTCACTGTGCCGATCAGGAAGCCGCCCATCACGCCGAGGATATTGGCCACCACCACCAGCAGCGGCATGGCCAGCGTGGCCGCCAGCAGGCGCGGGGCGACAAGATACTTCATCGGGTCCGTGCTGAGCGTGGTCAACGCATCCACCTGGTCCGTGACGCGCATCGTGCCGATCTCGGCCGCCATGGCCGCGCCGATTCGGCCCGCCACCATGAGTGCGGCCAGCACGGGCCCCAATTCCCGCGTGACGGACAGCACCACCACGCTCGCAATCGCGCTCTCGGCATTGAAGCGGGAAAAGCCGGTGAAGCTTTGCAGCGCCAGCACCATGCCGGTGAAGAGCGCGGTCAGCGCCACCACGGGCAGCGAGAAATAGGCGATCTCGACGAAATGCCGCCAGAATTGCCGGAACTGAAAGGGCGGCCGCACCAAATGAGAGACACCCACGCCCGCGAAGATCGCGACATTGCCGAGGGTGCGGCAGGCGCCGATCAGACCCCGGCCGATCAGCGCGACACCATCGAGGAAGCGATTCATGCGGGGAGGTATTCCCGTCGGAACCGCGTGCCGAGCGAGGTCAGCACCTCATAGCCGATGGTGCCGCACAGCGCCGCCATGCCGTCCACATCCCGCGTGCCGGGGCCGATCAGCTCGATCCAGCGGCCGGGGCGAATGCGCTGGAGGCCGGTGGCGTCGAAGGTCATCAGATCCATCGAGACCCGGCCGACCAAAGGCAGCTTCTGGCCACGGAAATCGCCGGTCAGCTGCCCCTCCAGCCGGCGCGGCAGGCCATCGGCATAGCCCAGCCCGATGGTGGCGATGCGGCTCGGCCGGGTCGTCATCCAGCTGCCGCCGTAGCCGACGGTCTGGCCCGCGGGGATGTCGCGCAGCTGCAGCACCTGGCCTTCCAGCCGCAGCACCGGCTCCATCGGGTTGGGGCGGCCGGGCGTCGGGTTGATGCCGTAGAGCGCCGCACCTGGCCGTGCGAGGTCACTGGCGTAGCGCGGGCCCAGAAAGATGCCAGAGGAATTGGCGATGCTGCGCCGCGCCCGCGGCAGGCCAAGGCAGGCCTCGTTGAAGCGGGCGAGTTGCGCGGCGTTCAGCGGGTGCTCGGGCTCCTCCGCCGCGGCCAGATGCGTCATCACATAAAGCGGCTCGATCGCTTCCAGCAGCGAAGGATCGCGTGCCAGCACCTCCAGCTCGTCCATCGCGAGGCCGAGGCGGGACATGCCGCTGTCCACATGCAGGATGACGGGGCCGGAATGGGCGCGGATATCCTCCAGGTGGTTCAGCACGGGCGTCAGCCGCGGGTGCTGGCGGGCGCGGAAGCCATCCAGCACGGCGATCATCGGGCCTTCGCCGAGGGAGTCGCGCAGCGCCTCGCCCTCCTCGACCGTCGCGACAAAGAAATGGCGACAGCCGGCCTCCTTCAGCGCGGTCGCGATGGGGGCGGCGCCCAGCCCATAGGCGTTGGCCTTCACCACGGCGGCGACGGCGCCGCCCGCGTGAATCTCGCACAGGCGGCGCCAGTTCCGCACCACCGCGCCCAGATCAATGGTCAGAAGCCCATGCGCCATTCAGTCGCCATAGCTTTGCTCATGCGTGGTGTCGAGATCGCCGAAGCGGGTGAACTCAGCCTCGAAGAAAAGCGGGATGGTGCCGGTCGGGCCATGGCGTTGCTTGGCGATGATGAGGTCCGCCTTGCTGTGCGCGCGTTCCATATCCTGCTGCCAGCGCGTCATCGCGTCCTGGAACTTCGAATCATCCGGGAAATTGGTAATTTTCGGTTCTTTTTGTTTCAAATAGTATTCATCACGGTAGATGAACGAGACGCTGTCCGCGTCCTGCTCGATCGAGCCCGATTCACGCAGGTCGCTCAGCTGCGGGCGCTTGTCCTCACGCTGCTCAACGGCGCGCGATAGCTGGGAAAGCGCCATGACCGGAATGGACAGCTCCTTCGCGATGGCCTTCAGCCCCTGGGTGATCATGCTGATTTCCAGCACGCGGGATTCCGGCCTGGTGCCGGCGGCCGGCCGCATGAGCTGGAGGTAGTCCACCACCAGGAAGCGCAGCCCCTTGGTGCGCTGGATGCGCCGGCAGCGCGTGCGCAACGCCGAGAGCGTGATGGCCGGCGTGTCATCAATCAGGATGGGCAACTGCGCCAATTCCCGGCTGACGCCGACGAAATGGTCGAATTCCCGCTGGGTGATCTCGCCGCGGCGGATGCGATCACCCTGGATGCGGCTGGCTTCGGAGAGCAGGCGGTTAGCGAGCTGGTCCGCGCTCATTTCCAGCGAGAAGATGGCCACCTGGCCGGGCTTGCCGCCGGTCTGCTCAGCCTCGCGCAGGAGGGCCTTGGCGGCGCCGAAGGCGATCTTGGTGGCGAGTGCGGTCTTTCCCATGCCGGGGCGACCGGCCAGGATCATCAAGTCGGAATCATGCAGCCCGCCCATCTTGGCATCAAGGTCGCGCAGCCCCGTCGAAAGCCCCGAGACGCCGCCGCCATTCTCCTTCGCCTTGGCCGCGACCTCGACGGCGCGGATCAGCGCGCGCTCGAAGCTGATGGCGCCGCCTTCGCTGGCCTTTTCGGTCGCCAAATCAAACAGTTGCTGCTCGGCCGCCTCGATCTGGTGCTTGCCTTCCAGCTCGGGCTCCGCACCAAAGGCGCGGTTCACCACCTGCTCGCCCAGATCGATCAACTGGCGGCGGATGTAGCAGTCATGGATCAGCTTGCCGTATTCGCCGGCATTGACGATGCCGACCATGGCGCCCAGCAGCTGCGCCAGATAGGCGGGGCCGCCCACCTCGGCCAGCTCGCCCGTGTGCTCGAATTCATGCCGCAGCGTGACGGCGTCGGCCAGCTGGCCGTTTTCCACCCGGCGGCGAATTGCGCTGTAGATCCGGCCATGGATGGCATCGGCGAAATGCTCCGCCTCCAGGAACTCGCTGACCCGCTCATAGGCCTTGTTGTTGGCCAGCAAGGCGCCGAGCAGCGCCTGCTCGGCCTCCAGGCTGGCGGGCGGCAGGCGGGATCCGAGGCCGAACAGGCCCCGGTCATCGGGAGGCGGAGGGATGCTGTTCATGCTCCATTCATCCTAGACCCGCACGGGGGGCACCGCCATGCGGCGGGGCTGTGAATCATGGGCGTAACTCGTGGGGCGGGTTTGGGGGGGCTGAAACGGCAAAAGAAAAAAGCGGCCTCCGGCGGCTGGGGCCGAAAGGCCCCAGACCCCGGGACTTGGGGTCGGCAACGGCTTGGGGCAGCACCGGGGCCAAACTGCACTGAAGTTGCGCAGGGCCGGCCCCCCGGGGCCGCAAAGGTGGGGGCTGCGCACGGCACGGCTCTTGCTGGGCCAGAGCATGTTGGATTCCACTCCGAGTGCCCTGGGTCACCGCCTCGACATGGATGGCGTGCGCGTTCGCTATGGCCAGACGCTCGCCGTGCGCGACGTGACGCTGAGCGTGGCACCCGGCGAAATCCTGGCGCTGCTCGGCCCCTCCGGCTGCGGCAAGACAACACTGCTGCGGACGGTCGCGGGCTTCATCCAGGCCGAGGCCGGCCAGGTTCTGGTGGATGGCCGCGCGATCGACCGCCTGCCGCCGGGCAAGCGCGGCGTCGGCATCGTGTTCCAGTCCTACGCGCTGTTTCCGCACATGACCGCCGCGCAGAACGTGGCCTATGGGCTGGAGGCGCGCGGCCTGCCCAAGGCCGAGATCATCCGGAAGGTCGAAGCCTCGCTCGCCGCCGTACGCATGGAAAGCTTTGGCGCGCGCCGGCCCGCCGCGCTCTCCGGCGGGCAGCAGCAGCGCGTGGCGCTGGCCCGTGCGCTCGCCATCGAGCCCGCGATCCTGCTGCTGGATGAGCCCTTCGCCGCGCTGGACCGCTCGCTCCGGCTCGATCTGCAACTGGAGATCAAGCGCATCCAGCGCCGCTTCGGCGTCACCTGCGTGTTGGTGACGCACGACCAGGACGAGGCGATGAGCATGGCCGACCGCATGGCGGTGATGCGCGCCGGCGTGGTCGAGCAGGTGGGCCCGCCGACCGAGCTCTATGACACCCCCGCCACCGCCTTCGTGGCAGGCTTCGTCGGCACCACCAACCGCCTGCATGGGCGCATCGAGGCGCGGGATGGCGCGGGCTATGCCGTGCGCCTCGATGCCGGCGCCACCGTGACCGTGGAAAGCCCGCGTGGCTTTGATATCGGCGCGCGCGTGATGCTCTGCGCGCGGCCCGAGCAATTGGCCCTCCGACCGGCCGAAGACGCTGACCCCGCCGCCTTTCCCGCCCGGCTGCGCCTCTCCCTGCCGCTCGGCCCCGCGCTGATCCATGACATCGAGGCGGGCTCGGCCGAGGTGAAGATCCAGGAACCCCGCCATGGCGCCCCGCCGTCGCCCGGGGCCGTCCGCATCGCCATCCTGCCCGGCGCCAAGCCGAGCCTGTTTCCCGAAGGAGATTCTGCATGAGCCTGATCCAACGCCGTGGCCTCTTGGCCGCGGGCCTGGCCCTGCCGGCGATTGGCGCGCGCGCGCAAACCACGCAGATGACGGCCGCCGTCTATCCCGGCGGCTGGGATGAGGCGCTGCGCGCCGTGCTCGCCCCGCGCATGCTGCAACAGCACAATGTGAACGTCGCCTTCGATCCCCTCTTCGCGGTGGACCAGATCGCCAAGGCGCGCGCCGCGCGCGGCGTGCCGCCCTTCGACGTCTTCGTGCTCGACCCCGGTCCGCGCGTCACCGGCATGGAGCTCGGCCTGTTCGAGAGCTTCGACCCGGCCCGCCTGCCCAGCCGTGCCGCTCTGCCGGATGGCTATGCCGACAATGTCGGCGCCGCCGTGGCGGCCCAGGTGGTGGGCATCGCCTACAACCCGCAGAAGGTGCCCAAGCCCGCCGGCTGGCGCGACCTGTTCCGTCCGGAATACGCGACGAAGCTCGGCCTCACCGGCTTCGGCACCACCTTTGGCACCATCTCGCTGATCGAGATGGCCAAGGCCCTGGGTGGTTCCGAGACGAATATGGACCCGCTTTTCGCCGAGCTTCGCCGCATCCGCCCGACCGTCGCCGCCGTGGCGGCCCCGGCCGCCATGCCGGGCCTGTTCCAGCAGGGCCAGATCGACCTGATGTACACCAACACCTACACGGTGACGCTGCTGCGTTCGCGCGGCGTGCCCATTGCCTTCGCCGTGCCCGAGACCGGCGCGGCCGCCTTCGTGACCAGCATGCATATCGCACGCAACAGCCGGAACATCGCCGCCGCCTACCAGTATATCGACGCGATGATCAGCACGCCGGTGCAGCGCGCTCTCGCGCTCGATCCGTATTTCTTCGTCCCCGTGAACAGGGAGGTCACGCCGGGCGCCGACGTGCCGATGCGCTCGATCAGCGAGATCACGAATTTCGTGACGCATGACTGGACGCGCATCAACCCGCTGCGCGCCGGCTGGATCTCGCGCTTCAACCGCGAGATGGCGGGGTGAACGGGCCGGGCGTCTGGCGGCTGGCCCTGCCGCTGGGCCTTGCCCAGTTGATGTTCTTCGCGGCGCCGCTGCTGATCCTGCTCAGCACCTCGCTCGCGACCGATGAAAACCTCACGCAAGGCAGCCTGCGCGCCTGGCGTGAGGTGCTGTTCGACTCCTTCCATATCCAGTCGGTGCTCAACACGCTGCGCCTGGGTGCGCTGACGGTGCTGGCGACCATGCTGCTCGCCGTGCCCTTGGCGCTGGTGCATATGGCGGCCGGGCCGCGGCTGAAGCGGCTGATCCTGATCGTGGCCGTGCTGCCGCTGCTGACCTCCGTCGTGGTGCGCACCTTCTCCTGGATCGTGATCCTGGGGCGCGAGGGGGTGATCAA
>NZ_JAIEQY010000143.1 GCF_019747315.1 Roseococcus sp. | reverse complement strand
GCGGCCGAATCCGCGCTGGATTTCGCCATCCTTGAAGCTCTGTACCGGGTGGCGATGCGCGCGCATCCCGAACTCGCCGCCTTCGATGGCGCGGCGGCGGATCGCTGGGTGCTGGATTTCCGCGCCGCCGATGCCGCCCGCGTGCGCCTGGCCCGCGCCGAGGCCGCCGCCATCCATGCCGCGCGCGTGGACGCGCTGCGCCTGGGTGAGGAGGCCGCGAGCCTCGCCTTCCTGCGCGGCGAATTCGAGCGTAAGCGCGGCCATGCGGCCTTGCGCACCTTGCTCTCCCGCGCGGCGCCGCTGATCCGCAAGGCCAAGCCCATCCTCATGCTCAGCCCGCTGAGCGTCGCGCAATTCCTCGCCAATCCGCATCACGCGACGCAGCCGGGCTTCCCCCTCTTCGACCTGCTGGTGATGGATGAGGCCAGCCAGATCGAGCCGGTGGATGCGCTGGGCGCCATCGCCCGCGCGCGGCAGATCGTGGTGGTGGGCGATGACAAGCAGATGCCCCCCACCCGCTTCTTCCAGCGCATGACGGAGGAGAGCGAGGATGCATCCGCCGACGAGGATGACGCGCTGGATGCGCGGGATGTGGAGAGCATCCTCGGCCTCGCCAATGCGCGCGGCATCCCGACCGCCATGCTGCGCTGGCATTACCGCAGCCGGCACGAAAGCCTGATCGCCACCAGCAATGCGGAGTTCTACGGCAACCGCCTGCTGGTCCTGCCCTCGCCCCGGCCGCGGAGCCCGGCGTTGGGGCTTTCGCTGATCCGCGTGGAGGGCCGCTTCAAGGGCAGTTCCAACACCGAGGAAGCCCGCGCCGTGGCCGAGGCCGTGTTGCGCCACGCGCGCGAAACGCCAGGCGACACGCTGGGCGTCGCCGCCTTCTCCGTCACCCAGCGCGACGCCATCGCCGATGCCGTCGAAGCCCTGCGGCGCGAGAGCCCAGAGACGGAAGCCTTCTTCACCGCCCATCCCGCCGAGCCCTTCTTCGTGAAGAACCTGGAAAACGTGCAGGGCGATGAGCGCGACAGCATCATGATCAGCGTGGGCTATGGCCGCGGCGCCGATGGCAAGCTCGCCATGCGCTTCGGCCCGCTCTCGAATGATGGCGGCGAGCGGCGGCTGAACGTGCTCATCACCCGCGCCAAGAAGCGCTGCATCGTCTTCTCCGGCATCGGTGCGGAGGAGGTGGATCTGGAGCGCGCCAAGGGGCGGGGCGTGGCCGCGCTGAAGACCTTCCTCGGCTTCGCCGCCGGCGGCGCCATGGCCCGGACCGAGGCGCGCGAGGGCTCGGCCATCGCCGGCCTGATCGGCGGGCTCATCACGCAATCCGGGCGGGAGGCGGTGTCGCGTGTCGGCCTTTCCGGCCTCTTCCTCGACATCGCAGCTCGCGGTGAGAACGGCTTCGACCTGGGCGTGGAGGTGGATGGCGCCGATTGGTCGGGCCTCCGCTGCGCGCGGGACCGCGACCGCGGCCGGCAGATGGCGCTGGAAGGGATGGGCTGGACGCTGGCCCGGAGCTGGTCGCTCGACTGGCTGAACCAGCCCGATTCCGCCGCCGCCCGGCTGCGCGCGCCGCTCGGCCTTGAGGCGCCCGCCCCGGCCGCATCCATCGAGACCGTCTCGCTCGCCCCCGCCTATGTCGAAGCCAGCATGGACCACGCTCCCACCAACCGCGCCGAACTCGCTGCCCTGATCGCCGCCATCATCGCCACCGAGGCGCCGGTCCATGGCGAGGCCGTGCAGGAACGCCTGCGCCTGCTGCTCGGCCCCGCCGCGCCGGATGCCAAGGGCTTCGCCGCCGCGCTGAACGAGGCGCGCCTGCTGCAAGGCGTCAGCGAGGCCGGCGGCTTCTGGTTCCCCGAGGAACGCGCGCCGATCCTGGCGCGGGACCGCCGCGGGGCCGCCGCGCATCTGCGCCGCCCTTCCATGATCCACCCCGAAGAGGTGGCCGCCGCCGCCCGGCTGGTTCTCGAACTGGCCCCCCAGGCGCAGGAGGACGAGCTGCCCACGGGCGTCACCCGCCTGCTGGGCCTGGAGGCCAGCGCCATGCCTGCGCTGGCGGCACGCCTGGCCGTCTTGACCGGTTCCGGGCAGCTGCTGCTCAAGCCGCGGGCATAGCGCGCGCGCGTTCGAAGATTCTGTCGACAGCTTTCTTGAAAAGCCATGGTGCAGTGCAATATGGCGATGCATGACCGCAATGACCGGTCCCGCCACCCATCCTGCAGGAGACACGACCATGCTGACCGTCGGCGACAAATTCCCGAGCTTCGACCTGACCGCCGTCCAGGGCGGCCCCGAGGGCCTTAAGGGCCCCGGCAAGTCCTTCATCCAGGTGACCGACCAGAGCGATGCCGGCAAGTGGAAGATCGTCTTCTTCTGGCCGAAGGATTTCACCTTCATCTGCCCGACCGAAATCGCCGCCTTCGGCAAGCTCCAGGGCGAGTTCACCGACCGTGACGCGGTGATCTACGGCGTCTCGACCGACAGCGAGTTCGTGCACCTCAACTGGCGCGTCTACAATGACGACATCAAGACCCTGCCCTTCCCGATGCTGGCCGATGTGAAGCGCGAGCTGAGCACGGCGCTGGGCGTCCTCGACAAGCAGGCGGGCGTGCCGCTGCGCGTCACCTTCATCGTGGACCCCGAAGGCACGATCATGCATGTCTCGGTGAACGGCCTGAATGTCGGCCGCAACCCGCAGGAGACGCTGCGCATCCTCGACGCGCTGCAGACCGATGAGCTGTGCCCCTGCAACTGGACCAAGGGCGAAGAGGCCCTGAAGCCGCAGGAACTCTTCGACAAGGCGGCCTAAGTCTGTCGCTTGCGGCGGTAGCCGCCACACCAACCCGACCGCCGCAAGCGAAAGGGGGGCATGCAGCCCCCTTAGACTCCCCGGCCGCTTTGCGGCGGGGCGGCTTTTCCCACCATCTGACCTGTTTGGAGCCCGCGCCATGTCGCTGGAAGCCCTGCGCAATGCCCTCCCCGAATACGCCAAGGACCAGAAGCTGAACCTCGGTTCGCTGGCGGCCGAGCCCTCGCTCTCCGTCCAGCAGCGCGCCGGCACCTTCATCGTCTCCGCCCTGGCGAGCCGCAACGCGACGGTGACGCGCGCCATCATCGCCGAATTCAGCCCGCAGTTGAGCGCCGAGGCGCTGGCGGCCGCGAAGGGCGCGGCCTCGGTGATGGGCATGAACAATGTCTATTACCGCTTCACCCACCTGGTGGGCGGCGACTACCCCTCCATGCCGGCCAAGCTGCGCATGAACATCATGGCCCGCCCGGGCGTGGAGAAGGCCGATTTCGAGCTCTGGTCGCTCGCTGTCTCGGCCATCAATGGCTGCGGCATGTGCATGGAAAGCCACGAGAAGGTGGTGAAGCATGCCGGCCTGACCAGCGAGCAGGTGCAGGCCGCGGTCCGCATCGCTTCCGTCGTGCATGCCGCGGCGGTGACGATCGAGGGCGAGGAAGCCCTGGCCGCCTGAGGTCAGACACCAAGCCGCGCATAGAGCGCGGCATAGGCCTCGGCCATGGCGGCGGTCCCATACCGCCGCCCTTCTCCCTGCCGCCAGGCTTCCACGGCGCCGGTGCGGGCGGCATGGCCTTCCGTATCGGCGGCGATGCGGCGCAGCGCCTGGTGCACCGCTTCCGGCGCCGTCTCCCGCAGCAGCCACCCGCCGCCGGTTTCGCGGATGCGCTCGCCGACGGCGCCCCCCACGGCGCCGAGATCGAAACCCAGAACCGGCACGCCGGCGGACCATAACTCCGTCAGCGTATGGGAATAGGTCTCGGGCCAGAGCGAGAGCACGGCGCCCAGATGCGGCCGCACCTCCTCGATCACGCGGAGCACCGAATCACGCTCATAGGGGCCGTGCAGGAAGATGCGCGCGGGCTTCAGCCGGCTGTCGATCTCGCCCGCCACATGGATCTCCAGCCGCTCGGCCGTGTCCAGCGCGGCCAGGTCACGCAGCAGCTCCGCCCCCTTGGCGCGGCTGATATTGCCCAGCACCAGCAGGCGCAGCTTCTCCGTGCGCTCGGGCGGGGCCGGCGGCGGGCGGTCCAGATGCGCGAAATCCCGGCCGTGGCGGATCACCTCAAAGGGCTTTTCCGCCAGGGCCGGATAGGCGCGCAGGATCGTCTCCTGCGCACTGGCCGAGGTGGTGACGAAGGCATCGGCCTGCGCCAGCGCCGGCCCCATCATGGCCCGCCAATTATGCACCCAGCGGTCCCGCAGCGGCGGCACCGTCTCGCGCGGCCAGAGCTCCGCCCGGCAATCGCCTTCGCCGGCCGTGCAGACGCCGCCACAGGGCGTCATCTGCGGGTCGAGCAGCTTCACCGTGGGGCAAAGGGTATAGAAATCATGGAAGGAGACCACGACGGGAATGCCCAGCACCCGCGCGCGCTCGATCAGCCCCAGGCTGTGCCAGGCGAGATGCCGCACATGCAGCAGCTCCACCGCCTCGCCCTGCAACCAGTCGGCGATGACCGCATCATATTCGGCCGAGCGGTGGCTCAGCACCCCGATCGGCTCGGCCAGGGTGTGGCTGGCCAGCACCGCCTCGCCCGCCTCGGTGACGCGGGAGAGCGTCATCACCCGGCCGTCGCAGTGCAGCAGCAGCGTCTCATGCCCCGGCTGCAGGGCGCGCATCAGGTCCTGGTTGGTCTGCGGCGTGCCGCCGGTGCGCGTGCTGATGACGAAGAGGCAGCGCGGCCGGGCCAGGGGCGGTGAATCCTGGGTGAGCTGCGCCAGGCGATGCGTGATGCCACGCCAGGCCGGCGTCTCATCGCGCGCGGCGCGCAGGCGTGGCCATTCGGCGTAGCGATGGCCGAGCAGCGCCTCGGCGTCCGGCGTCAGGGCCGGCGGCTGGGCGGGGCCGACCAGGCAGCCCTCCTCGACGTGATGGGTGAAGCCGAGATAGCGGGCGCGCATCGCCCAATCCACCTGCCAGCCCTCGCCCTCCGGGAAGCTCTCCGCGTCGAAGCCGCCCACGGCGTCGAGTGCCGCGCGGCGCAGATAGAGGCAGGGCCCGCCCATCACCGGCACCTCCGGCCGCAACCCGCCGGCCTGCTGGGCCAGCAGGCGCGCGGCATCCGGCCGCGCCCAGAGGGCGTCACAGCCCTCGTTCAGCGCGGCGAGGCTGGCCGGCCGGTCGGTGGCCAGCGCCGCAAACAGCAGCCGGTGCAGCCAGCGCGGCCCGGGCCGCGCGCCGGGGGCAAGCAGCACCACGTCATCCGTGCCGGCCGCGGCGATGCCCTGGTTGAAACCGGCCGCGAGCCCGCCCTCGACGCGCAGCACCTGTTGCCCTTCCAGCAAGGCCGGCGTTGCGCCGCCGCGGTCGAGCAGGAGGATGCGCACCCAGCCCGGCGTATGCGCCGCCAAAGCCGCGAGGCATTCCGCCGCATCGCCATCGCCCACCGGCACCAGCACGGTGACACCCGGCCGATGGTCCCGCAGGGCGATGGTGGCGCGCAGCGCGGCGGCGGGGTCGCTCAGCCGATGCGGCAGGCCCGTGAGCAGAAGCGTCTCGCCCAGGCGCTGCCCGGAATTGCGGCCGCGCAGCTCGATCCGATCGCCCTCCGGCCGGGTGCCGAGCAGCAGGCGCGTCTCGAAACCGCGCCCCGGCGCGGCGGTGCTGAAGGACGCATAGGGCAGGCCATTGACCAGTATTTCTACTTCGGCACCCAGCTCCGGCTGGCCCTTGATGCCGGCCCAGCCGCGGATGCGCGCGGGCGTCGCCTCCTCCAGCGCGCCATCCTCCTCGCGCGCGGCGATGGTGAGGGTCTGGCGGTCCAGCAGCGTGTCGCCGGCCAGCAGCAGCGCCTCGAAGGGCTCGCCATCGGCCCAGCCGGCCTCGCGCAGTGCCGCATCCAGCGCGGCGGCGCCGAGGGTGAGGCGCGTGCCCCCCTCGGGCAGCGCCTTGGCGCGCGGCGCGAGGGGGACCATCCGCCCCGCCCGCAGCAGGGCCATGCCCGGCGTTTCCTCGCCGGCGAAGACCTGCCCCTCCAGCGGGCCATGGGGCGCGGGCTTCCATTGGCCGCGGCGCGCGCCGGCCCAGAGCTCCGGGATGGTCAGCAGCACCGGTGTCCCGCCGCCGGCGATCTGCAAGGTCAGATAGATCGCGGCCTCGGATGGTACGCGCGGATCCAGCGCCACATCCCAGGCCAGCGGGCCGAGGCTGCCCGGCGCGCGGATGCGCTTGGCCACCATCCGGTGCAATTCCAGGCTGACCGGCGAGAGGCCCTGCGTCAGCGCCAGCCAGAGCAGGCTGCGCTTCTCCTTGCTGCCGAGCTCGGCCGCCTCCATCCGGATGCCGAGCGGCCAGCCCAGCCCCTCGGGCGGCGGTGCCCCCTGCGGCGGCGGCACCGGCAGGATGAGCCGCAAATCCTGCGCGCAGGCCGAGGGGTCGAGCCGCAGCACGCCGCGCGCTTCATCCTCGGTGGTGATCTTGCAGGCCTGGGCATCGCCCGCCGTGCGGAAGACCAGGCTGGCGCCGCCGGGCAGTGCGCGCACGCGGCGGCGGGAGGCGGGGCCCATTGCCCCCCCTTCGGCGGGGGTGGCCTCGGCCTGGGCCGGGGCGGGCTTCGGCGCGACAGGCGCCGGGGATTCCTGCCGCAGGCTGCCGCTGACCAGCACCGCCTGGCTGCGCGGCGCGCATTGCACGGCGAGATAAAGCTCACCCTCTGCCTCGGCCAGCTCCGTCGTGGGGAGGGTCCAGCTCCAGTCGCGCCCCTGCGCGCCCATCACGGGCATGCTTTCCAGCTTCTTCACCAGCGTCAGGTCGGCCGGGTCCGGGCCGCGCAGCAGCGCCACCCATTCCACCGGGCGCGCCGGGCTCACCTTGTCCACCCGGAGGCCGATCGTCAGGTGCAGCGTGCCCGTCCGGTCCAATGCGGCGCCGAGCGGCAGCAGCAGCCGCGTGGCGCCGTTGCAGCCGCGGCAATCGGCGCGGATCGCGCCATCCTCCTGCCGGGTGGCACGGCCGACGCGCGCATCGGATTGCTTCTTCCAGACCACCAGCCATGGGGCGTCACTGATCCGGTCCACGACGGCCATTCAAAACTCCGCTGGGTCGAGAGGCTGCATCGCGCCAATGGGCGAAGCTATCCCGCTATGGAGGGGGCGGCCAAGGGGGCAGGAAGACGCGGTTCCGCCGCGAGACGCGCCAGGAGCGCGGCTTCCACGCGATCCACCGTGATCTCTGCGATGCATCGGCACGTCATTTGGGCAAAGGCGCCGCCCGGCCCGGCCAATTCGCAGGGCGCGCAGGGCTTGTCCAGCGCCAGGATGGTGGCGTGCGCGCCGAGCGGCCCGCGCGTGGCCGGCGCCGTCGGCCCGAAGAGCGCCACCAGCGGCAGGCCCAGCGCATGGGCGATGTTCATCACGCCGCTGTCATTGGAGAGGAAGGCGGTGCAGTCGCGCATCGCCATCGCCATCGCCTCGACGCTGCCGCCGGTGCGGTCCTCGGTGCCGGGCACGTATTCATCCGGCGTGCCGAAGGAGGCGACGGCCACGCCGCGTGCCGCGAACCGCGCGGCCAGCTCGGCGAAATGCGGCCAGCGCTTGGCCGCCCAGATGCCGGTCTTCGAGCCGGCATGCAGACCGAGCAGCGGTCGCGCGCCGGGCCGCGCCGTGAGGCCGGCGAAGAAGCAGGCGGGAACGTCCTCCGGCGCATAGGGCACGCCCAGCAGCGCCTGCGCGGCCGCCAGGTTGAACTCCGCCTCATGCAGCGCATGCCCGGCGTGGAACAGGCCCCAGCGCCGCGAATGGATCACATGCTCGGCCCGGAAGGCGGGCAGCAGCTGGCCGAAGCTCTGGGTGACGAAGACCAGCGCGTAACGCCGGCGCAGCACCAGGTCGTTCAGCGGAAAGACGTGGCGGACATGTTCGGGATGCGCCGCGGCGGCCAGCGCGCCTGGCGAATCCCCGGCCACCACGACATCCACCGGCCGCCCCAGCCGCCGCGCCAGGTTGCGGATCAGCGGCGTGGTGTGGATCACATTGCCGATGCCCGAGCCCACCGCCACCAGCACCGGCGCCTCCAGCCCCGCGACGAGCCGCGCGAGCCGCCCGGCCTGGGCGCTGAAGGGGTTCCGCGCCGAACCGCGCAGCGCCGCTGCCGAGCGTGCTTCCCAATACGGCGTCTCCTCAAACAGGCGCGTCAGCTCGGCCGCCCAGAGTGCCGGGTCCTCGGGCAGTCTCACGCCGCTTTCGGCCAGCAGCAGCGGCACATTGCCGCGATCCGAGCCGATCACCGGCACGCCCTGGCGCTGCGCCTCCACAACGACGCGGCTGAAACTCTCGACGAAGCGGTAGCTCGGCACCAGAACGGCGCGGGCGCGGGCGTAGAGCGGCGCCATCTCCTCCACGCGGTCCAGCACCTCGACATGGGTGAGGCGCGCCTCGGCCGCCGCGGCCAGGGCGGCGTGGCGGTCGGATTGCGTGGCCAGCGCCACGAAGCGACGGTTGGGCAGCAACGCCGCGATGCGCAGCATCAGGCCGAAGCCCTTATCCATGCGCGCATTGGCCAGCAGCACCAGCCCCCCCCTGGCGGGCGTGGGCGGGGCCGGCAGCGCCACGTCATCGGGCAGCGAGGGGATGATGGGCAGACGCGGGCCGAACTGCGCCTCCACCAGCCCCTGCGTGAAGGCCGAATTGGCGTAGGCGGCATCGGCATCGGCCAGCAGCAGCTCGGCCTCGGGGCGGCGGCTGTGGCCTTCCGGCAGGTCGGGGAAATAGCCGCCCTGGCCGGTGCGGGGGTGGAAGAGCTCGCGCCAGAAATGCACGCCGAAGACCAGGCGGACATCGAGAAAGCGCAGGCTGGCCGCCACCTCGAAGCCGAGGCCCGAGACCACATGCGCCAGCGCCAGGCGGCGCTCCCAGGCGAAGCGGAACAGCGCCTTGGGCGTCTCGGCGATGAAGGCATAGGGGATGCCCTCCACCTCGCCCGCCTCGCCCGCGCGTTCGGCGCGGGTGCCGAGGATGGTGGGGCGGAAGCCCATCTCGCGGTAGAGCCGCGCCATCTGCAGCAGGAAATGCTCGACGCCGCCGAATTTCTGCACCCCGAAGCGGGAGATCAGCGCCACCTCCCGCCCCTCGGCGGGGCGAGGGCCCAGCGCCGGCAGGGCGCCGCCGAAGCGATGCACCAGCGGATGGCGCGAAGCCGCCTCCAGCAGGGTGGCGCTGGGCGCATCCGGCGCCACCAGCCCATGCTCGCGCAACTCGCGCAGATAGGCGCCGCGCCAGAGCCGGGACGCGCCGTCCTCCCATTCCAGCAGCGCCGCACGGTCGGGCAGGGCGGTGGCCAGCGCCTCCGGCAATGCGGGCGCGGGGCCGAAGCTGACCCAATCCGGATCGGGCAGGCGGCTCAAGCGGGCGCGACCTCACGGATGGTCAGCGGGCCGGTGCGACGAGCCTCCAGCCAGCGCTGCAGAATGCGCACGGCGAAGGCCGCGCCGTCGCGCAGCGGGTCGAGCCGCGCTGCGGCCTCGGCGGCTTCCAGCGCCTCTTCCAGCCGGTTCAGCCGGGTCAGCAGCCGGGCCTGCTCCATGCGCAGCTCGGCCTGTTGCGGGGCGAGGGCGATGGCGGTCTCCAGCAGGGAAAGCGCCTCGCCGAGCTGGCCTTCGAGCAGGGTGAGCTGCGCCAGCAGCCGGGGCGGGCGATGATCCTCAGGCCGCATCGCCATGGCCTGGCGGAGCAGTTCGGTGGCCTCCCCCATCAGCTCCGGCCGCGGTTCCGCCTGGCCGTCATCGCCCTGGACCAGCCGGGCGGCGATGCGCCCGGCCTCGAAGACATAGCGGGATTCCGCCGGATTGCCGGCGCGGCAATGCGCCAGCACCTGCCGCGCTTCCGGCAATTGCCCGATCTGCGCCAGGGAGCGGCCGAGGAAGAGCATGGCGGTGTGGCGCTGCGGGTGCCGCGCCTGGATGAAGCGCAGCGCCTCCACCGCCTCGGCATGGCGCCCCTGGTAGAAGAAGGCGCGGCCGCGAAAGGTGACCAGGCGCGGATCGCGCGCCGTGCCGGGCAGGTTCTCGGTCAGCGCCAGCACCACCGGCCATTCCTTCGCCTGGAAGGCCTTCTCGACCAGGACGAGGCGCTGCGCGGGTTCCAGCTGGTCCAGCAGATTCGCCAGCTCCTGCGGCGGGGGTGGGGGCAAGGGCGCGGCCTCTGCGGGCGCGGCAGGATGGGGTTCGGGGTCTGGCGCCGCCGCCGGCGTCTCGGCCGGCGGCGGCGTGGGCCCGGGAGCCGATGGCGCCGGCATGGGTGCCGAGGGCGCTTTCGGCCTTGGCGCTGGCGCGGCCGCGACGGCAGGGGGGAGCGCGGATGTCGGGGCCGGTTGCGGTCCGGGTTCGGGCGCTGCCGGCACGGGCTCCGGGGCTGCCGCGGCTTGCGTGACGGCCCCGGCGCGCAGGCCCCGCCGTCCGTCCAGCGTGAGGATCACGGCCCGCTGTGCCGCCGCCACCGTCACGCCCGCCGGCAGCGGGACGCGGAAGCGCAGCCGGCCGGCTGTGCCTGGCAGGTTGGCGATGTGCCGGCCCAGATCAGCCTCGTCCAGCGAGAGCTGGAAGATCACCGGCCAGAGCGGCCGCGCCGGGTCGCGCAGCCAGCCTTCCAGCGCCTCGGCCGTCACGCACTCGATGGCGCCCAGCAGGACCGGCTCCGCCGCATCGGCCAGCGGCGCCGCCCAGGGCGAGGATTCCCCCGCGCTCATTCCTGCGCTCCTTGAGCCTGATCCATCTTGGCCTGGGGCCCATAGGATTTCACTTCGACCACCCTTGACCCGAAGCGGTGATTGAGCCGCGCCTTCAGGCGCGCCCGCTCGTCATTCGTGGTGTAGACCGAGCGGGCGAGGGCGATGAAGCCCGGCCCGAAATCCTGCCGCGCCTCATGGGCCCGCAGCGCATCCTCCACCTGCCAGAGGGTGCGGTTCACCTCGGCCAGGTGGGCTGAATCCTCCGCCATCGCCGCCGCCAGCCCAGGCCGCGAGGCGAGGTCGAGCCCGGCAAGGATGTCGCGCAGCGCCGCCAGCTCGGCCAGGACGAAGCCGCGCGCCGGCTCCGCGTGGATCGCGGCCTCCTTCAGCTCCAGGATGGAGATCTTGTCCAGCAACTCGCCGAAAGAGACCGGCGCGAGGATGGGGGGCGCCAAAATGGGAGGCGCCTCTTCGCTCAATACACCGCCCTCCCGCCCGAGCAGTCGAACACCGCGCCGGTCGAGAAGCTGGCGGCATCCGAGGCGAGAAAGGCCGCCATCTCCGCCACTTCCGAGGCCAGGCCGAAGCGCCCCATCGGGATCTTTGACTTCATCCAGGCGATCTGCTCCGGGGTCATCTGCGCGAAGAGCTCGGTCTCCACGGCGGCGGGGGTGATGCAGTTCACCCGCACGCCGGTTGTCGCCAATTCCTTGCCGAGGGATTTCGTGAGCCCGATCACCCCCGCCTTGGCCGCCGAATAGGCCGAGGCATTGGGGTTGCCCTCCTTCCCCGCGATGCTGGCGATGTTCACGATCCGCCCGCAATCCCTCGCACGCATGCCCGGAACCACGGCGCGGCAGGTGAGATAGACGCCCACCAGATCCACCTCGATCACGCGGCGCCAATCCGCGATGGGGTAATCCTCCAGCGTGTGGTTGGGGCCGGTGATGCCGGCATTGGCCACCATGATGTCGCAGGGGCCGAGCGCCGCCTCGGTGCGCGCCAGCGCGGCCTCCAGCGATGCCGCATCGGTCACATCGGCCGTCTCGGCATGGGCGCCGAGCGTGCCGGCCGCCTGGGCCAGCGCCGCGCCATCCATGTCCCAGATCGCGACCCGCGCGCCGCCCGCGCGGAGCCGCCCCGCGATGGCCAGCCCAAGGCCGCGCGCGCCCCCGGTGATGATGGCCACCCGCCCCGTCAGATCCGTCGCGCTCATCCCTGCCTTCCCCTGCCCGTGGTCCGGCTCACGCGGTGGCGCTGCCGAGTTGCTGCAGGGCCAGGCCGAATTCCGCCTCGAACCCCTCCAGCGCCGCCGTCATGGCCGACTGGTCCCGTGCCTGGGCGGAACGCTCCACCGCCTCCAGCGCCGGGGCCAGCGCGGTGAGGCCGAAATTGGCGGCCAGCCCACGCAGCGCATGGGCGTGCAGGCGCACCGCCTCGGCATCGCCCGCGCGCAGCCCTTCGCGCAGCAATGGCGCGCGGGTCAGCATCTCGGTCCGGCACAGGTTGCGGGCCTCGGACAGGTCGGGCGAGGGCGCATCGGCCAGCGCCTCGAAGAGGCGGCTGCCATCCGCCAGCGGGATGCTGCGCATGCGCGGGCGCTGCCCCGGCCCACGCCGGCCATTATCCTTGCCCGGCACCCGGATATCGAGGTGCCGCGTCAGCATGCCCAAAGGCAGGTCCCGCCGCAGCGCCTCGGCCGGCAGAAGCGCCGCGAAGCCCTGGTTCCAGGCGGTGAGCTTGCCCTCCGCATCCAGCAGCGCCACGGGACGCGGCCAGGCCTCGATCATCGCTGCCTCGCGCCGTTCGGCCGTGATGCGCTCACTCTGCGAGAGCCGCATCCGCGCCTCGTTCACGCTGAGTTGCGCGGCGTGGCGCGCCAGGCTGCCGCGCAGCGCGGTGAGCTTGAGGTCCACCCGGTCACTGCGCTCCAAATGCTTGCGGAAGATGAAGCCGAGCGTACCCAGGCCAAAAAGCGGGATCAGCCAGACCGCGAGCGACATCGCCGCCGGCGTGGCCGAGGCCTCGACGCGCAGGGCGCCTTCGCGCACCCAGAGGCTGGCTTGCACGGAGCCCGCCGTGCCCAGCGCCGCGAGCTCCGTCCCCAGGCCGCTGACCAGCCTGAGCGCGGTGTCCGGCTGTGGCGCCAGCAAGAGATCCAGCGCGGCCACCGGCAAGCGCAGCGCGGGTGTGGCGGCGCCGGGCTGCATGGGCACCAGGAAGGCCAGCAGCTCGCGCGGGGATTGGGCGTTGCGCGGCAGGGGCCAAAGGCGCAGCTGCCCTGGCTCCACGCCGCCCAGGGTCGCGGTGATTTCGGGCGGGAGCGGCGTGAAGGCGATGCCGGCGAGCGGCCGGCCCTCGCGCTGCGCCACCCAGAGCCGCGCCTCGATGGCTTGCATCTCGTCCTTCAGGGCGAGGGCCGCGCGGGCGGCGTTCTGCGTGGCCGTGGTCAGCGCCGCCTGGCGCAGCCCATGCGTGCCGTCCTGGATCAGCACCCAGCTCGCGACGAGCAGCGTCGTCACGAGCAGCATGAAGGCGATGGAGGAGCGGTGCAGCAAGGAACGGAACAGCGCGCGGCCTGGCCTGGCCATGGCTGGAAACCCCCTGGAAACGGTCCCTCGCACTAAACAGGCGTGCCCCGCGCGCCGCAAGGCCCATCAGACCATCAGCATGCCGCCATTCACATGGATGGTGGTGCCCGTCACCCAGGCCGCCTCATCCGAGGCGAGATAGGACACGGCCGAGGCCACATCCTTCGCGCTGCCCATCCGCTTCATCGGGATGCGGGAGAGCAGGCCGGATTTCTGCTCCTCGTTCAGCTTGTCGGTCATCGGCGTCGCGATGAAGCCGGGGGCGACGACGTTGATGGTGACGCCACGCGGCGCGACCTCCTGCGCCAGCGCCTTGCTCATGCCGATCAGGCCTGCCTTGGCGGCGGCGTAGTTCGCCTGGCCCGCATTGCCCGTCACACCCACGATGGAGGCGATGGAGACGATGCGGCCGGCGCGGCGCTTCATCATCCCGCGCAGGGCGGCGCGCGCCAGGCGGAAGGGGGCGTTCAGATCCACTTCGAGGACGGCGTTCCAATCCTCATCGCCCATGCGCAGCGCCAGCATGTCCCGCGTGAAGCCGGCATTGTTCACCAGGATGTCGAGCTTGCCATGCGCGGCCTCGATGCCCTCCACCAGCGCTGCGGGGGCCGCCGGGTCATTCAGATCGGCCGGCATGACGCTGGCGCGCTCGCCCAGCTGCGCGGCGACGGCGTTCAACTCGGCCTCGCGCCGGCCGGTGAGGACCACATGCGCGCCCTGGGCGTGCAGCGCCTCCGCGATGCCGATTCCGATGCCGGAGGAGGCCCCGGTGACGAGGGCGATCTTGCCGTCGAGTTTGAACATCAGGCGTTTCCTTCTTCAAGCCGTTTGGCGAGCCAATAGAGCGTATGGCCGGGCGGGTAATCCGGCAGGGTTCCGATGACGCTGTAGCCGAGCTTTTCGTAGAAGCCACGCGCCTGGAAAGAGAGCGTCTCCAGCCGGACGCCCAGGCAGCGGCGGGCGCGTGCCTCATCCTCCACCGCCTGCATCAGCCGGCTTCCCCAGCCCTGGCCGCGCAGCGCCTCGGGCAGGGAGAGAAGCTCGATCCGCACCCAGCCGTAATGCGAGTTCCCCAGCGCACCGCCGATGGTGCGGCGCTCCGCGTCGCGCAGCAGGATGGCGAGGTCCAGCCGGTCCCGCCCGCGCAGGCCGGTCGCGGCCTCGTTGAAGGCGATCAGCCCGTCCAG
>NZ_JAIEQY010000074.1 GCF_019747315.1 Roseococcus sp. | reverse complement strand
TCGGTGCCGCTCAAGGCATCCACAACCCGCCATTGATGTGATGCACCTGGCCGGTGATCCAGCTCGATTGCTCGGAGGCCAGGAAGCAGGCCAGTTCCGCGATGTCATTCGGCTGGCCGAGGCGGGCGATGGGGATGGTCTTCACCCGCTCCGCCAGCTCCTCCTCGGTGTTGCCGTAGCGCGGCTGGGCCGTGTCGGTCAGGCCGGGCGCGATGGCGTTCACGCGGATGCCGTGCGGCGCCAGCGCCAGCGCCATGGCGCGCGTGAGCCCCAGCAGCCCGGCCTTGCTCGCCGAATAATGCGCCCCGCGCGGATCGCCCCGCACGGCGGAGGAGGACATGGTGATCGCCACGCCCGGCTTGCCGGCTGCCACCAGGGCGCGCGCGAAAAGCTGCGTCTGGAAGGCGGTGGACTTGATGTTCGTGTCCTGCACCGCATCCCAGGTGTCCTCGGTCAATTCGAGGAACTCGGCGCGCGGGAAGATGCCGGCATTGCAGACGAGGATGTCGGGCAGGCCGAGCAGGCGCTCCGTCTCGGCCTGGAGATGCGCGCGGCCGGCGGCGGTCGCGATATCGGCCTGGATGGCAACGCCCCCGCAGGCGGCGGCGACGCGGGCGCCCGCCTCGGCGTCATCCAGCCAGTTCACGGCGACGCGGGCGCCCTCCCGGGCGAAGGCCTCGCAGATGGCCGCGCCGATGCCCTGTTGGGCGCCGGTGACGAGGGCGATTCGGTTGGTCAGGCGCATCAAGGGATTCTCTCTCGTCGAACAAACACATTCCCCACCACTCCCTTTAACGGCATTCGCCGGGCCGTGGCGATGGCTGGGCGAACTGTCCTGCCCGCCCGAGATGCGCACCAATCCCCTTGCTCACACATTGCGTTCTTGTTATCTATTTTAAAATAGGCGGAGGCATTTATGAGGAAAAAAGCAGGTTTTCTTGTCTGTCTTGCAGCTTCGGGTCTCTTTCTCGCAGGATGTGAAGGCCAGAACCAGCAGGCGCTCGCCACCGGAATTGGCACTGCGGCAGGCGGCGTCGCTGGCGCGCTCATCGGACGTCAGGTTGGCGGGCGCAACTCGTCGGGCGCTCTCATCGGAGGGATCATCGGCGCCGCTGTAGGTGGCGTCGCTGGGAATCTTATTGGTCAACGCCTTTCCGAAGCGGAGCGGCAGCGCCAGGTTGCAGCCAACCAGCGTGTCCTGGAAGCCCCGGTGAGGCCAGATGCACCTCTGCCCAGGGAGCAATGGGTTTCCCCGGAGAATCCCTCAACGCGGGGAACGACCGAGGTTCTGCGCGTCACTGACGGTGGTCAATGCCGGAATATCCGAGAGATCGCCTATATCCGGGGCCAGGAAGTCCGCCAGGAAACCCGCATATGCCGAGACAGCAACGGCCAATGGCCGCGCCAGACATGAGGAATGCCCTGGCCGGGCTTGGATTGGCGCTGGCTCTTGGCTGTTCCCGGCCTGCCGCAGCGCTCGATTTCACCGTGCTGAACCAAGGTGGCGGCAACATCATCTTTGCCGCAGGTGCCTTTGAGCGGGGCGATGCAGCACGTTTGGAAGCGGTGTTGCGCCGCACGCCCAACGTGCAGATGATGGTCTTCCGCTCGCCGGGTGGGGTCGCGGCGGAGGGCCTGGCAGTGGGGCGCGTGATTCGCCGCGCGGGCATCGGAACCCATCTCCCGGCCAATACCCAATGCGCGAGTGCCTGCACCTATGCCTTCCTGGGCGGGCGCGTCCGGACCATGGAAGCCGGAGCCCGCTACGGCGTGCACATCTTCAGCGCGAGCGGCAACCCGGCTTTGCTGCGCCAGATGGAAGAAGAAATCCGCCGCAACGGCGCCTCAGCAGTGGGCCGCTTGATCCGCCTGGTTGAGGAATCATCCGCCCAACTGGCCGCACAACTGGCCTACTATACCATTGAGATGGGGGTCTCCATTCGTCTGCTCGAGCCCAACGTCACCACGGCGCACGCGGATATCCGATGGCTGACAGCGCGTGAGCTCCGCGACTTCAACGTCGTCAACGCGGACTGAGCGTGCCGCTTCTTCGCTGGCGCGATCCAGCCGGCGAACCTCATTTATTTGCCCACGGGCGTTGCCGCGCCCGCGCCATCGAACATGGCTCGGAGCGTGGCGCTTCCCACGATCCGCCGCGCGCCACACAGGCGGCTCCGCCGCCTGGGGCGGGTTTCACGGAGAAGAGTGCAGTTTCCCAGTGACCAAAGATGGCATCACCGGCTCATGGAGCCGTTCGCCGTGGCAGCGCCCCTCGATCCAAACGCATCATCACTCCGCCGCCATCTTCATCGCGACCGGATCCCGCCGCGCCAGCCGCGCCAGCATCGCATCCACCTCCCCCCGCGTCGCGTCCGAGAGCTTCGGCCCCGGTGCGCGGATGGTCGGATGCGCGATGATGCCGCGCCGCGTCAGCACGTATTTCCGCACGGCGAGGCCAAGCCCCGGCTGATGCTCGGTGCGGATCAGCGGCAGATGCGCTTCGAAGGCGTCCATCGCCGCGTCCATCTGGCCCGCCTTCACCAGCTGGATCACGCGGACCAGAAGCTCCGGGAAGGCATAGCCGGTCATCACGCCGTCATTCCCACGGGCGATCTCCTCCGGCAGGAAAAGCCCGCCATTGCCGCCAAACATGGCGATGCGCCGCATCTCGCCCTTGGCCATCATCGCCTTGAGGGTGGTGATCTTGTCGAGGCCCGGCCAGTCCTCGGCCTTCAGCATCACGCAGCGCGGATCGGCGGCGAGGGCCGCGATCACGCGGGGCGAGAGGTGCACGCCATTGGCTTGGGGGAAATCCTGCAGGACCCAGGGGGCGGGGGCGACGGCCTCGGCGGCACCCTGCAGCCAGGAGAGCGTGGCCTCATCGCCGCGCAGCCCGGTGGGGGGCGCGATCATGACGCCGGCCGCGCCCGCCTCCATCGCACGCGCGGCCAGCGCTTTCATCGGCGCATAGCCGGGGGCGGAGACGCCCACGATCACCGGCAGGCCGTTCGCGTGCTTCAGCACGATGCGCACGAGCTGCATCGCCTCCTGCGCATCCAGCTTCGGCGCCTCGCCCATGATGCCGAGGATGGTGAGGCCGGAGGCGCCCGCCGCCACATAGGCTTCGGTCATGGTCGCGGCACTCCGCTCATCCAGCGCGCCATCCGGCAGGAAGGGGGTTGGGCAGATGACGCAGACACCGGTGGCTTCGGCCGTGAGCATGAGGGGACTTCTCCTGGGTTCCACCCGAAACTAAACCCGTTCCGCCAAGCTGCGAAGGATGGACCATGGCTCTTCCCGGGGGAATGCCGCCGACGAACCGCGACCTTGTCGGCTATGGGCGCACGCCACCTGATCCGCGCTGGCCGGGGGATGCGAAGCTCGCCCTCTCCTTCGTCGTGAATGTGGAGGAAGGGGCGGAGCTGTCGCTCGCGAGCGGCGATGCGCGCAATGAGAGCGTGCATGAGATCCGCGAGGAGGTGACGGGCCAGCCCGACCCCTGCATGGAAACGCACTACGCCTATGGCGCGCGGGCCGGGATCTGGCGGATCCTGGACGCCTTCGACCGGCACGGGATGCGCGCCACCTTCTCTTCCTGCGGGCGGGCCGTGGCACACTCGCCGCATCTGGCGAAGGCCCCGCACGCGGCCGGGCATGAGATCAGCGCCCATGGCTGGCGCTGGGAAAGCCACGCGAACATGGCCGAGGCGACCGAGCGCGCCGTGATCGCCGCCACCATCGCCGCGATCGAGAACGCCACGGGCGAGCGGCCGGTGGGCTGGCACACGCGCTCGGCCCCATCCATGAACACGCGGCGCCTGCTGCTGGAGGAGGGCGGCTTCCTGTATGACAGCGACGTCTATGATGACGACCTGCCGCGGATGCACACCCAGAACCACGTCATCCTCCCCTACGGCTTCGACGTTAACGACATGCGCTTCTCACCCGGCGGCGGCTTCGTCCAGGCCGAGGATTTCTCCCGCTACGCCATCGGCGCCATCAACTGGCTGATGGCGGAGCCTGGGGCGAAGATGCTCTCCATCGGCCTGCATCTGCGCATCATCGGCCGGCCGGGCCGAATGCAGGCGCTGGCCGATATCCTGGCGCATGTGGCGGCCACACCCGGCATCTGGGTGGCGCCGCGGCGGGAGATTGCGGCGCATTGGCTCAAACGCGCCCAGGAACTGCCATGATGTTCGGACTATAAGGCACCATGTCTCCGGCCCTCTCCGTCGTCGTTCCCTGCTACAATGAGCAGGAGGTCCTGCCCGAATTCCACCGTCGCCTGAGCGTGGCGCTGGAGGGCATCGGCATGGAATGGGAGGTCGTCTATGTGAATGACGGCTCGCGCGATGCCACGCTGACGGTGATGACGAGCCTGGCCACGGCCGATTCCCGCGTGGCGCTGGTCAATCTCTCGCGCAATTTCGGCAAGGAGATCGCGCTGACCGCCGGCCTCGACCATGCGCGCGGCCATGCGGGCGTGGTGGTGATCGACGCCGACCTCCAGGACCCGCCCGAGGTGATCCCGGAGCTGCTGGCCGCCGCCCGCCAGGGCTATGACATCGCCTATGCCCAGCGCAGCGTCCGCCATGGCGAGGGTTTCCTCAAGCGCCTGACGGCCTCCGCCTTCTACCGGGTGATGCAGCGGCTCGGCGGCAAGGTGCAGCTGCCGCCGGATACCGGCGATTTTCGGTTCATGTCCCGCCGCTCCCTGGATGCGCTGCTACAACTGCGCGAGCAGCACCGCTTCATGAAGGGCCTCTTCGCCTGGGTGGGCTTCCCGGCCATCGCCGTGCCCTATGAGCGGGCACCACGCGCGGCGGGCGAGACCAAGTGGAACTACTGGAAGCTGTGGAACCTCAGCCTCGAGGGCATCACCAGCTTCACCGTGGGGCCGCTCAAGATCGCGAGCTATCTGGGCCTCGCCACCGCCTTCTTCGCCGGCCTCTACATCCTGCAGCTGGTGATCCGCACCGTCTTCTTCGGCAATCCGACGCCGGGCTATCCGAGCCTGATGGCCATCGTGCTCTTCCTGGGTGGCGTGCAGCTCATGACGCTCGGCATCATCGGCGAATATCTCGGCCGCATCTTCAACGAGACCAAGGGACGGCCGCTCTACATCGTGGAGCGGCACATGCCCTCATCGGCAGACACCCAGGCCACCCAGCGCGACGCAGCCTGAGCCCGCGAGGCCCGGCCCGATCCGCACCTCGCCCGGGGCGAGGGGGCGGGCCAGGGTCTGCGCATCGGTGCAACGCGGCGGCTCGCGCCAGCGGGCGGCATACATGGTGTTGACCGGGCGCGGCGTCTCGCTGGCCAGCAGCAGGATTTCCAGGGAGAGGATCCGCGCGGCGGCGTCCTCCTGGGCGATGCAGGGCCAGGAGGGGATGAGGGTGATCTGCCCGGCCTCGCGCAGGATCGGACGCAGGGCATCGGCCTCGATGGTCCATGGCGCGCGCTCATGCGCCCAGCTGGACAGCGCGGCGCGCATGGGCGCCGCATCGGCGAATTGCAGCAGCGCGCAGGCGGCAAAGATCACCGGGCGGCGTTGCAGCAGCACGGCCGCGCCGATCATCAGCGCATAGCCGACGGGCCAGAAGAATCGGCCCGAGGCGCGGAACTGCTCGAGGAAGCCGGGCGCGGCGCCCAGGTCCAGCACCACCACGCCGCCCAGGCCCACCCGGAAGGAGACGGCGATGGCAGTGAGGCCCAGCAGCGCCAGCACCAGGCCCAGATGCGCGCGCAAGCCGGGGGCGATTCGTTCGCGCGCCAGGAGGGCGCCCGCGATCAGCGCCGCCCAAAGCCCGAGGCCGAGCCAGTTGAAACCCTCCCAGCCGCCATGGCCGGTCGCGTCCACCTCGCGCATGACAAGCCAACCCAGCGTCGCCGAACGGAAGGGCCAGAGCGGCGAGAGCAGGTTCAGCGCGTATTGCCCGTAGCCGCCATCGCCCGCCGCGCCGAAATAGCCGAGCAGCGCCATGGTGCCGAACATGGCGGCGGCGGAGGCCACGACGCCGAAGGCGGCCCTCACGAAGGCCTCGCCGCGCAAGGCGAGCGAAAGCGGCACGGCCGCCAGCAGCGCCAGCGACATCAGCGCGAGGTAGGGGTGGATCAGCAGGGCCAACGCCTGGAAGGGCACCGCGACCCGCCACCAGCGCGCATCGGAAGCCGCGCGGAAATACAGGCCGAGCGCCACCAGGATCACGAAATGGCCGCACAGGGCCGCATGGCCGAAGCGCATGATGAAGGCCGGCATGGCACTCGCCATCACCGCCACCGCCACCCCCGGCAGCAGGCCCCGCACCCCTGCCCCGCGCAGCGCGAAGACCGCCGCCACTGGCTGCAACACCCAGGCCAAGGCATAAAAGATCCCGATTCCGTGGAACCCTTCCGGCAGCACCGGCGCCAGGAGCTTCAGCGGCAAGGCAAGCGCCGGAATCCCATCGAGAAACGCAAGGTTCACATTCTGCAGCGTGCCCACATTGAGCAGTGGCCAGCGCCAGGCATCGGCCAGGAAGTGTCGCTGCGCGATCGCGTGCTGCGCGGCATCCCCCACGGGGCGCCAGTTCAGCCCTGCTCGCGGCCAGATAAAATCCAAACCGAACAATTGGATGGCGAGCAAAGCTCCCAGCAGGACTGAGGCCGGATAAGCCAGACGGGACAAGCGGGCACTCCATCGCAGGGGTCAGAGCCGTGCCACCGCCATCCGCCGCCGGCAAGGGCAGGGTTTGTTGCGTTGCCACAATCTTGCCCCAACCGGGTCCAATTGCCGCCTGGGATTGGCGGCATAGCTGCACCGTGGCCAGGAGCGGATGACCCGTATCCCCGCCACGCTTGATCGGTCCCGCCGGGTCACCGGACGCCGTGAATGAGGCAAAAATGCCAGGGTTGGACGCATTTACGTCCCTGCAACGTGAGACCGCCATTCGCGAAACGCGGATCGGTGGCGGCTATGCGGTCCCTCAGGCCTTGCTGGCGCCGACCCGCGCCGACTGGCTGCAACCCACCCTGAAACGCGCCCTGGACGTGCTGGGCGCCGGCGCGATGCTGCTGGTGCTCTCGCCGCTCTTCCTGCTGCTGGCGCTGCTGGTCCGCGCCGATGGCGGCCCGGCCTTCTTCGCCCATCGCCGCATCGGCCGCGATGGCGAAGGCTTCGGCTGCCTCAAGTTCCGCTCCATGGTGATGGACAGCCAGGCGGCGCTGGAAGCCCTCCTCGCCAGTGACCCCGAGGCCCGTGCCGAGTGGGACGCCACGCGCAAGCTGAAGAACGACCCGCGCGTGACGAAGATCGGCCGCTTTCTGCGGGCCACCTCGCTGGACGAGCTGCCGCAGCTGATCAACGTGCTGCGCGGCGAGATGAGCCTGGTGGGCCCCCGCCCCGTCATCCAGTCCGAGCTGGACCGCTTCTACGGCGCCGCCGCCATGCACTACATGAGCGTGCGCCCCGGCATCACCGGCCTCTGGCAAGTCTCCGGCCGGTCCGACACCAGCTACGCCCAGCGCGTGGCGCTCGACATGGCTTACGTGGAGCAGGCCTCGCTTTGGCAGGACATCAAGATCCTGCTGCGCACGCCAGTCGCGGTGCTTTCCCGCCGTGGGGCGTGCTGAAAGGAGAAGAGGCCTCCGGCGGCTGAGGCCATTGGCCCCAGCCGCCGGAGGCTCAAACGGCAACCTGCCTGAGCCAATCCTGCAAGTTGTAGTAATTCGTCACCCGCGCAATCCGCCCCTCGCGGATCGTGAAAAAGGCGCCTACCGGCAGGACATAGCCCTGCCCCAGGGCCGGCGGCAGGCCCTCATCGGCCACGAGATACCGGCCATGGATGGTGAATTCCGCCGCCGCCCGCGCCCCATCGGCGCTGACCATCACGACCAGGCCTTCCACCCGTTCCGCATAGCAGCGCTCCATCCGCGCCAGGAAGGCGGCGAAGGCGTCACGCCCGGCCTCGCGCCCGCCCTGGTTGATGTCATGCACCACATCATCCGTCAGGCAATCGAGCATGGCGGGCCAATCCGCCGCGTTGAAGGCGGCGTAGTAGCGCCGGATCAACGCCTCGCTCATGCCCGCAGCAGGACCGGCATGCGTTGGCCGATCACCGCGAGGATCGCGGCCGTGGCGCCCGCCTGGCAGGGCTCGATCACCGGCAATCCGCTCGCTTCCATCGCGACGCCCACATGCCCCGCCATGCCGGCGCAACCCAGGATGATGACCTCCGCGCCCTGATCGGCCAGTTGCCGCGCGGCGGCGGCGATGCGGCCCTGCGGCGCCACCGGGTCGGTCAGGACTTCCATCGGCAGGTCCAGCGGGATCCAGCCGGCCATGCGGTCTTCCACGCCCATGGATTGCAGGGCACGGCGCTGCCGCGGCAGGGATTTCTGGGTGAAACCGATGATGCCGAATCGCTCGGCCCGGGTCAGCGCGGCGGCCACGGCGCAGCGGAACATGCCGAGCACCGGCTTGTCGGTCACGCTGCGCACCGCCTCCAGCCCGGGATCGCTGACGCAGCCGATGACATAAGCATCGGCCGCCTCCTCCTCGACACGGCGGCAGAGCGGCTCGGCCACGCCGAACCAGTCGCGCCAGGTGACGATGGCGGGCGGCCCGTGTTCCAGGCGCGTCACGTCGATGCGGGGGATTCCAGGGCCGGCAAAGGGGGCCACCGCGTCCGCGATGCCCTCCGTGCAGGAGCGGCTGGAGTTCGGATTGATGATCAGGATGCGGCCATGCATTTGCGGAGCATGGCAGAAACCTCTTTCCCTTGCCACATGGGGTGAAACAGTCCCATGGTGCAGTGCGTTATGCCCAATACTCCCCCTCCCGTCCTGTGGCAGCCGGATCGCGCCGTGGTGCCCGATGCCCTGCCGCCGCTGCGCGTCTCGCTCTGGCGCGGCGCGCGCAACCGCTGCCCGGTCTGCGGCGAGGGCAAGGTCTTTCGCGGCTATCTGCGCGTCGTCGAGGAATGCGAGCACTGCCACGCGCCGCTCGGCACGCTGCGCGCCGATGACGCCCCGCCCTATTTCACGATCTTCCTGGTGGGCCACCTCCTGCTGCCCCCCGTGCTCTGGATCGAGCGGCATTATTCGCCGGAGATGTGGATCCAGATGTCCTTCTGGATCCCCACCTTCGCCATCGTCACCACCCTGCTGCTGCGCCCGGTCAAGGGCGCGACGGTTGGGCTGATGAGCCGCTTCGGCTTCGGCAACGAGACCACGGGCTGATCCGTGCCCGACCGCCAACTGATCCGCATCGAGTTGCCCGACGCGCCGCCGCCGCCCTCCGCCTATGCGGAGGCGGATCGCCGCCAGGCCATCGAGGACCTGCTGCGCGGCAACCGATTCGCGCCCGAGGGCCTGGGCGCTGGCCCCTTCGCCCTGCACCTGATGGTGCGTGAAGGCCGCCTGATCCTCGACATCCGCGACAAGGATGACGCGCCGCTGCGCGCCATCATCCTGGTCCTCGGCCCCTTCCGCCGCCTCATCAAGGACTACCTGATGCTGGTGGAGAACCATGAGGCCGCGGTGACCTCGGGCGCCATGGATGCGCGGGTGCAGGCCATCGACATGGGCCGGCGCGGCCTGCACAACGAGGCGGCAGAGCTGCTGACCTCCCGCCTCGAAGGCCGCATCGCCGTGGATTTCGAGACGGCGCGACGGTTGTTCACCCTCATCGCGGCCCTGCACGCGCGGATCTGACCCGCCCTGCCGCGCGCTGTGGCAGAGCCGTGAATCATGGCGAACAGGGGCAAATTCCTCTCCCTCACGGCTTGATCAAGCCACCGCGCTGGCACACCAAAGTGCCACTCATTCCAGGACGACCCCGCATGAAGATCAATGGCACCCCCTATCGCAGCGTCTGGCTCGATGCCGATGGCTGGTCCGTCCGCATCTTCGACCAGACGAAGCTGCCCTGGCTGGTCGAGGAGATCCGCCTCACCACGTGGCAGGAAGCGGCGCACGCCATCCGCTCCATGCAGGTGCGCGGCGCGCCGCTGATCGGCGCCGTCGCCGCCTATGGCGTGGCGCTGGCCATGCGCGCCGCGCCCGAGACGCTGGATGCGGTGCTGGAAGCCCTGAACGAAACCCGCCCCACCGCCATCAACCTGCGCTGGGCGCTGGATCGCCAGCGCGCCCGCCTGCACAACCTCCCCATCGAGGCCCGCGCGGCGGCCGCGTATGCCGAGGCCGCGCACATCGCCGATGACGATGCCGAGACCTGCCGCCGCATCGGCGAGAACGGCCTGCCCCTGCTCCAGGAGATCGCGGCCAGGAAGGGCCGCGTGAACGTCCTGACGCATTGCAATGCCGGCTGGCTCGCCACGGTGGACTGGGGCACGGCGCTTGCCCCCATCTACATGGCGCATGATGCGGGGCTGGACATCCATGTCTGGGTGGACGAAACCCGCCCGCGCAACCAGGGCGCGGCACTCACCGCCTTCGAGCTCGGCGCCCATGGCGTGAAGCACACCGTCATCGCCGACAATGCAGGCGGCCACTACATGCAGCATGGCGAGGTGGACATCGTCATCGTGGGCACCGACCGCGTGACGCGCACGGGCGATGTCGCGAACAAGATCGGCACCTACCTCAAGGCGCTGGCCGCGCATGACAATGGCGTGCCCTTCTGGGTGGCGCTGCCGCATTCCACGCTGGACATGCGCGTGCGCGACGGCGTCTCCGAAATCCCCATCGAGGAACGCGGCGGCGCCGAGGTGACGGACATGACCGGCCGCACCGCCGATGGCCGCATCGAGACGGTGCGCGTGGTCGCCGCCGGCAGCCCCGCCGCCAACCCCGCCTTCGACGTGACGCCGGCGCGGCTCGTCACCGGCCTGATCACCGAGCGCGGCCGCTGTGCGGCGAATGAGGCCGCACTGCTGGAGATGTACCCGGAAAAGGGCTGACCGCCCGCCCTACCAGTTGAAGGCGAGGCGGCCGACCACGGCGCTGAAGGCACGGTCGGCACCAGCGGGCGAGGCGCTGGTGCCCGGCAGCAGCCGCACCGTGCCGTTCATGACCTGCACCGAGGCGCGCACCTGGCTGACCGGGTAATAATTCAGCGCCGCGGAAAAGACGCCCTGCGAACCGCCGCGCGTCGGCGCGTCGTTCAGCGAGACCCAGCTCCAGCGCGCGGCGAGTTCGAGCCAGCCCCAGCTCCCGGCCTGCGGGTTCAGATCCTCGAAGCGCGGCCGCACGAAGACGCCGCGCGCGCGGTCATGGCGGCGCGGTTCGCCGATCAGGGGCAGGGAGGCGTCCAGGTAATAGCCGCGGAAGCTGCGGCCCGGGCTGCCATCGGTGAAGTCGAGGTTGATCGAATAATACTCGGCCTGGAGATAGACCGGGCCGAGCATGGCCTGCACCTCGGGGCCGAGGCCCCAGCCGGTGCCGATATTGCGCAGCGTCCCGGTGACGAGGAGCCGCGCCGGGTCCAGCCGGACTTCGGGGTAATCGCGCAGGTTCACCGAGTTGGGCGCGCCCCTGGTGCCGCTGGCGAATTGCGCGATGCCGTTGAGGCCGACCGCAATCTTCGCCTTCTCCTCGTTCAGCACCAGATAGTTGCCACGGCCGACAACGCCGCGCTGCCGGCCGTCGTTGAGGCTCGTGGTCTGCCCGTCCGTCGCGTAGAGCGAGGCGAACCAGCGCTCGCCCCGCGCCTCGCCGCCCACCGCCAGGCGCGCGTCACCGGCGCCGAGGCTCGTGAAGATGTTCACGATGGAGGCGGGCTCCAGCTGCGTCCGCTCAAAGGAGCTCATGGCGTAGGGGATGGTGGAGTTCAGCGTGAAGGCGCCGATGCGCGGCGTCACCCAACCGAAGCCGGTATAGGCGGTCTGCAACTCGAACAAGCGGCTGAGTTTCAGGGCATCGAAGCTGGTGCCAGGCGCCTGCGCGAAATCCCAGGTGAAGTTATACGTGAAATCGCGCAGGTAGGTGCCCTGCAGGCCCAGCCGCGCGCGGCGGAGATTGACGCCCTCATCGGGCACGCCGGTGCGGCCGGTGCTGTCGAGGTATCTCGTCGGGTTGGGGAAGGTCGCATAGGTCGGCTGGTTGAAGAAGCCGCCGAAATCCACGTCGAAGCGCGCCACCGGCTGGATGGTCAGGTTGCCATCCGCCAGGGTGATCACCGGCCGCCCATTGCGCATCTGGAACATGGGCGGTGTCGAGGGCTGCTCGCCGCCGGAGATCGGGGCCGCCGCTTGCGCCAGCACGAGGGACCGGTCGAAGCCTGGCAGGCGCGCCCCATCCGGCGTCTGGCGGCGCGTCTGGGGTTGGGCGCCAGCGGTGGCGGTGGCGAGGACAGCAGCGATCAGCCCGGGGAACACAGCGCGCATGGGAGGCCTCCTTCCGACAGATTGTCGCAACGCAACATCCAAGGCCGCGGTTGATGGCGATGACGTGATATTCGCCCGCCTGTTCTTCCGAGGCGGCCGGCCTCAGCCCCGGGCGCGCCAGCCGGCCTTGCGGCTCATCACCCGCACCAAACCGATCTGGATGATCTTCACGCTGGCGGTGATGCCCAGGATCACGCAGGCCATGGCGGCGGCGGCGGCCACCTGCCCCGCCTCGTCCATCTGCACCACGGCGACGGAGGCGGGCTTGCTGCCGGGGCCATAGAGGAACACCACGGCCGAGACCGTCGTCATGGCGTTCACGAAGAGATAGACGGCGATCTCCAGCACCGCCGGCAGGCTGATCGGCACCACCACGCGCCCGAAGGTGACCCAGCGCGGCACGCGCAGGCTGGCGCCCACCGCCTCGAACTCCGGATCGAGCTGGCGGATGGCGGTGACGGCCGTCAGATGCGCCACGGTGTAGAAATGCACCACGCAGTTCAACACGAGGATGGCGAGCGTGCCGTAGAGGAAGCCCAGCGGATTGGCCGGGTGGTTGAAGAAGAGGATGTAGGCGAGGCCCAGCACCAGGCCCGGCACGGCGAGCGGCGCGATGGCGGCCACGCGCACGAAGCCCGAGACGGCACCGCCGGCCGCCCCGCGCTCCAGCAGATAGGCGGTGATGAACACCACCGGCGTGCCGAACAGCGCGGCCAGCGCTGCCATGGACAGCGACGTCCAGAGCGAGCCCCAGCCCTCGGAATCGAAGCGGTTGAAGTCGTAATTCGCCCCGGTGAGGGTCATGTTGTAGGGCCAGAAGCGGATCAGTGATCCCCAGAAGGCCATCGCCACGATGCCGACCAGCACGCAGGCGACGAGCAGGCAGACCAGGAACAGCGGCCCATCGCGCGCAAGCCGCGGCTTGGCGACATAGAGCACCGCGCGGCCCGAGATGGCGCCCGATTGCCGCCGCTGCGCCCAGCGCTCGGCGAAGAAGGAGAACACCGCGGGCAGCAGCAGCACGATGGCGACCACTGCCCCCATGGAGAAATTCTGCTGGCCGATCACCTGCTTGTAGACATCGGTGGCCAGCACCGGGAAGGAGCCGCCGATCACCTTGGGGATGCCGAAATCCGTCACCACCAGGGTGAAGACGACGACGATGGCCGAGACCAGGCCGTAGCGCGCGGCCGGCAGCGTCACGTCGCGGAAGATGCGCGCGCGGCTGGCCTTCAGCGCCTCCGCCGCCTCAAACAGCCGTGCATCGGCCATGCCAAGCGCGACCGAGAGGATGATCGCCGCATGCGGGAAGGTGTAGATCACCTGCGCCATGACGATGCCCGGCGCGCCCAGGATGCTGGAGCCCTCCGGCATCAGGAAGCGCAGCAGCCCCTGGTTGCCGAACAGGTAGATCAGCGAGAGCGCCGGCAGGAGCGAGGGTGCGAGGATGGGGATCAGCATCACCGCGCGAAACACCGGCCGCCCCGGCATGCGCGAGCGGGTCAGCCCATAGGCGAAGACGAAGGCGAGCGGTACGACGATCACGGTCGTCAGCGCCGCCGTCCAGACCGAGTTCCAGGCCGAGACCAGCAGCGCCGGCGTGCCGACATAGGCGCGGAAATGCGCGAGGCCCACGAACTCATCGCCCGCCCCCAGGAAGGCGCGCGCGAAGAGCGCCGCCAGCGGAAACACCAGGCCGATGGCGAGCAGCAGCGCCGCAAGCCACAGGCTCGCGCGCAGGAGGCGGGCCTCGCTCAAGGCTCAGCCATCCCCGTTTCAGGCATCTTGCGCGAAGAGCATCAGCTTCCCGGGCGGCAGGGCGAGCGGGATGGCATCGCCCAGCGCCAGCCCGCCCATCTCGCGCGGGGCGATCTCGGCATGCAGGTTCAGCCCCGCCGCGCGCAGCTCCAGCCGGCAGACGGAGCCGAGATACTCAATACCGGTGACGGTGCCCGAGAGCGGCCCGTCCCCTCCCAGCACCACATCCTCGGGCCGGATGAAGGCGCGCACGGCGGAACCCTCGGGGTGGCGATGCGCGGCCTCGGCCGGCAGATGCGAGCCATCGGCGAGGCGCAGGCCAGCGCCCGCCACGATCCCCTCGAAGCTCGCGCTGCGGCCGACGAAGCTGGCGACGAAGGGGTTGGC
>NZ_JAIEQY010000325.1 GCF_019747315.1 Roseococcus sp. | reverse complement strand
CCCCGCGCCGCCGCGCGCGCCCGGCGCAGCCAGCCCCACCCCCGCCATGATGCCCCGCACCCCCGCCCCCAGCCCCGACCAGGCCGCGCCGCCGATCCGCCGCACCGATGCGCGCGACGGCATTGCCATGCCCAGGCTGGTCCTCGCCCCCATCCCAACCTCCCCCGAGCCAGGCCGTGCGGCGCGATGACATCCTCGCCCTGTTCCCTGGCCTGAGCGCCGAGGGCCTGCCCGACATCCTGGGTGTCACGGCGGATCACCGCGCCGTGCGGCCGGGCTTCCTCTTCGCGGCGCTGCCGGGCCAGCGCACGGATGGCGCGCGCTTCATCCCGGATGCGGTGGCAGCCGGCGCGGCGGCGATCCTGGCGCCGGACGGCACGGATTGGCCCGCCGGAACCGAGGCGCGCCCCCTGCTGCACAGCGCCGATCCGCGCCGCGCCCTGGCGCTGATCGCCGCCGCCTTCCATGGCGCGCAGCCCGAGCGCGTGGTCGCCATCACCGGCACCAACGGCAAGACCAGCACGGCCGATTTCCACCGGCAGATGATGGGCCATCACGCGGCGTCGCTCGGCACGCTTGGTCTCATCGCGCCCGGCTTCCCGGTGGGCGAGAGCCTGACCACGCCGGACCCGGTGGCGCTGCACGCCACGCTGTCCGCGCTGCACCGCGCCGGCATCACCGACCTCGCCATGGAGGCCAGCTCCCACGGGCTGGACCAGCGCCGGCTGGATGGCGTGCGGCTCGCCGCCGCCGCCTTCACCAACCTGACGCGCGACCACCTGGACTACCACGGCACCCTGGCGGCCTATCGGACGGCCAAGCTGCGCCTCTTCGACACGCTGCTGCCTGAGGCCGCGCCCGCCGTGATCCACACGGAGATGGAGGCCGAAACCCTCGCCGCCCTGCGCGCCATCATCACGCGGCGCGACCTGCGCGGCATCGAGGTGGGCGAGGCCGGGCGCGATATCCGCCTGCTGGCGCAGCGCGCCCTGCCGGCGGGCCAGGTGGTGACGCTGGAGGCCTTCGGCACCCGGCGCGAAGTGATTCTGGCCGTGCCCGGCCGCTTCCAGGCGGATAATGCGGTGGTGGCGGCCGGCCTCGCCATCGGCCTGGGCCGCGGCGTGGAGGAGGTCTTCGCGGCGCTGGCCCGCCTGGCCCCCGTGCGCGGGCGGATGGAGCTGGCGGCCACCCTGCCGAACGGCGCCGCCGCCTATGTGGATTACGCCCATACCCCCGATGCGCTGGCACGGCTGCTGGCCGCACTCCGCCCGCATGTCGCGCCGGGGGCACGGCTGCATGTGCTCTTCGGCGCGGGGGGCGACCGCGATCCCGGCAAGCGCCCGCTGATGGGCGCCGCCGCCACCGCCGGCGCCGATCTGGTCTGGATCACCGATGACAATCCCCGCAGCGAGGACCCGGCCGCCATCCGTGCCGCCATCCTCGCCGCAGCGCCCGGCGCGCGCGATGCGGGCGAGCGGGCCGGCGCCATCGCCCGGGCGCTGGAGGCCCTTGGCCCCGGCGATGTGCTGGCCGTGGCCGGCAAGGGGCATGAGAGCGGCCAGACCATCGCGGATGTCACCACCCCCTTCGACGATGCCGAGGTGATCCGCCGCCTGGTGGGGGGCGCCGCATGACCCCCCTCTGGACCGCCGCCGAGCTGCGCGACGCCACGGGCGGCACCTGCGCCGACATGGTGAACCCCACAGGCATCTCGATTGATACCCGCAGCATCCAGCCGGACGACCTTTTCGTCGCGCTGCGCGACCAGCGCGATGGGCATGATTTCGTCGACGGCGCCTTCGCCCGCGGCGCCTTCGCCATGGTGGACCGCGACATCACGGGGCCCGTGCTGCGGGTGCAGGACACGCTGGCCGGCCTCACCGCGCTGGGGGCCGCCGGGCGCGCGCGGATGGGCGGGCGGGTCATCGCCGTCACCGGCAGCGTCGGCAAGACCACGACGAAGGAGATGCTGAAGCGCGCCTGCGCCGCACTCGGCCCCACGCATGCCTCGGCCGCCAGCCACAACAACCAATGGGGCGTGCCGCTGACCCTCGCGCGCATGCCGCGCGGCACGGATTGGGCGGCGATCGAGATCGGCATGAACCACCGGCATGAGATCGCGCCGCTGGCACGCCTCACGCGGGCACATGTGGTGATCGTCACCGCCATCGGCACGGCGCATATCGGCCATCTCGGCAGCCAGGAGGCGATTGCCGAGGAGAAGGCGGATATCGCGGCCGGGATCGCGCCCATGGACGACGGGGTGGGTGGGATCGCCGTCCTGCCGCAGGACAGTCCCTTCTTTGCCCATATGGCCGCAATCGCCCGCCGCCATGGTGCGCAGGTGCTGGGCTTCGGCGAAAGCCCGGAGGCCTCGGCCCGGATGGTGTCCTGGCGCGGCGATGCCGCCTCCAGCGAGGCGGAATTCGCGCTCTCCGGCCGGCACGTCATGCTGCGGCTGGACCAGCCGGGCAAGCACATGGCCATGAACGCGCTGGCGGCGCTGGCCGCGATCCAGGCCGCGGGCGGCGATACCGGCCTGGCGGCGGCCGCCCTCTCCGGCTTCGGCGCGGGCGCGGGGCGCGGCGAGATGCGGCGCATCGCGACCCCGGACCATGGCACCGCCCTGCTGCTGGATGAGAGCTACAACGCCTCGGATTCCGCGATCCGCGCGGCCCTCCTGGTCCTCGCGGCGCAGAAGGCCAAGCGGCGCATCGCCGTGCTGGGCGACATGCGCGAACTGGGCGATTTCGGGCCCGAGCTGCACCGCGACCTCGCCCCCGATGTGGCGCGCGCGGCGGATCTGGTCTTCACCTGCGGCCCGCTGATGGCGCATCTGCACAGGGCTCTTCCGGCGCGACAGCAGGGCGTTCATACGGAGGATGCAGCGAGCCTCGCCCCCATCGTCGCGGCCGCGCTGCGCGATGGGGATGCCGTGCTGGTCAAGGGGTCGCTCGGCATGCGCATGGCCTCGATCATCCGTGCTTTGACAGGAACGCCTTGAATGATTCCGCTGCTGCTCTCTCCGCTCGCGGATGAGTTCATCCTGTTCAACCTGGCGCGCTATCTGACCTTCCGCGCGGGTGCGGCCTGCATGACGGCGCTGTTTGTCGCCCTCGTCTTCGGCAAGAGCGTGATCAACTGGCTGCGCAGCTTCCAGCGCGGCGGCCAGCCGATCCGCGAGGATGGGCCGGAGAGCCACCTGCTGACCAAGAAGGGCACGCCCACCATGGGCGGCGTGCTGATCCTGCTCTCGCTTTCGGTCTCCGTGCTGCTCTGGGCCGATCTGCGCAATGGCTTCGTCTGGGCGGTGCTGTTCGTGACACTCGGCTATGGCGCGCTGGGCTTCGTGGATGACTGGCTGAAGGTGACCAAGCGCAACACCAAGGGCGTCTCGGGTCGCGCCAAGCTGATGGCGCAGGCGGGCATCGCCCTCATCGCCGCGCTGTGGTTCATGTGGCTGCTGCCGCCGGGCCTTTCGGACAAGATGGCGGTGCCCTTCTTCAAGGAAACGCTGATCCCGCTCAGCATCCTGTTTCCCTTCGTCGCCGCCTTCGTGATGATGGGGTCCTCCAACGCGGTGAACCTGACGGACGGGCTGGATGGGCTGGCCGTGGTGCCGGTGATGATCGCGGCCGCGGTCTTCGCACTGATCGCCTATCTCGTCGGCAACCGCATCTTCGCCGATTACCTGCAATTGCACGGCGTGCCGGGTGCCGGTGAACTGGCCGTCTTCTGCTCGGCGCTGATCGGCGCCTCGCTCGGCTTTCTCTGGTTCAACGCGCCGCCAGCTGCCGTCTTCATGGGCGATACCGGTTCGCTGGCGCTGGGCGGCGCGCTGGGTTCCATCGCGGTGGCGACCAAGCATGAGATCGTGCTGGCGATCGTGGGCGGATTGTTCGTGGTGGAGACGCTCTCGGTCATCATCCAGGTCTTCTGGTTCAAGCGGACGGGGCGGCGGGTCTTCCTGATGGCGCCGCTGCACCACCATTTCGAGAAGAAGGGCTGGGCGGAACCCACCATCGTGATCCGCTTCTGGATCATCGCGATGGTGCTGGGCCTGGTCGGGCTCTCGACGTTGAAGATCCGATGATGCCATTCCGGGGGCAGCGCATCGCGGTGGTGGGGCTCGGCAAGGCCGGGCTTCCGGCCGCGCGCCGCCTGCGCGACTGGGGTGCCGATGTGACCTGCTGGGATGATGGCGAGGCGGCGCGCGCCGAGGCAGCCGCACTGGGCCTGGCCGTCGCCAACCCCGCCGAATTCTTCGATTTCGACGCGCTGCTGCTCTCGCCGGGCATTCCGCATACCTTGCCGCGCGTGCATCCGGCAGCCGCAGCGGCACGGGCGGCGGGGGCACCCATCCTGGCCGATGTGGAATTCCTGTTTCGCGCGGTGCGCGCTTGCGGCAGCGCCGCGCGCTTCGTCGGCATCACCGGCACGAACGGCAAGAGCACGACGACGGCGCTGCTGGCGCATCTGCTTGCGCGCGCGGGCGTGCCTGTCGAGGCCGGCGGCAATCTCGGACCCGCCGCGCTGGACATGACAATCCTGGACGATGCCGGCGTCTATGTCCTCGAAATGTCCAGCTATATGCTGGAGCGAATCGCCGATCTTCGATTCAATGTCGCAGCGATGCTCAACCTCAGCCCGGACCATCTCGACCGCCATGGCGACATGGCGGGGTATCGCGCCGCGAAGGCGCGAATCTTCGCGGCCCAGGATGGGGGCGATGTCGCGGTGCTGGGCCAGGATGATCCGGAAACCGCCAGCCTGGGCGCGAGCCTCGCCGCGCAACTGGTGCCGATTTCCGGCGCCGCGCCGCAGCCGGGCGGTGTCTGGGCCGAGGGCGCGCTGCTGCGTGATGCGGCGGGCGTGATCGCCGACCTGGCCACCTGCCCCACCTTGCCCGGCCAACACAACGCGCAGAACGCCGCTGCCGCCGTGGCCATGGCGCTGGCGCTGGGGCTGGATCGCGTCAGCCTCGCGGAAGGCCTGCGCCTCTATCCCGGCCTGCCGCACCGGCAGGAACTGGTGGGCCGCATCGGCGCCGTCCGCTTCGTCAATGACAGCAAGGCCACGAATGCCGACAGCACGGCCCGCGCGCTGGCGAGCTATGCGCGCGTGCTCTGGATCGCGGGCGGCACCGGCAAGGCGGGCGGCATCACGCCGCTGGCGGAATACTTCCCCCGCGTGGCCGAGGCCTTCCTGATCGGCCGCGACGCGCCGGAATTCGCGGCCACGCTCGCCGCCCATGGCGTGCGCCACCGGCTCTGCGGCACCCTGGCCGAGGCGGTGCCCGCCGCCGCCGCGGCCGCCCGCGCCGAGGATGTCGTCCTGCTCTCCCCCGCCGCCGCCTCCTGGGACCAGTTCACCGGTTTCGACGCGCGCGGCGATGCCTTCCGCGCCCTGGTCCGCGCCCTGCCCGGAGTGGAATACTGATGGCCGTCTCCCGCACCGATACCTCGACCCTCGGACGCTGGTGGTGGAGCGTGGATCGCTGGACGCTGGCCGCGCTGCTGGCGCTGATCGCCATCGGCTATGTGATGATGCTCTCCGCCTCGCCGGCGGTGGCCAGCCGCATCGGCGCCACCTCGCGCCACATGTTCCTGGAGCGGCAGGTCTTCTACTCCACCTTGGCCATCCTGGTCATGGTCGGCTGCTCGCTGCTGAGCCCGCGCTGGGTGCTGCGCTTCGCCATACTGGGTTCGCTGGGCGCGCTGTTCCTGACCGGAATGACGCTGCTGGTGGGCACCGAGATCAAGGGCGCGCGGCGCTGGCTCTCGCTGCCGGGCATGTCCTTGCAGCCCTCCGAATTCCTGAAGCCCTGCCTCGCCGTGGTCTGCGCCTGGCTGATCGCGGAGGGCAAGCGCAGCCGGCATTTCCCGGGCATGATCCTGGCCTTCCTCATCATCGGCGTGGTGGCCGTGCTGCTGAAGCAGCAGCCGGATATCGGCATGCTCGCCGTCATCGTCGCGGTCTTCCTGGCGCAGGTCTTCGTCTCCGGCATCAACCTGATGTGGGTCATCGCGGGGGCTGGCGGCGTGGCGGGCCTCGCCGTGCTGGCCTTCACGCTGCACGGCCATGTGCGCTCCCGCGTGCAGCGCTTCCTGGACCCCGAGGCGGGCGACAATTTCCAGATCCGCATGTCGCTGGAGGCCTTCGGCAATGGCGGGCTGCTCGGGCGCGGCCCGGGCGAGGGCCGCGTGAAGGATGCGCTGCCCGATGCCCATGCGGATTTCGTCTTTCCCGTGGCGGCCGAGGAATTCGGCCTGGTGGCCTGCCTCATCATCCTCGCCATCTTCGCCTTCGTGGTGATCCGCGGACTGCTGCGGCTGGCCGGCGAGAAGGATATCTTCCTGGCGCTGGCCGCCACCGGCCTGCTGGTGCAGTTCGGCCTTCAGGCCTTCATCAATATGGGCTCCTCCCTCCATCTCATCCCGACCAAGGGGATGACGCTGCCCTTCGTGAGCTATGGCGGTTCCTCCTCCATCGCGCTCGCCATCGGCATGGGCTTCCTGCTGGCGCTGACGCGCCGGCGCGGCGCGCGGGGGGAGGATGCGCCCTCCTTCGCCCAAGCCGTGCCGACATGAGGGGGGGCCTATGAGGGGAATGGCCATGCGCCCCATCGCCATCGCCGCCGGGGGCACCGGCGGGCATCTCTTTCCGGCCGAAGCGCTGGCCGCCGAGCTTTCGGCGCGGGGCGAGCGCATCGTGCTCTTCACCGATGCGCGTTCCGCCGCCTTCGACAGCCCCGCCTTCGCCAATGCCGAGCGCTTCGTGCTGCGCGGCGAGGGAGTTGCCGGGCGCAACCCGCTGCGGGCCACGCGCGGGGCCGTGCTGCTCGCCTCGGGCATGCTCACGGCGCGGCGGCTGCTGAAGCGGCTGGATGCCTCCGTCGTGGTGGGGTTTGGCGGCTATCCCGCGATTCCGCCGGCGCTGGCCGCACTCAGCCTGGGCGCCCGCCGCCCGGCGCTGGTGCTGCATGAGCAGAATGCCGTGCTCGGCCGCGCCAATCGCGCACTGGCGCGCCGCGCCGACCTGCTGGCGCTGGCCTATGAGGAGACGGCGCGCGTGCCGGCCGGCGCGACCACGCGCTGGGTGGGCAATCCCGTGCGCCCGGCGCTGGCCGCGCTGGCCGGCGCCGGCTACCCGCCGGCTGATGGCGCGCTGCGCCTGCTGGTGACGGGCGGATCGCTCGGTGCGCGGATTTTCGCGGAGCTGGTGCCCGCCGCCATCGCCTCCCTGCCCGAGGCGCTGCGGGCGCGGCTGGTCATCGCCCAGCAATGCCGCGTGGAGGATCTGGAGCGCGTCCGCGCGGCCTATTCACAGACCGGCATCCCCGTCGAGCTTTCGCCCTTTTTCCCGGATATCGCCGGCCGACTGGCCCATGCGCATCTGGTGATCGCGCGTGCCGGTGCCTCGACCGTGGCGGAAATCGCCTGTGCGGGGCGGCCTTCGCTGCTGGTGCCGCTACCTTCGGCCATCGACAACCACCAGGTGGCCAATGCGCGCGCGCTGGAGGCGGTGGGGGCGGCGCAGGTGCTGCACCAGGCCGCCACGAATCCGGCGCGGCTCGCTGAAATCCTGGCGGAATGGCTGGGCTCGCCGGAAAGGCTTGCCGAAGCGGCGCGGGGTGCGGCATCCCTCGCCCGGCCCCAGGCAGCCCGCGAACTCGCCGACCTGGTGCTGGCCCATGCCGCCCGAACCCAATCGCTGCAGGAATCCCGCTGATGCGCGCACTGCCCCTCTCCATCGGCACCATCCACTTTGTTGGGATCGGCGGCATCGGCATGTCGGGCATTGCCGAGGTGCTGCACAATCTGGGCTACGCCGTGCAGGGCAGCGACATCGCCGAGGGCTACAACGTCACCCGCCTGCGTGAGGCCGGCATCCCCGTGATGATCGGCCATGCCGCCGAGAACCTTCGCAACGCGCAGGTCGTCGTCGTCAGCACCGCCGTGAAGAAGGACAACCCCGAGGTCCAGGCCGCGCGCCGCCGCCTGCTGCCGGTGGTGCGCCGCGCCGAAATGCTGGCCGAGCTGATGCGCCTGAAATGGGGCATCGCGGTCGGCGGCACCCATGGCAAGACGACGACGACAAGCCTGATCGCCTGCGTGCTGGAGCAGGCCAAGCTCGACCCCACCGTGATCAATGGCGGCATCATCAACGCCTATGGCACCAACACCCGCATGGGCACGGGCGAATGGATGGTGGTCGAGGCCGATGAGTCCGACGGCAGTTTTCTCCGACTTCCCAGCACCGTCGCCGTCGTCACCAACATGGATGCCGAGCACCTCGACCATTGGGGCACCGAGGACGCGATGCGCGAGGGCTATGCGCAATTCGTCGGCAATATCCCCTTCTACGGCTTCGCCGTGCTCTGCGCCGATCATCCCGCCGTGCAGGCGATGATCCCCAAGCTGGACCGGCGCCTGGTCACCTATGGCTTCTCGCCCCAGGCTGATGTGCGGGCCGAGAAGGTTCTCACCAACCGCATGGGCGCCAGCTTCGAGGTCACGGTGCAGGACCGCGTGAGCGGCCGCGCGCGGACCATGCAGCCCTTCCGCCTGCCCATGCTGGGCAACCACAATGTCCAGAACGCGCTGGCGGCGATCGCCATCGCCGTGGAAATGGACGTGCCGGAGGATGTAATCCGCGCCGCACTCGCCGGCTTCAAGGGCGTGAAGCGCCGCTTCACCCGCGTGGGCGAGACCGGCGGCATCACGGTGATCGATGATTACGGGCATCATCCCGTGGAAATCGCGGCCGTGCTGAAGGCGGCGCGCCAGGCCGGCGCGCGGGATGTGATCGCCGTGGTGCAGCCGCACCGCTATTCGCGCCTGAACCAGCTGTTTACCGAGTTCTGCACCTGCATGAATGATGCGGGCACGGTCATCATCGCCGATGTCTATGCGGCCGGTGAATCGCCCATCGAGGGAGCGGACAAGGATGCGCTGGTGGAAGGCCTGCGCGCCGCTGGCCATCGCAGCGTGGTCCCCCTGCCTGAGCCTTCGAGCCTGGCGGAGATGATCAACGCCATGGCCAAGCCGGGCGACTACGTGATCTGCCTCGGCGCCGGCACCATCACCAATTGGGCGCATGCCCTGCCGGCGCAGCTGGCCGAGCTGCAATCGCAAGGGGGGGCGCGGGTTTCGCCCCTGAAACGCGCATGAGGCCGATGCCGACCACCCATGCCATGCCGGTGATCCGCGGGCGCGTGGAAGCGGCCGCGCCGCTGGCTCCTTTCACCTGGTTCCGCGTGGGTGGCCCGGCGGAATGGCTGGCCCGGCCGGCCGATGCCGAGGATTTGCTGGCGCTGCTGGCCACACTCGACCCGGCCATGCCGATCACGGTGCTGGGCGCGGCCTCCAACCTCATCATCCGCGATGGCGGCGTGCCCGGCCTGGTGCTGCGCCTGCCGGCGCGCGGCTTTGGCGGCGTAAGCGTGGAAGCCGATGGTGTGATCGCGGGCGCCACCGCACTGGATGCGACCGTCGCGGAACATGCGGCCGCCGCCGGCCTCGCCGGGCTGGAATTCCTCAGCGGCATCCCCGGCAGCATCGGCGGCGCCATCGCCATGAATGCCGGCGCCTATGGGCGCGAGATCGTGGATGTCCTGGATTGGGCCGAGATCGCGACGCCCACCGGCCTGGTGCGGCTGGATGCGGCAGGCCTGGCACTCTCCTATCGCCACGCGACGATCCCCACGCGCGGCGTCGTCACCCGCGCGCGGCTGCGCGCCACGCCCGGCGACAGCGCCGCCATCGCCGCCCGCATGGCCGAAATCCGCAGCGCGCGCGAAGCGACGCAGCCGGTTCGCGCGCGCACGGGCGGCAGCACCTTCCGCAATCCGGATGGTCACAAGGCCTGGGCGCTGATTGACGCGGCCGGCTGCCGTGGCCTGACGCGCGGCGGCGCGCAGGTGAGCGAGAAGCATTGCAACTTCCTGCTCAACACCGGCGGCGCCACGGCCGCCGATCTGGAAGGCCTGGGCGAGGAGGTCCGCGCCCGCGTGCTGGCCCAGTCCGGCGTGGAGCTGCATTGGGAAATCAAGCGCATCGGCCAAAGGGGGAAAGCCACGGCATGAACGCGATCACGCCCATGCAGAAGCGCATTGCGGTTCTCTACGGCGGCATCTCGGCCGAGCGGGAGGTCAGCCTCTCCACCGGCGCGCAGGTCATCGCCGCCCTGCGCGAAGCGGGCTTCGCCGTCTCGCCGATCGAGGTGACGCAGGACCTGCCGGCCACCATCAGCGCGCTGAGCGCCGCCCGGCCCGATGCCGTCTTCAACGCCCTGCATGGCCGCTTCGGCGAGGATGGCTGCATCCAGGGCGTGCTGGACTGGATGGGCCTGCCCTACACGCATTCGGGCGTGCGCGCCTCCTCCGTCGCCATGGACAAGGCGGCGGCCAAGGCGGTGTTTTCCGCCCATGGCCTGCCCGTCGCGGCCCACCGCGTGGTGAGCCCGGAGGAGCTGGAGGAGGCCGACCCCCTTCCCCTCCCCTATGTCGTGAAGCCGGTGGATGAGGGCAGCAGCGTGGGTGTGACCATCCTGCGCGAGGGCGATAATCGCCGCCAGGAGATCGCCCGCGGCTGGCGCTTCGGCCGCCGCATCATGACGGAGAGCTTCATCCCCGGCCGCGAGCTCACCGTCGCCGTGATGGGCGAGGAGGCGCTGGCCGTGACCGAGATCGCCACTGGCAATGTCTTCTACGATTACGAGGCGAAGTATGCCGATGGCGGCAGCCAGCACGTGCTGCCCGCGCCCATTCATCCGGATGTGGCGGCCGAGGCGATGCGCGTCGCCGTCGCCGCCCACCGGGCACTGGGCTGCCGCGGCGTCTCGCGCTCCGATTTCCGCTATGACGACACAGCGGGCGAGCCGGGACGCCTTTACCTGCTGGAGGTGAACACCCAGCCTGGCATGACCCGCACCTCGCTGCTGCCCGAGCAGGCAGCGCATCGCGGCATCGGCTTCCCGGCACTTTGCGCCTGGATGGTGGAGCAGGCGAGCCATGGCCCGTAAATCAGCCCAACCCGCCACGCGCTCGCGCAGCGCGCCGCAGCCCAAGCGGCCCTCGGCCACCAAGCTCTGGTTCAAGCGCCGGCGCGGGCTGCTGCGCGGCGCGGGCTTCGCCCTGCTGGGCCTTGGGGCGGTTGGCGCCGTGAGCTTCAGCGTGGTGGCTCTCGACCCCATGGCGCGGCTGCGGGACGGCACCGCCTGGCTGGCGGAACTGGGCCGCGGCCCGGGGCTCTCCGTGCAGGAAATCCGCATCGAGGGCCGCGAATTCGCCCCGCGTGAGGCGCTGCTCGGCGCCATCGGCATCACGCCGGGCGAGGCCATGCTGGACTTCCAGCCGCATGCCGCGAAGGAAAGGCTGGAGCGCATCGCCTGGGTGGAATCCGCCCATGTGGAGCGCCGCCTGCCCGGCATCATCCTGGTCCGCATCACCGAGCGCCGCGCCTTCGCCGTCTGGCAGCGCGAGGGCCGCTTCTCCGTCATCGACCGCGAGGGCCGCGTGATGGCGACCGAGCGGCTGGAGGCCTTCGGGCCGCTGCCGCTCGTCGTCGGCCTCGGTGCCGAGCGTGTGGCCGCACCGATGATCGACCTGCTGCGCAGCGCGCCGGAAATCGCCGATCGCGTGCAGGCCATCATCCGCGTCTCCGAGCGGCGGTGGAACCTGCGCCTGCAGAATGGCGCGGACATCCTGCTGCCCGAGGGCCATGAGGAAGCGGCGATCACCCGCCTGGCCGAGCTCCAGGCCCGCGACAAGCTGCTGGACCGCCCACTCGCCGCCGTGGATATGCGCCTGCCGGACCGCCTGGTGGTGCGCATGCAAAGCCCGGCGCAGCCGGCCACGCCCACACCCACCCCCGCACGGAGCCAGCGCGGATGAATGAGATCATTCGCTACCAGCCCCCCATGAGCGATGTGCCGACGCGTGGCATCAAGCTCGGCCGTGCGCGGCAGGGCGTCTTCGGCGTGCTCGATATCGGCTCGACCAAGGTGGTCTGCCTGATCGCGCGCATCGAGAGCGACGGCACGCCACGCGCACTCGGCTTCGGCTGGCAGAAATCGCGCGGCGTGAAGGCCGGCTCCATCGTGGACATGGAGGAGGCGGAGCGCAGCATCCGCGCCGCCGTCGCCAGCGCCGAGCAGATGGCGGACACGCTGCTCAAGGGCGTGATCGTCAACCTCTCCTGCGGGCAGCCGGAGAGCCGGACGCACAATATCCTCTGGCAGGTGGGCGGGCGTGCCGCGACCATGGCCGATCTCGGCGCCATCATGACCGAGGGCGTGCGCCGCACCCAGGCCGATGGGCGCGAAGCGGTGCACAGCTTCCCGCTCGGCTTCACCGTGGACGCGACAGGCGGCGTGGATGATCCGCGCGGCATGGTCTGCGACACGCTGGGTGCAAGACTTCACGTCCTGGACGCGTCGAGCCACGCGCTGTTCAACCTCGGCCAATGCCTCCAGCGCTGCGAGCTGGAGGTGGAGGAGCTGGTCTCCTCGCCCTTCGCCGCCGGCCTCGCGACGCTGGTGGATGACGAGCGCGAATTGGGCGCGGTCTGCGTGGATATGGGCGGCGGCACCACCAGCATCGCCGCCTTCGCCGAGGGGCGCCTGATGCACACGGCGCAGCTTCCGGTGGGCGGCTGGCAGGTGACGAACGACCTGGCGCGCGTGCTCTCGACGCCGATCACCCATGCCGAACGGCTGAAGACCATGCATGGCAGCGTGCTGGAATCGGCCGAGGATCGCGGCGAGATGCTGCCAGTGCCCATGGTGGGCGAGGATGACGACCAGATCGCGCGCGTCCCGCGCGAGATGATCGTGAAGATCATCCGCCCGCGCCTGGAAGAAAGCTTCGAATTGCTGCGGGACCGGCTGGAGGCGAGCGGCCTGCCCGGCGAGTTCCGACGGCGCCTGGTGCTGACCGGCGGGGCCAGCCAGCTGATCGGCGTGCGGGAATTGGCCGGTCGGGTGCTGGGGCGCGATGTGACGGTGCGGCTGGGCCGCCCGCGGCTGGTGCGCGGCCTGCCCGAAACCGCCTCGGGCCCTGGATTCTCGGGCGCGATCGGGCTGCTGGCATGGGCGGCGGGCGAGGGCAAGCCTTTGCTCGACGTGGCGCCTGCGGTAGCACCCTCCTCCGGCCTGATCCGCCGGGGCCTCGCCTGGCTGCGCGAACGTTTGTGACGAAATGTCGAGGCTGACCCTGTGGATAACGGGGACAGTCTGCGATGATGGGCAGACTCGAATCGCCCCCGGTGGTTTAAGCTACGTTAAGGAGAACCTGTCCATGACCCTGAACCTGACGCTGCCGGTGACCCAGCACACGGATTTCTCGCCGCGCATCGCCGTCATCGGCGTGGGCGGCGGCGGCACCAATGCCGTCAACAACATGATCCATCTGGGTCTCGATGGCGTCGAGTTCATCGTGGCCAACACTGATGCCCAGGCGCTGATGAACAGCCGCGCCGAGCGACGCGTGCAGCTCGGCCCGCATCTGACGCAGGGCCTGGGCGCCGGCGCCAAGCCCGAGATCGGCCGCGCCGCCGCCGAGGAAGCGACCGACGAGTTGGCCCGCCACCTCGAAGGCTGCCACATGGTCTTCGTCACCGCCGGCATGGGCGGCGGCACGGGCACGGGTGCGGCGCCGGTCATCGCGCGCATGGCGCGGGAGCGCGGCATCCTGACCGTCGGCGTCGTCACCAAGCCCTTCGATTTCGAGGGGCCGAAGCGCCGCAAGTCCGCCGATGCCGGCCTGGAAGAACTCCAGCAATTCGTGGACACGCTCATCGTCATCCCGAACCAGAACCTGTTCAAGCTGGCGAATGACCGCACCACCTTCGCCGAAGCCTTCAAGATGGCCGACAACGTCCTCTACATGGGCGTGCGCGGCGTGACCGACCTGATGGTCAATCCCGGCCTGGTGAACCTCGATTTCGCCGATATCCGCACCGTCATGGCCGAGATGGGCAAGGCGATGATGGGCACGGGCGAGGCCGAGGGCGAAGGCCGCGCCACCCAGGCCGCCGATTCCGCCATCAACAACCCGCTGCTGGAGGATACCTCCATGCGCGGCGCCAAGGGCGTGCTGATCAACATCACCGGCGGCCTCGACATGACGCTGTTCGAGGTGGATGAGGCGATGGCCCGCATCCGCCGCGAGGTGGATGAGGAAGTGAACATCATCTTCGGCTCGGCGATTGACGAGACGATGAATGGCCGCGTGCGCGTCTCGGTGGTCGCCACCGGCATTGACGCGGCTTCGATGGGCGCTTCGATGAGCCCGGCCGGCCCGCGCCTGGCCGTGGTGAACCAGCCCGCCGCCGCTCCTGCACCGGCCGCGCGCGCCCCCTCCGGCCCGCTCGGCGCCCCCGTGGTGCCCGC
>NZ_JAIEQY010000118.1 GCF_019747315.1 Roseococcus sp. | reverse complement strand
CATGATGGCGATGCGATCGGCCAGCGCCATCGCCTCCTCCTGATCATGCGTGACGATCAGGGTGGTGGTGCCGATCCGCGTGAGGATCTGGCGCAGCTCGGTCTGCAGGGTGTGGCGCAGCTTGGCATCGAGGTTGGAGAGCGGCTCATCCAGCAGGAGCAGGCGCGGATTGATGGCCAGCGCCCGGGCCAGGGCCACGCGCTGTTGCTGCCCGCCCGAGAGGTGCGCCGGGCGCCGGGCATCGAGGCCGGTCAGGCGCACGAGGTCCAGCATCTTGCCCACGCGGCGGGCGCGGTCGGCGGCGGGCATGCCGCGCCGGCGCAGGCCGTAGGCCACGTTGTCCGCCACGCTCATATGCGGAAACAGCGCATAGTCCTGGAAGACCAGGCCGATGTCGCGCTGGTGCGGCGGCAGCCGGATCAGATCCCGCCCGGCGAGAGTCACGCTGCCGGAATCGGCGCTCTCGAAGCCCGCCACGATGCGCAGCGTGGTGGTCTTGCCGCAGCCCGAGGGGCCGAGCAGCGCCACGACCTCGGCCGCGCCGGCATCCATGCTCGCGCCATCCAGCGCGAGCGATGTGCCGAAGCGGCGCGTCAGGTTCTGCACCTCCAGCATCAGCCGCGCGCCCCCACATCGCCGGCCAGGCGCTCGATGCCGATGGTGCGGTCGAGCAACAGGAGCAGCACCAGCGTGACACCCAGGAAGACGGTGGAGACGGCGGCGATGGTGAGGTTCAGGTTGGCGCGCATTTCGGCGACCAGCGCGATGGGCAAGGTCTGCGTGAAGGCATCGGAGAGAAACAGGCTCACGGCCACCTCATCGAAGGAGAGAACGAAGGCCATGGCGGCCCCGGCGACGATGCCGCTGCGCGCCGCGGGCACGGCCACATCCCAGAGCGCCCGCGCCTCGCTGGCGCCGAGCGAGATGGCGGCCTCGATCTGGCTGCGCTTCACGCCCACCAGGCTGGCCAGCACGGCGCGCAGCGTGAAGGGCAGCGTGATGACCACATGGCCCATGACCAGCCGCGTGAAGGGATCGAAGATGCCGAGCTTCGCGGTGAAGACCAGCAGCGAGAAGCCGATGACGACGGTGGGGATGAATTTCGGCGAGAGGAACACCGCCTCCAGCGTGTCCCGCCCCGCGAGGCGCGGGTCCATCAGCGCCAGCGCGCCCATGGTGCCGAGGATGGTGGCGATGCCGGCCGCGACAAGGCCCAGCTGGAGGCTGATCATCAGCCCATCCATGTAGGTCGGGTTGCTGGCGAAGGCGCGATACCAGCGGAGGGAGAAATCGCGCGGCGGAAAGGCGCCGAGGAAGCTGCGGTCGTCGAAGGAGAGCAGGCAGGCCACCAGCAGCGGCACCAGCAGGAAAAGCACGGCGGCCAGCACCGCGCCGCGCACCAGCAGGCGGCCTGCGAGATCAAGCGCCCTCATCGCGGGATCAGCCGCCGCGCCAGCGCGCTCAGCCCATAGACCACGAGGAAGGCCAGGATGAGCATGGTGATGCCGATGGCCGCGCCGGATGGGTAATTCCCGATATCGGCGAAGCGCGTGTACATCAGGCTTGTCGTGAAGACGACGACACCGCGGCCCAGCACCAGCGGCGCCACGAAATTGCTGATGCACATGGCGAGCGCCACCAGGAAGGCCGAGACCAGGCCAGGTGCCGCCAGCGGCAGCACGATGCTCACCACCGCATCACTGCGCGTGGCGCCCAGCGAGGCCGCGGCCTCCTCCAGCCGGGGGCTGAGGGCGCGAAACGTGCCGACGAGCATGAGCGCCACCACGGGCAGCGTGAAATGCAGCAGGCCGATGCCGACCAGCACTTCGGCATAGCGCGGATGGCGGGGCGCGAAGCCCAGCAGCGCCCCCAGCGGCGCCAGCGGGCCAAGGCTGCCCCAGGCCATCTCGATGGCGTAGAGCCGCGCGATCAGGCTCATCACCAGCAGGCCCACCAGCAGCGCCAGCAGGAATTTCCGGATGGCCGCGCGCGGGCTGCGCACGGCCGCGAAAGCGAGCGGCGCTCCCAGGAGCAGGCTGAGCGTGGCGACGATCAGCCCGATCCGGAAGGTCTCCCAGAAGTAGAAGAGGTAGGCCGGTTGCAGCAGCTCGCGGTAATGCGTGAGCGTCCAGCCCTCGCCCGGGCGCATGCTGCCGGGCACGAAGGGCTTGAGGCTTTCGAGGGCGAGCAGCGCCACCGGCCCGCCCATCAGCGCGGCCAGCAGCAGCAGCCCCGGCAGGACCAGCCAGAGCGCCAGGCGAGACCGCATCAAGCCGGCCGCCAATTCACGGCGCGTGGGCACGGCCGCTTCGCGGACCGCGCCCCCTGCCGATCGGAGGCCGTCACCCGCGCCGGACCAGCGGCGTGATCTCCGTCTCCCAGCGCCGCGTCCAGGCATCCACCTGGCTGGACATGTAGGCGTAGTCGGGGATGTAGGCGAAGCGCTGCAGCTCGTCCGGCTTGTAGAAGATGTCGGCGATGGCGGGTGCCGGCGTGGAGTGGATGTTGGTCGGGCCGGAGCCGAGCGGCATGTTGTAGCGCGTGTTGATGGCCGCCGTCGCGAAATGGTTGGCGAAGCGCTTGGCGGCGGCCACGCGGTTCGCATTCTCGCCCTTCATCACCGCGAAGCCCTCGTTGAACAGAAAGCCCTTGTTGTCCGTCAGGCGCGTCAGCAGCCGGCAGGGGAAGCGGTCCCGCACGGCCTGCCAGCCGCCGGTGTTCCAGAAGGCGACGGAGAGATCGCCGGCACTCATCGCGTTGATCATCTCGGAGTTGTTGGCGACGACGCGGCCGATCTGCCCGCGTTCGGCCAGCTGCCTCAGGAATTGCCAGCCCGGCTCGATGTTGCGCTCATTGCCGCCGCGCTGCATGGCGAGGCTGACCAGCAGCAGGCCCGAGAGATTCACCGGCACGGGCACGCAGAGCTTGCCGCGGAAGCGCGGCTCCAGCAGTTGCTCGATGCTCTCGATCGGCGGGCCGGTGACGAGGTCGGTGCGGTAGCCCCAGAAGGCGCCGGCGGTGGAAAGCGGCACCGTCATCTTCTGGCCCTGCGCGTTCTTCTTGAAGAAAGCGTCGGGGATGTCACGCAGCGCGGGCATCTCCGCCTCGCTCACCGGTTCCATCCAGCCTGCTTCCATCATGGCCGCGAAGACCGGATCCCAGGCGGCGATCAGGTTCTGCGGCACGCGCGGCCAGAGCGGGCGCAGCCGCCCCACCACGGCCATGGCGCCGCCCGCATGCAATTCCCACTGGATGCGGTCGCCCGAGGCGCGCATCCATTCCTCGCCGATCGGGCGGCAGACCTCGATCCACTGCGCGCCCCACATGACGACGAGCAGTTGCTCGCCCCGCGGCTGGGCGAAGACCGGCCCCGCGCCCGCCATCCCGGCGAGGCCGCCCAGAAGGGCACGGCGGTTGAAGGCGGGGGAGGCAATCGGTGAGGGCATGGGTCTCTCCGCGATGATGCGCGGCACGGGACATGCATGGCTCGTGCCAGCAGAGACCCGGGAGAGAGATATCCATGCAGCCTGAGCTCATCCTGACGGATGCGATGGTGGTGACCCATGGCGAGGCGCCGATCCCGCGCGCCTTCCTCGCCATGGCCGCCGGCAAGATCCTGGATTGCGGCCCGATGGAGCGGATGCCCGCCAGCGACGCGCCCAAGCTCAGCCTGCCCGGTCGCCTGCTGACGCCCGGGCTGATCAACATCCACACCCATGCCGTGCTCTCGCTGATGCGCGGCATCGCCGTGGATATGGGCTTCGCGCCCGCCTATACGCCCGGCGTCCCGCATGGCCATGAGATCAACGCCGAGGAAGCCTTGGCGCTGGCCCGGCTGGGCGCGATGGAATCCCTGCTGATGGGCTCCACCGTCATGGTGGACAGCTATGTGCATGGCGAGGTGACGCTGCCCGCCATCGCCGATCTCGGCCTGCGGATCTGGGCCTGCGGGCGGCTGCATGATGTGGATTTCTCGCGCGTGCATCTCGCCGACTGGCGCCACGTGAAGGAAATCGGCGATGAGCGCCTGGCCGAGGTGGAGGCGCTGATTGCCCAGTTCCATGGCAGCCACGGGGGCAGGGCGCATGTCATCGTGGCACCGCATGCGCCCGACACATGCTCCGCCGGATTGCTGCGCCGCGCGGCCGACCTGGCGCGCGATGCGAAGCTGTTGACGACAACGCATCTCTCTCAATCACAGCTTGAAAACGCCGAAATCCAGCGGCGCGATGGCTGCTCGCCCACGCAGTTGCTGCAGCGCTGCGGGCTGCTGGATGACCGACTGATCGCGGCGCATTGCATCCACATGTCGCCCGATGACGTCGCGCGCTTCGGTGCCGCCGGCGCCACCGTCGCGCATGTGCCGAAGGGCAATGCGACGGGCGGCGCCATCGCCAATACGCCTGCCCTGCGTGCCGCCGGCGCGCGCATCGCGTTGGGCACCGACAACCTCACCCAGGACATGGCGGAGCAGATGCGCTGGGCGCTGGCGACGGCGCGCATCCGCGTGGGCTCAGTCGGCGAGGGCTGGCAGCCGGAGGACGCCTTCGCGATGGCGACGGTCAATGGTGCGGCCGCCCTGGGCAAGTCGGGCCGCCTCGGCCAGCTGGCGCCGGGCTTTGCGGCCGATGTGGTGGCCTGGGATTTCCGCCGCGCGCATCTGACGCCGCTGCTCGACCCGCTGGGCACGCTGGTGCACGACGCCAATGGTCGTGATGTGGAGCATGTGTGGATCGGCGGGCGGCAGGTCGTCGAATCCGGCCGCCCGACCCAGGCGGATGAGGCCGCGGTGCGCGGCGCCGCGCAAACGGCGGCCGAGGGACTCTGGCAGCGCGCGCGTGACATGATGGCGGCATGAGCATCCCCTTCCGCCTGGTCGAGAACCTTCGCACCCCCGGCTACCTGCCCTTCTACCTGTGTCTGCATGGCGGGTTCTGGGCGCGGGAGGGGCTGGATGTGCAGGTCATCACCGCCCCCGCCACCGCCGAGACGCCCAGGCTGCTGCTCTCAGGCCAGGCGGATGCGGCCTGGGGCGGGCCGATGCGGGTGATGATGCATCACGACGCCGACCCCGCCTGCCCGTTGGTCTGCTTCGCCCAGGCCGTCTCGCGCGATCCTTTCCTGCTGGTGGGCCGCACGCCCAACCCCGCCTTCCGCTTCGCTGATCTGGCGGGCCTCACCATAGGTGTCGCGACCGATGTGCCCACGCCCTGGATGACCTTTCAGGATGACCTCCGCCGCGCGGGCTTCGACCCCGCGACGCTGATCCGCGCGCCCGACCTGCCGATGGCCCAGAACGCCGCCGCCTTCGCGGCGGGGGCGATGGATGTGGTGCAGCTCTTCGAGCCCTATGCCGACCAGCTGGTGCAATCCGGCGCCGGCCATGTCTGGCATCGATTCAGCGAGCGCGGCGACATCGGCTACACGACCCTGGTCGCGACGCGCGCCACCCTCGCCGCGAAGCGTCCTGCGCTGATCCGCCTGGTGCGCGGCTTGGCCGCCGCGCAGGAGGCGCTGGTCAACGCCAGCGGCGCGGAGCTGGCCGAGGCGCTCGCTGGCTTCTTCCCGGATCAGCCGCAACAGCAGCTGGAGCGGATCGCACTCGCCTATCGTGCCGCCGGCCTCTGGGCCACCACGCCCGAGCTGCCACCCAGCGCCTTCGTGCGTCTCAAGGCAGCGCTGGTTTCGGGCGGCCTCATCGCGCGCGATATTCCCTATGACGCCGTGGTGGATGCTGCATTATCCTCGCGTCATCCCAGCTGAGGCCTGCACGCCCATGAATGTCAGCCTGCCTGCCATCCCCACCATCAATCTCGGCCGCTTCCTGCGCGGCAGCGCCGAGGAGCGCGCCGAGATCGCCGCCACCGTCGCCGAGACCTGCCGCCGCGTGGGCTTCCTCATCATCAGCGGCCATTCGCTGGACCAGGATTTCTTCGACCGTGTGGTGAGCGAGAGCTTCGTCTTCTACGACCAGCCGCGCGAGGTGAAGGACCGCTTCCACCCGACGGGCCCGGCCCGGCAGCGTGGCTATCACGGCATGGCCACGCGTGGCCTGGGCCGCACCCTCGGCCAGGACGCGCCGCTCGACCTGCGCGAGAGCTACTTCCTGGGGCCGGTGGATGACCACCAGGCGCATTTCGCGCATATCCCTGCTGCCGCGACCTCCTACGCGCCGAACATCCTGCCCGACAGCCCCGCCGGCTTCGGCGATACGCTGGTGGCGCTGTATCGCAGCTTCGAGCAGGTGGCGGCCGACATGTACCGCCTCTTTGCCGTCGCCCTCGGCCTGCCCGAGGATTACTTCGACGGGATGATCACGCGGCACTTCTCCATCCTCGCCGCGCACCACTATCCGCCGCTGGCCGAGCCGCCCGAGCCCGGCCAATTGCGCACCGGCGCGCATACGGATTTCGGCGCCATGACCATCCTCGCCATGACCGAGGCGCAGGGCGGGCTGGAGGCGCGGCTGCCGGATGGCAGCTGGGCGCCGGTCCAGGCGAAGCGCGGCGAATTGGTGATCAACCTCGGCGACATGATGCAGCGCTGGACCAATGACGCCTGGGCCTCGACGCTGCATCGCGTGGTGAACCCGCCGGGCCTCGCCATGGCATCCTCACGCCGCCTTTCGGTGGGGTTCTTCGTGCATCCTGATTACGACGCGCCGATCAGCGCGATCCCGACCTGCGGGGCGCCGAAATATCCTGTGATCACGGCGGGGGAGCATATTGCGGCGAAGATCGCGCGGAGCCACGGGAAGTAAAAAGCAGGGCCTCCGGCGGCTGGGGCCATTGGCCCCAGACCCCTCGCGTTATTCTTCCAGGATGGCCACCGCGCGGACCGGGCTGCCGGTGCCGCCGCGGATCTTCAAGGGCATCGCCACGAAGCGGAAGCGGCCCTTGCCCACCACCTTGTCCATATTCACCACGCCCTCGTAATGCGTGAAGCCCATGTCGCGGCAGACATGGTGCACCTCAAAATTGTTACGGCCCGGCCGGCCCGGGCTCACCGACTCCACGGCGAAGGCGGTGATGCCCTTGGCGCCCAGCCAGGTCGCGCTCTCCTTCGTCAGGCCCGGGAAATCCGTGATGTAGCCCTCGGTCCCCGCAGCACGCTTGTAGAAGCCGGTGTAGAGCAGCACCGTATCCTTCGGCTGGATGGTCACGCCCGAGGCTTTCTCAGCCGCCTCCAGGTGGGCCACCGTGATGTCCGTCTTGTCCGGCACATGCGTGAGGTCGAGGCACATCGCTTCCGTGAAGAAGGTCTCCAGCGGCATCTGGTCGATCGTCATCGCCCCCGGCGTCTCGTCGAAATGCACGGGCGCATCCACATGCGTGCCGCCATGGTCGCCCATGTGCAGAACCATGGTGGCCGAGGAGAATTCATAGCCATCCACCACGCGCTTCTCGTCATGCGTGCTGAAAGGATAGACCTCGATGGTCGGGTGGTTGGGCAGGCGCTGCGCCTTGTGATGCAGTTCCCGGCTCAGATCGATCAGTTTCATGGCGCTCTCCGCAGCTTGTCGCGGCAAGTATGGGCCAGTGGCGGCCGGCGGCAATCCCGCGGCGGCTTGCAGGTGTCGCGATCCGTGCCAAGCTGCCCTCTCCCATCGAAGGAAGATGCCGATGCGCCGCTGGTTCCTGGCCCTCGCCTTGCTGCCCACCCTCGCCGCCCCCCTGGCGGCGCAGAGCTTCCCGGATCGGCCCATCCGCATCATCGTCCCCGTCAACCCCGGCGGCGGCACCGACATCTTCGCCCGTTCCCTGCAGGAGATCGTGGGCAACTCGCTCGGCCAGCCAATCATCGTGGAGAACCGGCCTGGTGCCAGCGGCACCATCGGCGTGCAGCAGGTGGTGGAGGCGCGGCCCGATGGGCACACGCTCGGCTTCGTCTGGAACACGCCCATCACCTCGGCGCCGCACACGCTCGGCACGCGCTACACGATGGACGCCGTGGCACCCGTCTTCCAGGTGGGCTACTCACCCTTCGCGCTCTGCGCGCGGCCGGATTTCCCGGCGCAGAACCTCACGGGAATGATCGCGGAAATTCGCGCGCGGCCCAACACCTACACCTGGGGCAATGAGGGGCTGGGCGGCGTCATGCATCTGGGCGTGGAGCGCATCCTCCGCCGGCTGGACCTGCACATGACGACCGTGCCTTTCCAGGGTGCCGGGCAGACGCTGCCGGCCTTCCTGGGCGGGCACATCACCTTCTTCGGCGGCTCGCTGGTTGGCGCCATGCCGGCCGTGCGCGCGGGCACTGCCCGCTGCTATTTCCTGACGACGGTGGGCGGCAGCCCCGCCGCGCCCGAAGGCTCGGGCGTCGGCAGCCTCGGCCTGCCGGAGATGGCCATCACCATCTGGTGGGGCATGATCGCGCCCCAGGGCATCCCGGCCGAGCGCATGGCAAAGCTGACCGAGACCTTCACCGCCGCCGCCCGCACGCCGCGCTTCCTGGCGGTGATGGAAGCACAAGGCGCCACCTCGGAACTGCTGGTGGGCGAGGCGATGGGGCGCGCGATGCGGGCCGAGTACACTGCGCTGGGTGAGGTGGCGCGGAGCCTCGGACTGCAAAAATAACGAAGGGCCTCCGGCGGCTGGGGCCCTGGCCCCAGCCCCCTTTCCTCAGAGGCGCTCGTCGGGGGGGGCCAGCAGCGTGGCCAAATCGCGCAGCAGCGGCTTGTTCGGCAACGGTGCAAGCCGCATTTCGCGTGCTTCCAGCCTCGCAGTGCAGGCGTAGATGACGCGGGCATCCAGCAGCATCATGCACTCCTTGCAGGCATTCGCGTTCAGGCAGGCATAGCGGAAGGCCAGCGTCGCATCGGCGCTGACGCGCAGGCGGCGCAGCCCGTCCAGCACGGATTCCCCGGGTTCGAAATCCAGATCGAAGCGCTCCTCGCGCAGCGCCTCGCCGGGCGCGCCGCGCTGGATGAGCAAGGTCGCGCGCGTCATGCCGGCACCGCCTGGCGCGAGAGAGCCAGACCCTCGCCCCGGATCACCTGGTTTACCCGCCACTCCTCCCGCATCTCGGGGAAATCCTCGCGCTGGTGTGCGCCGCGGCTTTCCTCGCGCGCCAGCGCCGCCAGGACCACGGCGCGCGCCACCAGCAGCATCTGTCGCAGATCCAGCCAATCCAGCCGCGCCAGGTCATGCGCCTGGCCGGGAACCCCGGGCGGCGTGGTACCGAGTTCCGCCTCCAGCTCGGCCAGCCCCGCCAGCGCGCGTTGCAGCCCCGCCGCCGTGCGGAAGGGGCCGACATCCGCCGCCATCAACCGCTGCAAGCTCGCGACCAGCGCCGCCGTGTTCACTGCCGGGCCCGAGGCGCGCAGCAACTCCACCGCAGCCCCCGCCGCGAAGCCGCGCACCGGCCCCGCCGCCGCGATCCGCGCCGCCTCCCGCCCCGCGATGCGGCCGAAGGCCAGCGCCTCGGTGATGGCATTGCCGGAAAGGCGGTTCGCGCCATTGGCGCCGCCCACCGCCTCGCCCGCCGCCAGCAGGCCCGGCACATCGGTGCGCATCTGCGCATCCACCCGCACGCCGCCCATGTGGTAATGCGCGATGGGTGCGACCTCGATGCAATCCCGCGTCAGGTCGATGCCATTCGCCGCCAGCTTGTCCACCACCGGGCCGAAGGCCGCGCGCAGCTCGGCATCCGGAATATGCGTGAAGCTGAGCCAGGCCCCGCCATGCGGCGAGCCGCGCCCGGCCTCGTTCTCCTTGGTGATGGCATAGGTCGCGAGGTCGCGCGTGGTGCTGTAGCGCCCCTCCTCCGCATCGCCGCCCCAACGGCCGAGGAAATCCTCCATCGCGCCGTTCAGCAGGCGGCCGCCCAGCTTGTAGCGGAAGGGGTCCCACATGATGGGGTCCATGCCGATCAGCCGCGGCGCCAGGTGCCCGATGGGGAAGAACTGCACGAATTCCATATCGACCAGCGTGGCGCCTGCGCGCAGCGCCAGCGCATAGCCATCGCCGGACATATTGGCGCTGGCGCTGTTGCGCGCATAAAGCCGCGTGAGGCCGCCGGTCGCGATGATGGTGGCCGGTGCGGCGATGGTCACCGCCTCGCCGCTCGCCACATGCAGCGCCACGGCGCCCGTCACCGCGCCGTCCTGCACGACGAGGTCGGTCACCGCCACCTCGCCCACGCGGCGGATGGCGGAACCCACGCGCTGCACCTGGGCGCGGAGCGTGCGGCTGACGGCGGGGCCGGTGTTGAGGAAATCCACATAGACGCAGCGCGCGCGGTCATGCCCCGGCGCCTGCACCGCGGCCAGGCCATCGCCCGCCCGCGCCCAGCCGACGCGCCAATCATCCATCTCGCGGATGCACTCCGCCCCAACCTCGCAGAGCAGCGCGGCCAGCGCCGGATCGGCCAGGCCGCGCGCGGCGGTGAGGGTATCGGCCAGGTGGTATTCCCAATGATCCCCGGTGCCCACGGCGGCAGCGACGGTCATCTGCGCCATGACGGTGGCGCCGCCACGGCCGATCAGGCTGCGGTCCAGCAGCAGGACGCGCGAAGCGCCCTGCCGCGCGGCCTCGATGGCCGCATACATGCCGGCCCCGCCCGCGCCGATGATCAGGACATCGGCCTCCAGATGCGTCACGCGGAATTCTCCCTGTATCAGGTCGGAAGATGACACGGCTTCGTGATCTGCACGACAGAGGGACGAAGAAAAAAGGCCTCCGGCGGCTGGGGCCAGGGCCCCAGACCCCTTTCCTGGCACCGGCCTTGGAAGGCCGCGCGGTAATGGGGTCTGGGGCCTTTCGGCCCCGGCCGCCGGAGGCCCCTACTCCGCCCCCGCCAGCGCCACCAGCACCGCCTCGCCATAGCGGGCCAGCTTGCTCTCCCCCACGCCGGGCACGCCGCGCAGCGTCTCCAGGCAGGTCGGCCTGCGCGCGGCGATTTCCGCCAGCGTCGCGTCGTGGAAGATCACATAGGCCGGCACCTGCTGCGCCTTCGCTTCGGCTTTGCGCCATTCGCGCAGCGCCGCGAAGCGTGGATCGTCCGAGGCCGCCATCGGCACATCGCCGCGCGCGCTGCGCGGGGCCGCGCGCTGGCTGCGCGGGCGGATCACATCCTCGCGCAGCATCACGCGGGCCTCGCCGCGCAGGATGGGCCGCGCCGCCTCGGTCGGCACCAGCTCGCCATGGTTTTCCACGACGATGTCGAGCGCGCCCTGCGCCACCAATTGCCGCGCCACGCCGCGCCAGGCGGCCTCCGGCACATCCTTGCCGACGCCGAAGGTCGGCAGCTTGTCATGGCTGAACTGCGCGACCTTGTCGGTCAGCTTGCCCTGGAGAACATCCACCAGATGGCCCAGGCCGAAGCGGCTGCCGGTGCGCAAGGCGGCCGAGAGCAGCTTCTGCGCCGCCACGGTGCCGTCCGTCAGCTTGGGCGGCGAGGCGCAGACGTCGCAATGCCCGCAATCCTGCTCCAGATCCTCGCCGAAGCAGCGCAGCAACACCCGCCTGCGGCAGGTGCCGGCCTCGGCGATGCCCACCATGGCGTCGAGGCGCATGCGCTCGATGCGCTTCTGCTCCTCCGAGGCGGGGCTCGACTGGATGCGGTGGCGAGCGAGCGAGATATCGCCCGCGCCATAAAGCAGCAGGGCCTTCGCCGGCAGGCCATCACGCCCGGCGCGGCCGATTTCCTGGTACCAGCCCTCCGGCCCCTGCGGCAGCGAGAGATGCGCCACGAAGCGCACATCCGGCCGGTCGATCCCCATGCCGAAGGCGATGGTGGCGCACATCACCACCGCATCGCCGCGGGCGAAGCGGCGGTGCAGGTCGCGCTTGTCCTCGCTCGCCATGCCGGCGTGGAAGGGGGCGGCGTCATGCCCATCGGCGCGCAGCCAATCGGCGGTCTGCTCGGCGCGCGCGCGCGTGCCGCAATAGATGATGCCGGCGCCGCGGCCATCCGAGGCCTCGCGCAGGAAGGCGCGGATCTGCGCGCGCTCCTGCTCACGCGGGGCGGCCGCCAGATGAATGTTCGCGCGGTCGAAGGAGGCGCGGAAAACCGGCGCTTCCTCCAGGCCCAGCTGCGCGCGGATATCATCCACCGTGCGCGCATCGGCCGTGGCCGTCAGCGCCAGCCGCGGCACCTCGGGGAAGCCGGAGCGGAGGAAGCTCAGCGCGCGGTATTCCGGGCGGAAGTGATGCCCCCATTGGCTGATGCAATGCGCCTCATCCACCGCGAAGAGCGCGATGTCCTGCTGGGAGAGGCGCTCCAGCATGCCGTCCATGCCCAGCCGCTCCGGGCTGATATAAAGCAGCTTCAGCGTGCCTTCATTGATCCCGCGCCAGACGTCGCGCCGGTCATTCTCCTCCAGCTCGGAATGCAGCGCGGCGGCGGAAACGCCCTGCTGGCGCAGGGCCGCCACCTGGTCCTCCATCAACGCGATCAGGGGCGAGACGACGATGGCCAGGCCGTCGCGGCAGAGCGCCGGCACCTGGAAGCAGAGCGACTTGCCGCCGCCCGTGGGCATGAGCACGAGGCCCGAGCCCCCGCCCATCACATGCGCGACGATCTCCGCCTGCCGGCCACGAAAGCCGGGATGCCCGAAGACCTCACGCAGGACATGGGCGGGGTCCCGCATCAAGGCGGGGCGAGCCGGATTTCCACCCGCCGGCTCTCGATCGGCGCCATGGCGAAGGGCACCTCGCCACGGCCGAGGATAAAGACGCGATCGGCCGGCACGCCGGATTGCCTGAGCAACTCCGCCACATGCCGCGCCCGCGCCTGGGAGAGGGTGCGGTTGAACTCCGCGCCACCGACCGGCCCGGCATAGCCGAAGACATTGACGCGCACCGCGGAGAAACGCCCGGCAGCCTCGGCCGCTTCCTGCACCACGGCGCGGGCGGGGCCGTCCAGCGTGTCGCGATCCTCCTCGAAGAAGACGACGCGCACGGGCTCCGCTGCCGGGTCACGATTGAACATGGCGCAGGCGCTGAGCGCGGGCAGCAGGGCGGCGAGGCAAAGGGTCCGGCGATTCATGGCGATTCTCCGAGGAGGGTTGTGGTCGCGGATGCAACGCCGCAGGTCAAGCAGGGTTGATGCCACCCGGGGGGGGATCAACCCGCGGCCGGCAGCAAACGTCCGCCGGCCAGGCGCAGCACGCGGTCCAGCGGCTCGACCCCCGTCAGCTCATGCGTGATGAGCAGCAGGCTGCGGCCCTCGCAGGCGGTGGCCAGCGTGGCGAGGAAGGCGCGCTCGGCGGTTTCGTCCAGGCCGGTGGTCGGCTCGTCCAGGATCAGGATGGCGGCGGGCGGCAGCAGGGCGCGCGCGAGGGCGATGCGCCGCGCCTCGCCGCCGCTGAAGCGGGCGCCGCCCTCGCCGCAGCGGGTCTCCAGCCCTTCGGGCAGGCTGCGCACGAATTCGGCGACGCCCGCCTTGGCCAGCGCGCGCCAAAGCGCCGCCTCCGGCGCCTCGGGCGCGGCCAGGCGGAGGTTTTCGGCGATGCTGACGTCAAACAGGCGCGCCTGCTGCGAAAGGCAGATGATGCGGCCGCGCAGATCGGCGCTGGCCATGTCCTGGATGGGCGTGCCGCCCAGCCGGATCACGCCCGCCTGGGGGGACGCGAGTTTCAGCAGCAGCGCCGCCAAGCTGGATTTGCCCGCGCCCGAGGGGCCAAGGATCGCCACTCGTTCGCCCGCATGCAGGGTGAAATCGAGGTCCTCCAGCACGGGGGGGCCGTCGGGCCGCCAGCCGAAGGTGACGCCGCTCAGCACCAGGTCGTTCCCCGGTGGCAGGGGTGCCGGGTGCGCGGGCTCGGCCACTGGGGGGGCCGTGTCGGCGGCGTCGAAGAGGCGGCGCGCGCTGGCGGCGGCCGCGGCCAGCATGGCGCCGGCGCGCGGGATCAGCCCCAGCGCCTCGGCCGCGGCGATGGCGAGGAAAAGGGCGAGCACCGCCATGCCCGCGCCCACGGGCCCCGCGAACAAGCCCCAGCCCAGCGCGGCCAGTACGGCGAGCTGCGTGAGGAAGCTGCCCAGCGTCCCCGCCGTCGCCGATTGGCGGGAGAGGTCGCGCTGCGCGGCCATCAAACTGGCATCGGCGGCCTGGAGGCGGGCCAGCGCCCGGCCTTCGGCATTGGCGGCCAGCGTGTCCTCGAGGCCCGCCAGCGGGTCCACCACGGCGGCGCGCAGCGCGCCGCGTTGCTCGGCGGCGCGGGCGGCAGCACGGGCGGCGGCGGGCGCCAGCACCAGGGGCAGGA
>NZ_JAIEQY010000262.1 GCF_019747315.1 Roseococcus sp. | reverse complement strand
CGCCGCTGCGGCTGCGCGCCACCGGGGCCGGCCCGCTGGACGCGCTGGCGCTGCGCCTCGAAGCCGAGCTGGCCGAGGCGCGGCTGGAAGCGCAGAGCGTGCTGGACCTGCCGCAGGAGCGCGGGCAGACGCGCCTCACCCTGCGCCACCCCGGCGCCGCGCGGCTGCTGGGCCAGGCCTGGGGCACGGAGCCGCCGGGCTGGATCGGCGAGGGCTCGTTCTCGCTCATCGCGCATCTCGCCGGCCGTCCCGGCGCCTGGAATTCCGAGGGGTTCGAGCTGGTGGCCGGCGAGATCCGCGGCCGCGGCCAGGGCAGCCTGGGCTGGGCAGCGGGCCGCCCCGCGCTGGGCGGGCGCCTCGCCATGGAGCGCCTGCCCCTGCCGGCGGTCGGGGCGCTGGACCTCGGCGCGGGGCTGGGGGTGGCTCTCGATCTCGCCGTGACGGTGGAGCGCCTGCTGCCCGCCGGCCTGCCGGTTCTGGAGGGCGTGGCCGCGCAGCTGCGCGCCGACGCGGCCGGGCTGCGGCTGGAGGAGCTGCGCGCGACACTCGCGGGCGGCGTGCTCTCGGGCGCGCTTCGCGTGGCGTTTGGCGCGGTGCCGCGACTTTCGCTGGAGGGAAATCTGGCGGATGCCGTGCTGCCCGCGCCGCTGACGGGAAGGCCGGTGGACATCGCGGCCGGCCGACTTTCCGGCGCCGCGCGGCTGGAGGCGGCGGGGGCCACCCGCGAAGCCCTGATCGCCAGCCTGGCCGGCGAGGGCAGCCTGGCGCTGCGCGATGGCGTGGTGCAGGGCTTCGACGCGCCGGCGGCCGCGGCGGCGCTGGGCTGGGCCGATGCCCCCGCGGCCGAGGCGGCGCTGCACATGGCGCTCACCGCCGGCGCCACGCCGATCGAGCGCGGCGAGGCGCGCTTCACCCTGCAGGAGGGCCGGCTTACGCTGGGCGAAGCGAGCCTTGGCGCCGAGGCGGGGCTGGTGCTGGGCCTTTCCGGCACGCTGGACCTGCCGCGGGATACGCTGGACCTCCGCCTCACTTTGCCGGTGCCCGAGGGCGCGCCCGCGCCCGCGCTGCACCTCACCGGCCCCAGCATGAACCCGACGCGCATCCCGGAAGTCGCGGCCTGGCTGGAGTGGCGGGCGGCCAACCCGCCCTGAGCGGGTGCCGTGGACGCATGCGCCGCGGCGGGGCACCCTCCCGCCCCAGAATCCAACTGGCATGAGGAAGACGGCAATGGCGGATCGCAGCACGGCCCTGGCCCGCGCGGCTGAAATGTTCGACACGGGCGCGCTGAAGGCGAAGCTGACGGAATTCGTCGCCATCCCCTCCACCGCGCAGGACCCGGCCCATGAAGCCGCGCTGCACCAGTACCTGGACGAGGCGATCCGCCCCTGGGCGGAGCGGCTGGGCTTCACCGTCACCATCCACCCCAATCCGCTCCCCGGCTTCGGCCCCATCCTCACCGCCGAGCGCATCGAGGACCCCGCGCGCCCGACGGTGCTGCTCTACGGCCATGGCGACACGGTGCGCGGCATGGATGAGCAATGGAGCGCGGGCCTGACGCCCTGGACGGTGACGGAGCGCGACGGCCTCTGGTACGGGCGCGGCACGGCCGACAACAAGGGCCAGCACATCATCAACCTGATGGCGCTGGAAGCGGTGCTGGAGGCGCGCGGCGGCAAGCTCGGCGGCAATGTGAAGCTGGTGCTGGAGATGGCCGAGGAGCGCGGCAGCAAGGGGCTGCGCGAGTTCGTGGCGCAGAATGCGCAACTGCTCGCGGCCGACGCGCTGATCGCCAGCGACGGCCCGCGCGTGATGCCGGGGATTCCCACCATCGCGACCGGCACGCGCGGCACCTTCCATTTCGACCTGGTGGTGAAGCTGCGCGATGGTGGCGTGCATTCCGGCCATTGGGGCGGGCTGACGACGGACCCGGCGGTGATGCTGGCCCATGCGCTGGGCTGCATGATGGATCGCCAGGGGAAGATCCTGGTGCGCGACTGGCTGCCGCAGAACGGCGTGCCCGCCGAAGTCCGCGGCGTGCTCCAGGGCTGCGAAGTGGGCGGCGGCGGCGAGGCCGCGACGATTGACGCCGGCTGGGGCGAACCCGGCCTGACGGCGGCGGAAAAGATCTATGGCTGGAACAGCCTGATCATCCTGGCCATGACCAGCGGCCAGCCCCAGGCGCCGGTGAACGCGGTCGCCCCCGATGCGCGGGCGCATTGCCAGATCCGCTACACCGTGGACACCGACCCCGAGACCTTCGCGGACAGCCTGCGCCGCCACCTGGATGCCCATGGCTTCCAGAACGTTGCCATCGAGAATGCGGGGATCCGCATGCCGGCCTCCCGCACCGCGCCCGACCACCCCTGGGTGCGCTGGGCACAGACGAGCATCGAGGCCTCGCTGGGCAAGGCGGTGCAGGTCATCCCCAATTCCTCGGGCGGCCTGCCGGGTGACGTGTTTGTGGACCATCTGGGCGTGCCGCTGGTCTGGGTGCCGCACAGCTACAATGGCTGCAAGCAGCATGGCCCGGATGAGCACCTGATGCCCGCCCCGGCGCGCGAGGGCCTGCTGGCCTTCGCCGGGATGTGGTGGGATTTGGGCGAGAAGCCGGCGTAAGCGCCCGGCTTCTGAGGGCGCGAAACCTCCCAAGCCCATCCGCGCGCAACGCGCGTGGCGCCGCCCCACCGGGCGCGTGGCCCGCCGCCACCGTGGCGCGGCGAAGCCAAGCGGCCGGAGGCCGCGCCCGGTGTCTGAGGGCTTAAAGAATCAAGCCGGCGGCACGCTGCCGGCCGGCAGCATGCCCTGGCCCAGCGTCAGGCCGCAGGCCTCGGCCAGGTGCACGGCGTCGAGCAGGAATGCGTGCCTTGTCTCGCGCTCGGCCGCGGCACTGGCCACCTTCATGTAGGTGATGACGTCCACGCCGATGCCGCCCTCGGTGATGCCGGCCAGGCCGATATCGGTGCGCTCGGCCACGAAAACCTCATCCTCGCGGATGCGCTGGCGGAGCGCCTGGATGAAGCTCTCCAGCGCCTGCGGATTGGCGCCGGCGGTCACCGGCAGCGTCGTCTTCAACAGCCGCAGCCGGCGTGAGCCGAGATTGTTGATGGTGGAATCCGAGAGCTTGCCGTTGGGCACCACCATCACGCTGTCCTGCGCGGTGCGCACGCGGGTGGAGCGGATGCCGACATGCTCCACCGCGCCCTCGATCTCGCCGCTGCTGATCCAGTCGCCGCGCTGGAAGGGGCGGTCGCTCACCAGGATGCCGGCGCCGAAGACGTTGGACAGCGTCTCGCGCGAGGCGAAGGCGAAGGCGAGGCCGCCAATGCCCAGGCCTGCGATGATCCCGCCCGTCGGGATCGAGAGGAAATGCGCGATGCTGAAGAAGCCCGCCACCACCACCATCAGCCGCGCCGTGGCCAGCAGCAGGGTGAAGAGGATGTCGTCGGTGGCACTCGCCGAGCGGCTGGAGATGCGGGCCAGGATGATCCCCGCCGCGCCGAAGACGCGCCAGGCGACGATACTGGCGGCCAGGGTGAGGCAGATGCCGAAGAAGGGCAGGGAATAGCGCCGGAAATGCTCGGGCATGCCGATCAGGTCGGGGAAGAAGGCGGCGAGGCTCAGCCCGATGACGATGCCGAGCGACCAGGTGAAGCTGGCGCCGCTCTCCTCGCCCCCCACCATCCAGTCCATGCCGCGCCGCGCGAGCCGCGCGCCGATCGTGCCGACCAGCGCGGCCCCCGCCATCACCAGCAATCCCATCAGGACCTGCCAGTATTCCGTCTGGCCGATCCGCCCCAGCAGCACGGGCGCGTGCGTCTTGGCCAGGTTGCGCAACTCGAAGAAGCGGGCGGGCGGGATCAGGCCGGGGGGCGTGGCCAGCGGCGGCGGCAGGCTCTCCACCGCGTTGAAGATGCGCGCGGCATCCCGCACGGTCTGCGCCGTGAAGCGCCAGGGTGCATTCGCCTCCTGGCCCACCGGCGCGATGACGATGCTGCCCGCCGGATGGCTGAAATGAATGTAGGGCGCGCGATCCGTCCCGTCATTCGGGATGGATTGCAGCCCGACCAGCCCGATGTGATCCAGCGCGCGGCGCAGGAAATGCGCGGCCATCGCGCCCTCGCCGTCGCGCAGCACCTCGGGCACGGCCGAGAGGTCGAGGGCCGAGAGCGCCAGGGCGCGGCCCTCGCCTTGCCAATCGGCCATGCCTTCCAGGAAGCTGCGCATGGTGTTGCGCGGGTTGCGCATCTGCCGATAGGCATCGGCGGTCGGGAAGCGGCCTTCCGTCAGCGCCAGCAGGCGCCGCCGCGCTGCGTCGCGCGCTGCCGCATCGGGCATGCGCAGGCGCCACAGCCCGTCATCGCCGCGGAAGAGGCTGAGTTGCAGCCGCGCATCGCTGCCCGATTGGTTCAGCGTGACGGGCAGCTCGGCCGCGTCGGTCACATGCGGAATGGTGCTGATGCGGAAGGTGGTGAGGTCGATCAGCGTAAACAGTTCCTGCACCAGCCGCAGGTGATCCTGCCGGCCCAGCCCGGCCTCCGGCCCTGTGAAGTCCACGGCGCCGATCGCCAGCACCCAGGCATCGGACCTGCCGCTGCGCGCCAGATTCGCGCTGACGATGAATTGCCGGAACGCATCGCGCGGGGTGGCCAGGTTCAGCGCCGTGGCCGGGGGCGGGGCGGTGGTGCGCGAGCCGGTCCACCATTCGCCATCATCATAGCGGCCGGTGAAGCTGTTGCCGTCCCGGTCCAGCACGAAGATGAAGCGGCCATTGTCGCTGCCCTGGGTCCATGTGCCCCGCAGCGCGCGGCCCTCGGCCACCGCCTCGATGTGCCCGCCATAGAGCGGGTAGCTGCCGGTGACGCGGTTGCCATCCTGCTGCAGGATCAGGTGGTCCCCGTCGTCGCGCCAGCTCGTGATCCATTCGCCGGTCCAGGGACCATTGGCGAGGGCTGCGAGTGGGAGCAGGAGCAACAGCGCGAGCGTGGCGAGGCGTCGCAACGCGCTCACGCCTCCAGCCTGTCGCAGCGCTTGAGGTGGTCATCGTCCAGCTCGACGCCGAGGCCGGGCCGCGTCGGCAGTGGCGCGTGACCATCCATCACCTGCACGGCATGGGTCGAGGTGCCCTCCTTCATGTGCGGCAACTGCGGGCGATGGACGCCGATGGCGTTGACTTGCATGGCCTTGGAGTTCCCCTGCGTGGCGCCAGTATGCGCCCCTGATGGCGCGCGCCAAGATCGCGCCGGTTGGTGATGCGGGCCCCGCCGAAATCGGCCCCCTGGCGCCCCGGGGGGCAGGCTTCTGGTCGAGAACTTGACCAGCCAGGGTCCGATCGGGGGGCTTGTCCGCCAAGATTTGTCCGTGACAGGGCGCGGGGCTAGGCTTCACCAGGGCCAAGGCAGCGCATCAGCCCTGCCGCGGAAACACGCCGGAGGAACACCCATGCCGTCAGAGGCGCGCTACGCCCATCCCGAAGCCATCGTCGAAACCGGATGGCTGGCAGAGCACGGCGCGGACCCGCAACTGCGCGTCTTCGACTGCACCACCTACCTGCTCTACGAGACCGGCACGGGGCGGCCCTATCGCATCGGCAGCGGGCGGCCGGATTACGAGGCGGCGCATATCCCGGGCTCGGCCTTCCTCGATTTGCAGGAGGAACTGTCCGACACCAGCAGCCCCTACAACTTCACCATGCCGGCACCCGATCTGCTGGCGGCGCGCTTCGCGGCCAGGGGCGTGGGCGAGGGGCAGCGCGTGGTGCTGTATTCGCGCAAGAACATGCAATGGGCGACGCGCATCTGGTGGATGCTGCGCGCCATCGGTTTCGATCATGCGGCGGTGCTCAATGGCGGCTTCGACAAATGGGCCGCCGAGGGCCGCCCCGTCGAAGCCGGCACGCGGCAATACCCCGCGGCCCAGCTCACCGCCCGCCCGCGCCCCGGCCTGTTTGTCGGCAAGGAGGAGATCAAGGCCGCCATCGGCGATGCCACGACCTGCACCATCAATGCCCTGGCGCCCGACCTGCACAGCGGCCAGAACCCGCGCTATGGCCGCGCCGGCCGCATCCCGGGCAGCGTGAACGTCCCCGTGGCGTCGCTGGTGGACCCCGCCAGCATGACCTTCCGCGCGCCCGCGGATGTGGCCGCGATCTTCGCCGCGGTCGGTGCCGAGCCTGCCAAGCGCAAGCTGCTCTATTGCGGCGGCGGCATCGCGGCGACGCTCGATGCCTTCCTGCTGCACCAGCTCGGCCATACGGATCTGGCCGTCTATGACGCCTCCATGAATGAATGGGCGCGGGACGAATCCCTGCCCATCGAGACCGGCTGAGCGGCGCGCTTCAGACGCTGCGCGCCGTGTAGCCGTGGCTGAGGCTGCGGCCCAGCACGGGGTCATGCAGCGTCACCCGGAATTCTGCGGCGGGGCGGATGCCGCCATGCACCGCCAGCGTGCCGCCGAACATCAGCATCCCCGGGCCGGTCGGCACGCCGAGCGCGCGGGCCTTCTCCAGCAGGTCCTCGGGGTGGCGCATGGCGGCGACCAGGCCGCGCTGATAGGTGACCCAGAGGCCGCCCTCGCGGATCTCGCTGTGGATTTCGAGGCTGTCCCAATGCGGCGCCACCTCCTCCCACCGCCAGAGCTCCGTGCTGATCGGCTTCGGGCACATCTGCTTGGAGACGGGGATGGAATAGGCCTCCACCTTGCGGTCCGTGTGGTCGGAACCGCAGCCGATGAAGCGGCCCTGCGGGGTCTCGATCAGCACCCACTCGCCCTCGCCGCTGCTGTCATGGCCCAGCACATCCACGATGGGCGCCTGGGTCAGCGTCTCGATGCCCCCGCGGTAGTAGCAGGGCACGGTGGCGGGCGGCGCGATGCCGAGGGCCGCCAGCTCATCAATATGCTCCTGGAGCTTATGCGCATCGCGCCCGGTCCATCCGGCGATGACGAGTTCGCTGACGGGCAGGCGAAGCGGCGTGGAATTCACGGTGAAGTCGAGCATGCGCATGGGGCTGTCCTGGACAAGCGGTGTGACGCATCCGAACATGCCCGCAGCAAAAAGGGGAGGGGTGCCGCATGGAACGCGTGGGCTTCATCGGGCTTGGCATGATGGGGCGACCCATGGCCATGAATCTGGCGGGCAAGCAGGTGCCGCTCACCACGCTCGACGCGGCGGGCGTCACGCTGGAGGGCGTGCCCGTGGCCGCCGATGCCGCGGCGCTGGCGGCGGAGTGCCGCCTGATCATCCTGATGGTGCCGGACAGCCGCGCCGTGGCGGCCGTGATGTCCGCCCTGTTGCCCGCGCTGCAGCGCGACTCTCTCGTCATCGACATGGGCAGCAGCGAGCCGGGCGAGACGCGGCGCTGGGCCATGGCCCTGGCGGAGAAGGGCTGCGGCATGCTGGATGCGCCGGTCTCGGGCTCCGTGCCCAAGGCGCGCGCGGGCACGCTCGCCATCATGGTGGGCGGCGCCGATGCCGACTTCACCCGCGCCGAGCCAGTGCTGCGCGCGATGGGCGAGGCGATCATCCGCACCGGCGCCGTGGGCAGCGCGCATGCGATGAAGGCGCTGAACAACTACGTCTATGCAGCCGGGCTGCTGGCCGTGAGCGAGGCGGCGCAGATGGCCGAGGCGCAAGGGCTCGACCTCGGCATCTTCGCGCAAGTGCTGAATGCGAGTTCGGGCCGCAACATCGCCTCCGAGACCAAGCTCGCGCAGGAGATCACCTCGCGACGCTATGCTGGCGGCTTCCAGCTCGGGCTGATGCGCAAGGATCTGGAGACGGCGGGGGGCATCGCGGCCGCCACGGGTGCCGAGGCGCCGCTGCTGGGCCTGCTGCGCGCGCGCTGGACGGAGGCGCTGGGCCAACTCGGCCCGCGCGCGGACAACACGGAAATCCATCGCTACATCACGGGCGGCACCAAGCCATGAGCATCACCCGCCGCGGGGCCCTCGCCGCGCCCTTACTGTTCGCACCGCTCGCCGCTGCCGCACAATCCTGGCCCGAGCGGCAGATCCGCATCGTCGTCGCCTTCCCGGCCGGCAGCGTGACGGACAGCCTGGTGCGCAACCTGGTGGAACCCCTCTCGCGAGAGTTGGGGCAGACGGTGATCATCGACAACCGGCCGGGCGGCAATGGCGTGGTCGGCACCATGGCGGTGAAGGGTGCGGCCCCGGATGGCTACACCATGGCCGTGCTGAGCGTGACCAATGGCGCGCTGAACACCTATCTCGTGCGCAACCTCGCCTATGACCCGATCCGTGACTTCACGCAGATGGGCTTCCTGGCCGAGGCGCCCTATCTGCTGGTGGTGCCGAACAGCTCGACCGCGCGCAATGTCGCGGAATTGCTGGAGCTGGCGCGCCGCCGGCCGGGCGAACTCACCTTCAGCCATGGCAATGCCAGTGCGCTCATCGGCAGCGAATTGATGAACCGCCTGGGTGGCGTGCGCATGCTGGCCGTACCCTCGCGCGGCGGGCCGGAGGCGCTGACCGAGGTGCTGGCGGGCCGCATCGATTCGACGCTGACCGATTTTGCGTCCGGACTGGCCCAGGTGCGCGAGGGGCGGGTGCGCGCGCTGGGTGTCACCACGCCGGGCGCCTTCCCGCTGGCTCCGGAGATTCCGCCGATCTCGGCAACGCTGCCGGGCTATGAGCTGACAGTGTGGTTCGGCCTGGCCTCGCCCGCCGGCACGCCGGCGCCAGTGGTGGCGCGCTTCAACGAGGCGCTGGCCAAGGTGCTGGCCCTGCCGGAGGTGCGGCAGCGTCTGGGGCGCCTCGGCTTTGCGCCGCGCGCCATGCCGCCTGAGCCATGGCGCGATTATCTGCAGGCACAGATCACGAAATTCACGCAACTGGCCCGGGAAGTCGGGCTGGAGCCGTCGTGATGTTCGGCAAGGAAGCCAGCATGCGCGGCCTTCTCATCCTCTTCTGCTTGTCGCTGGTGCCCATGGCGGCGCCGGCCCAGCCCCAGCGCCCCCCCGCAGCATCGGCTGATGTGGCGGGTGGGCGCGACAACCCTCTGGTCGGGCGTTATCAAGGCGCCACGCTGCGCTTCTACCGCATGCGTGATTATGAGGAATTGCGGCTGGTGAACCGCCCCTCCACCGCTCGCGACACGCGCGAGCAGGGGGCGCAGCGCCATGAGCGCAACAGCATCGCGGTTGCGGGCAAGGCAACGCGCCTGCGCTATGAGGGGCCGGAGGGGCGTTCAGCCCTGGAAGTTTTGCGCAACCACCAGGAGAGGCTGCGCGCCAACGGCTTTGAGATCGTCTTCGAATGCCGTGCCGGCGATTGCGGCAACCCGCCGGATCACTGGAGCGCCGTGGTCAATGCCGTGCCCCAGCCGCCCGCGCATGGTATGACGCCCGGCTGGGCCACCCAGGCCTATAGTCTCGCCAAGCTGTCACGCCCGGAAGGCGACGTGTTCGTCGCCATCCTGGCCGTGGATTACCAGGGGCGGACGAACATCCTGGTGGATGTCGTCGAGGCGCGGCCGATGGAGAGCGGGCGCATCGTCTTCATTGACGCCTCGGCCATGCAGCAATCGGTCGAGCGGACGGGGCGGGTGGCCCTATATGGCGTGCAATTCGCGACCGATTCCGCCGACATCCAGCCTGCCTCACGGCCCACGCTGGAAGAGATCGCGCGTTTCCTGCGCGCCAATCCGGCGATGAATGTGATCATCACCGGCCATACGGATGCGCAGGGCAGTTTCGAGCACAATCTCGGGCTCTCGATGCGGCGGGCGCAGAGCGTGATTGGCGCCTTGACGCGGGAGTTCCAGATCGCGCCGGGGCGACTGACGCCGTTCGGCGCAGGCATGGCCGCGCCGATCGCGAGCAATGACCATGATGCCGGCCGGCAGCAGAACCGCCGGGTGGAGATTGTGAAGCGCTGAGAGACCTCAGCGTTTCACGGCACTTCAGCCGATCTTGTGGTCGGCCAGCTTCTCCAGCGCGTGGACCATGCCCGAATGGTCCCACTGGCTGCCGCCCATCGCGGCACAGGCCGAAGAAAAGCTGCTGCGTGGAGGCCGTGTTCGGCAGCGCCACGCCCAGCTCCTTGGCCGATTGCAGCGCCAGGTTGAGGTCCTTCTGATGCAGCTCGATCCGGAAGCCCGGGCTGAAGGTGCGGTTGATCATCCGCTCGGCATGCACTTCCAGGATGCGGCTGTTCGCGAAGCCGCCCATCAGCGCCTGGCGCACCTTGGCCGGATCGGCGCCGGCCTTGCTGGCGAAGACCAGCGCCTCGGACACGGCCTCGATGTTCAGCGCCACTCGGCCTGACCTCGCCCGCCGGCACCCCGGCGCCGGTGGTGGCGCGCTTCAACGAGGCGCTGGCCAAGGTGCTGGCCCTGCCCGATGTGCGGGAGCGGCTGGGCCGCCTGGGCTTCGCGCCCCGCGCCATGCCGCCCGAGCAGTGGCGCGACTATCTCCAGGCGCAGATCACGATGTTCACGCGCCTCGCGCGCGAGGCGGGGCTGGAGCCAAGCTGAGCGCCGCGCAACCGGCGCGCGGGTTCAGCCGTTCCACCACCCTTCCGTTGGAGCGCCGCCCATGCCCCGCATGATGTTTCTCCTGCTCGCCAGCGTGTTGCTGATGGCGCAAGGCGTTCCGGCGCCCGTGCCGCGCGACATTCCGGGGCCCGCCCCGGCACCTGGCGTGACCCCGCCTGAGCGCCTGGAGCGCCCGCGCATGCCCGCCGATGGCGTGACTGTCCTGCCCGCCATCCCGCGTGACGGCGTCATCGTCCCGCCGGTCACGCCGCCCATGCCGCAGGCCGATGTCCCGGACGAAACGCCCGGGACCACGCGCGTGATCCCGCCGCAGAATGACGGCATCCGCAGCCCACCGGGGCTGCAGCTGCGCTGAGGCCGGCGTGCCTCAGCCGATCTTGTGGCCGGCCATCTTCTCCAGCGCCTGGACCATGCCCGAATGGTCCCACTGGCTGCCGCCCATGGCCGCGCAGGCCGAGAAGAGCTGCTGCGTGGAGGCTGTGTTCGGCAGCGCCACGCCCAGTTCCTTGGCCGATTGCAGCGCCAGGTTGAGGTCCTTCTGGTGCAGCTCGATCCGGAAGCCCGGGTTGAAGGTGCGGTTGATCATCCGCTCGGCATGGACTTCGAGGATGCGGCTGTTCGCGAAGCCGCCCATCAGCGCCTGGCGCACCTTGGCGGGGTCCGCACCCGCCTTGCTGGCGAAGACCAGCGCCTCGGACACGGCCTCGATGTTGAGCGCCACGATGATCTGGTTGGCGACCTTGGTGACCTGGCCCGCGCCATTCTCACCCACGCGGGTGATGTTCTTGCCCATCAGCTGGAACAGCGGCAGCGCGCGCTCGAAGGCGGCCTCGGGCGCGCCGATCATGATGGTGAGTGCGGCGTTCTTCGCGCCGATCTCGCCACCCGAAACCGGCGCGTCGATGTAGTCGCAGCCGAGCGCGTTGACCTTGGCCGCGAAATCCTTGGTGGCCGTCGGGCTGATCGAGGACATGTCGATGACGAGCTTGCCGGCCGAGAGGCCCGCCGCCACGCCATTCGCGCCGAAGAGCACGCGCTCCACATCGGGGGTGTCGGGCACCATGATGATGATGATCTCGGCCGCCTTCGCCACCGCCGTGGCATCGGCCACGATGGTGAAGGCCGAGCGCGCCTCGGCGGAGAGCGAGGCGCGCTCGGGCGCGATGATGCTGTGGCCCGCCTTGGCGAGGTTCTGCGCCATGGGCAGGCCCATGATGCCGAGGCCGATGAAACCGATGTTCATGTGGGACGTATCCTTGTTCTCAGGAAATGGGGGCCGCCTGATGATCGGAGCGCCGCAGGGCGCGGAGGTCTGAATCAGCCGGCCAGCGGCTAAGTTGCGCGATATTTCGCGAACCAACCAAGCCCGGCCACCGTCTCGGCCTTCGGGCGATACTCGCAGCCGATCCAGCCGCGGAAGCCGCTGGCGTCGATCGCGTTGAAGACGAAATCCCAATTCACCTCGCCCGTGCCAGGCTCATTGCGGCCCGGGTTATCGGCCACCTGCATGTGGGCGATGTAGGGCAGGAGTTCGGCGGCGCGGCGCGCCACGTCGCCCTCAGTGATCTGGCAGTGGTAGAGGTCGAATTGCAGGCCGACACGGTCCATGCCCAGCGCGTCGATGATGCGCGTTGCTTCCTTGGTGGTGTTCAGGAAGAAGCCCGGAATGTCGCGGTGGTTGATCGGCTCGATCACCGGCTTCACGCCGACCTTCGCGCATTCCTCCGCCGCGAAGTCGAGGTTGGCGGCATAGGTGGCCAGCAGCGTGTCGCGCGCGGCACCGGCGGGCGTGAGGCCGGCCATGACATGCAGGCGCGGGCATTTGAGGGCGGCGCTGTATTCGAGGGCGCGCTTGATGCCCTCGCGGAATTCCGCGCGCCGCTCGGGCAGGCAGGCCATGCCGCGTTCGCCGGCGTTCCAGTCGCCCGGAGGCGCGTTGAACAGCACCTGCGAGAGGCCATTCCCCTCCAGCCGCTTCGCGATCTCGGCGGCCGGATGCTCATAGGGGAAGAGGAACTCCACCGCCTCGAAGCCCGCCGCGCGGGCGGCGGCGAAGCGGTCGAGGAAGGGCACCTCGTTGAACATCATGGAGATGTTCGCGGCGAATTTGGGCATGGTTTGCTCCTTGGACGGGGGACGCTTTAGGCGTTTCCGCTCAGATAATCCATCGCCGCGCGCACGCCTTCCGGCTTGTGGGGAATGCCCGCGATGCGCAGCCCCATCTCGATGCCGGTCAGCGTGCCCATCAGGTGCAGCTCGCCGATATCGCCCAGATGGCCGATGCGGAAGACGCGGTCATTCAACTGGCCGAGCCCGTTGCCGAGCGACATGTTGAAGCGCTCGCCGATGGTGGCGCGCAGGCCGTTGGCGCTGTGGCCCTCCGGCAGGCGCACCGCCGTCAGCACGGAGGAATAGTGGCGCGGCTCCTCGCACTGGACCTCCAGTCCCCAGGCGCGCACGGCGCGGCGCGTCGCTTCGGCCATGCGGTCATGGCGGGCGAAGACGTTGTCGAGCCCTTCCTCGAAGATCATATCGAGCGCCGTGTCCAGCGCGTAGAGCATGTTCGTCGCCGGGGTGTAGGGGAAGTAGCCGGTGGCGTTGGAGGCGATCATCGGCGCCCAATCCCAGAAGCTGCGCGTGAGCTTGGCGGTCTTGCTGGCGGCGATGGCCTTGGCCGAGACGGCGTTGAAGGAAAGCCCCGGCGGCAGCATCAGCCCCTTCTGCGAGCCGGAGACGGTGACGTCCACGCCCCAGGCATCATGCTTGAACTCCATGGAACCCAGGCCGCTGATCGTGTCCACCAGCAGCAGGGCCGGGTGGCCGGCGGCGTCGATGGCGGCGCGGACTTCCGCGATGCGGCTGGTGCAGCCCGTGCTCGTCTCATTGTGCACGACGCAGACGGCCTTGATCTCATGCGCCTTGTCGGCGCGCAGATAGGCCTCGATGGCGTCCGGCTCGGCGGCGCGGCGCCAGTCGCCCTTCAGGAATTCGGGGCGGATGGCGAGGCGCTCGGCCATTTCGCGCCACAGGCTGGCGAAGTGGCCCGTCTCGCACATCAGGACGCGGTCATTGGGGCTGAGCGTGTTCACCAGCGCCGCTTCCCAGGCGCCGGTGCCCGAGGCCGGGAAGATGATCACGTTGCTGTCCGTCTGGAAGATCCTCTTGACCTTGGCCAGCACCTGCTTGCCCATCACGCCGAAGTCGGGGCCGCGGTGATCCATGGTCGGGTTGTCCAGCGCGCGCAGCACGCGGTCCGGCACGTTGGAGGGGCCGGGAATCTGCAGGAAATGGCGGCCGGGCGTCGTGCGGGTCTGGAAATAGGCCATGGGGTCCTCCTGGGGTTGCCCCCTCATGCCCCGAACCCGCCCCCTCTGCCAATGAGTTCGGCTTGTGCGGAGGATGAGGATTAT
>NZ_JAIEQY010000069.1 GCF_019747315.1 Roseococcus sp. | reverse complement strand
CCCGCATCGCCTTGACGCCTCGCGGCATGCGCCCGATAGCCTGCCGAAATCTTCGAGGACGACCCGGCCATGGATGACGCCATCGCGCAGATGCAGACCCTCATCGGCGCCCTGCCCTATCTGAAGCGCTATGACGACCAGATCGTCGTGGTGAAATACGGCGGGCATGCCATGGGCGAGGAGGAGACGGCGCTGCGCTTCGGCCGCGACATCGCATTGCTGGAGCAGGTGGGCGTGAACCCGGTGGTGGTCCATGGCGGCGGCCCGCAGATCAACGCCATGCTGGCGCGCCTTGGCGTGAAATCCACCTTCGTGCAGGGGCTGCGCGTCACCGACCAGCAGATGGTCGAAGTGGTGGAAATGGTCCTCTGCGGCACGGTGAACAAGCAGGTGGCGGAATCCATCACCCGCGCCGGCGCGCTGGCCGTCGGCATCTCGGGCAAGGATGGCGGGCTGATCACCGCCCGCAAGGCGACGCGCACGATCAAGGACCCCGGCTCCAACATCGAGCAGGTGCTCGACCTCGGCCTGGTGGGTGAGCCGGAGAGCGTGGACACCCGCGTGCTGGAATTGCTGATGAGCGCCGACATCGTCCCGGTCATCGCGCCCGTCGGCGTGGGCGCCGATGGGCAGACCTACAACATCAATGCCGATACCGTCTCGGGCGCCGTCGCCGGTGCGCTGAAGGCCGTGCGCATGCTGATGCTGACCGATGTGCCCGGCGTTCTGGATGCCAACAAGAATTTCATCCCGGAGATGACGGTGGCCGAGGCGCGCGCCGGCATCGCCGATGGCTGGATCGCCGGCGGCATGATCCCGAAGGTGGAGACCTGCATCTATGCCGTGGAACGCGGCGTGCAGGGCGCCGTCATCCTCGATGGCCGCGTGCCGCATGCGGTGCTGCGCGAACTCTTCACCGATGGCGGCGCCGGCACGCTGATCAAGCCCTGATCCCCCCGTCCGCGGGGTGCCGTGCCGGGCGGTTTCGCGTATAGGTGGCAGGCGCGTGCCGTCAGGGCATGCCTGATTGTGGAAAAGGGGTTGGCGTGCCGCCTCCAGGCGATGACAGGATGAAGGCCCCCTGGCGCTGGCGCCCCGTTCCCAGCCGCGCCATCAGCCGCGCCATCCCTGGGCTGATCCTCGCCACCACCTTCGTCATCCTGATGTCCCTGGCCATCTCCACGGCCCGCAACGTCCTGCGCGGCGATACCCTGGCCTATGCCACGGCCGAGGAGAGCGTGAACCGCGCGGCCCTGGTGGCGGAATCCCTGCTGGACCGCCACCTGCAGCAGGTGGATGGGCAATTGAGCAGCCTCACCGAATGGCTGCAGCGCGGCTTCATCTCGCCCGCCGACCCCGAGCGCGCGAGCCTGGCGCTGGAGCAGCTCACCTCGCACAGCTACACCCATCGCAACCTGATGCTGGCCGATGCGACGGGCGAGATCTGGGCCTCCGGCGTCCTGGCCCGGCGGGGGCAGTCCCTGCCGCTGGCGCGCGGCGAGCTGGAACGCGCGTCGCAACAGGCTCAGGTCACGCTGCACGGGCCGCTGCGCAGCCCGGAGACGGGGCTCACCATGCTGCTGCTGCTGCGCCGCGTGGCGGAAGATGCGGCAGGCCGCCCGGTGCTGGCGGCCGCGGAAATCCCGACGGCGATCATCACCGCCGTGCTGGCGCCCATGGTGAACCCGCCCGACCTGCGCATCCGCCTGGAGAATCGAGAGGGCCTCGTCCTCGCCGCCGGCCCCGGGCAGACCTTCCTGGTCGGCCAGGCGCTGCCCGCCCTGCCCCCCGAAAGCCGGCGCGAAGCGCGGGTGGAGCGCAGCCCCAACCGGCAAGGGCCGGGCCAGGTCTTTGCCATGGCGCGGCCCATCATGCTGCCCGGGTTGCTCGCCGTTGCGGTCCTGCCGGAGGAGTCGGCGCTGAATGGATGGCCGGCGCTGCGGCGCAGCATCCTGATGGGCAGCGGCATCGCGGCCGTGCTGCTGGTGGCGCTGGCCACCGCGCTCTTCTTCATCGCCTGGCACAGCCAGCGGGCCAATGCCCTGCGCGAGGCGGCAGATGCGCGGTTGCGCGACGCCATCGAGAGCCTGCCCGACGGCTTCGTGCTCTGGGATGCCGAGGACCGGCTGGTGATCTGCAACTCCCGCTACCGCGGTTTCTACGGGCCGGTGGCGGAGATGCTGGTGCCGGGCCTGCGCTTCGAGGACCTGGCCCGCGCCTGGATCGCGCAGGACATGTTCGTCCATCTGGAACCCGATGCCGACAAGCGCCTCGCCCATGTGATCGAGACGCACCGGGAGCCCGGCCTCCAGCGCGAGCGGGAGCTGCGCGATGGCCGCTGGCTGCGCATCGCGCAGCAACGCATGCCGCATGGCGGCATCGTCGTCATCCTCACCGACATCACCGCGCTGAAGCAGGCCGTGGCCGATCTCGGCGCCGCGCGGGACACGGCGGACCGCGCGACGGCCGCCAAGTCCCACCTCCTCGCCCATGTCAGCCACGAGCTGCGCACGCCGCTGACCAGCCTGCTTCGCCTCGCTGATGCGCTGACGCGTGACACCGGGCTCGGCGCCACGCAGCGCCACCAGGCGGGGCTGGTGGGGGCGACGGCGCGGCATCTGCTCTCGCTGGCCAATGAGGTGCTGGACCTGGCGGCGATGGAGGCGGAGAGCCTGACCCTCAACCCGGCCCCCGCCGCGCCGGTGGAGATCTTCCGGGAAGCCATGGCCATGGTGCAGCCGCTGGCCGAGGCCAAGCGGGTGCGGCTCGACTTCACCGCGCGGGGATTGCCGCCGCATATCGAGGTGGATGCGATGCGGCTGCGGCAGATGGTACTCAACCTGCTGTCCAACGCCGTAAAATTCACCCCCGAGGGGAGCATGGTGCGCCTGACGGCCGAGGCCGCGGGCGCCACGCTGTGCTTCGCCGTGCAGGACCAGGGCGCCGGCGTGCCCGAGGCGCTGCGCCTGCAGATCTTCGAGGATTTCACCCGCCTGGATTCCACGCAGCCCGATGGCACGGGGCTGGGCCTTTCCATCACCGCGCGGCTGGCCCAGCTCATGGGCGGCGCAATCCGCTGCGAGGATGCCACGCCAGCCCCGGGGGCCCGCTTCGAGGTGGAGTTGCCGCTGCGTCTCGCCGCACCGCCCTCCCCCGTTCCAGATCCCGAGCCGCGGCGCGGCCTCAGGCTGCTGGCGGTGGATGACGCGCCCTCCAACCTCGCCGTGCTGCGCGCCCTCCTCGCGCAGAGCGACCTGGAGCTGGAAACCGTGAGCGAGGGCCGGGCCGCGCTGGAGGCCGTGGAAATCGCCGCGCGCGAGGGCCGGCCCTTCGACGTGGTGCTGATGGATGTGATGATGCCGGGGATGGACGGCAAGGAAACCACGCGCCGCCTGCGGGCCATGCCCGGCACCATCGGCCGCATGCCCGTCATCGCCGTCACCGCCAGCGCCTTCCCCGATGACCTGGCCGAGGCGCGGGCGGCGGGGATGGACAGCCACGTGATCAAGCCGGTGGATCGCGCCCTGCTGCTGCGGGCCCTGGCCGATGCGGTGGCCCGCCCGACCCCCAGCGCGCCGGCCGCGCAGGAGGCGCTGGAAGCGCTGCGCCCCATGCTGCTGGCCGAGCTGGATCTGCGCCTGACGCAGCTGGAACGCGGCCTGCGCGAGGGCACGCCGCTGATCGCCACGGTGCATGCGCTGGCCGGGACGGTGGGGCACCTGGGCGCCCCGCAGCAGGTGACGCGCACCCGCCGCGTGCTCCAGGCCCTGCGCGAGGACGACCCGGATGGCCCGAAGCTGGCGCGCGCGCTGCTCGATGAATTGCGCCACAGCTTCCCGGAGGCCGCGGCGCGATAGACCACGCCGTGTTCACATGCGTTCGCTGCGCGTGGTCCAGGCTTTGCTGGGCGAATGATCCGGCGTTTCGGCGGTTCCGCCTCAACGCATCATGCTCTGGCCTTTGTTGAGAGGATGATTCAGCGTTTCGGCGCTTCCGCCTCAACGCATCATGCTCCAGCCTCAATCCGGCTTGATGTCGTTCTCGCGGATCACCCGGGCCCAGCTCTCGATCTGGCGGTCCAGGAAGGCGGCGAAGGCGGCGCCATTCTCGTTGCGCAGCTCGATGCCCATGATGTTCGTCAGGCGCTCCTGCACCTCGGGCACCTGGGTGGCGCGGCGGGCGGCGGCCTCCATGCGGGCGACGATGGCCGGCGGCGTGCCGGCGGGGGCCAGGATGCCCCAGAAGGCCTCGGCCTCCACGCCCGGCAGCCCGGCCTCGGCCATGGTCGGCACATCGGGCAGCGCGGCGCGGCGGCGTGGCCCGAGGACCGCGAGCGGCCGCAGGACCCCCTGGCGGAGGTGTTCCACGAAGATGGTGCCGGTCGCCGCCACCAGATCCGTCTCCCCCGCCATGGCCGAGACGGCGAGCGGCCCGCCACCGCGATAGGGCACATGGGTCAGCTGCATGCGCCCCGACCGCTGCGCCAGCACCATGCCGAGATGCGCCAGGCTGCCATTGCCGATGGTGCCATAGGTGATGCTGTCCGGCCGGGCGCGCGCCGCCGTCACCAGCTCGCCCATGTTCTGCCAGGGGCGCGTGCGGTGCGTCAGCAGCATGTTGGGAGCGGTGCCGAGCAGCAGCACGGGTGCCAGGTCCCGCCGCGTGTCGAAGCCCATATTGGGAATCAGCGCCGGGTTGGTGGCGTGGGTGTCGAAGACCAGCACGAAGGTCTGCCCATCGGGCGCCGAACGCGCCACCTGCGCCGTGCCGAGCGAGCCCGAGGCGCCACCGCGATTCTCGATGATGACCGGCACGCCCAGCTCAGCCGAAAGCGGCTGCTGCAACAGGCGGGAGACGGTGTCCACGCTGCCGCCCGGCGGAAAGGGGGCGATGATGCGGATGGGGCCATTGGGCCAGGCGGGCTGCGCGATGGCAGGCGCGGCAAGCAGCGGCAAGGCGCCAAGTGCGCGACGGGTGAGCATGGGGTTTCCTCCGGGTTTTCCGGTTTCTACCCCAGGCGGGCGGGCCAAGACCAGCGGGATGCCGGCCTGGCCCGCAGCATGTCAGAGGCAGACGTCGCTAACCGTCAGCTTGGGCACGCCGGTGAACTGCACCACCCGCACCGCCATCCGCGATGGCGAAGGCAACGACGCTGTCATCATCCGGGACATGAAGCCGCGCCCGCGCCACGGCGGCGCTCCGGCCCGCAGCGATGCTCGGCGACCACCCCGGCGGACGCTCGCCAGGAACACCGGCCCCCGGGGGTGGCAGATCCCCGGATCGCCGAGGATGCGGAGGGCCAAATACGCCGATGGGATGGCACCATTCGCCTCCCTCGTGCTGGCCGGCCCCGCTGTCCGGGACCACCCGGCACGAACGGCCGATCGCTGATAACCAAAATATAATATACTGAGGAAAAGTGTGATAAGCCTCGAATTTCTGCCGAAATAGAGAGAAAAATCGCAAAACGAAATGTTTTTTGAGCTGCACGAACGAGTGTCCGCTCTTGTGCAGTATATTTAACTCGCATCGTATGCGGATTGTTAAACAACCTCAACGATGCGGCCGGATGCCGGCTGGGAGACGCCATGACGAGTTACCTGACGCCAACGGCAAAAGGCATCGAAACGCGCGTCGAGATGCGGAGCGACCTGTTCTCCTCCGGCGCCATTCCTGTGAAGACCGCCGATGGGGGCTTCATTCTGGTCTCCCACGGCTACACTGTTCCGATCAGCCCGCCGTTCGCGTTCATCACAGAATATGCCCCGGGTGAGGTGCCAGGCGATCGCATCTTCGGCCAGAAATATACGGAGGCGGGCGTAGCAACCGGCGGGCTGTTCCTGATTGGCAATGCCCCCAATGCCTTGATCAATCTCACGCTGGTGGATGTGGACTACGTCCCAACCTTCCCACCCGCTGTTGCGGGAGATGCCTACTTCGTGACCATCTCGGGCGATAACGGCCTCAGCCGTACCGTGTCTGGCACTTTTGTTCCCTTCGACGGCGCAACCGCCGCGACCACCCTGCAAATCACCACCCAGGCGACGCCGGACAATTATGCCCTGGCCACCTTCTACAACGGGGCGGTCTTGACGCTCTATTCCCAGAACACGGAGTTTCACCCGCAGGCCGATGTCTTTCTGCGCAGATATGATGCGGGGAACATCAACGGCGTACCGCTTGCCCCCATCGAGGTGGATTCGGCCGGTGTCCCCTATTTCTACGTGACGGGTTCCGCGGCGATGAAGCCAGATGGCTTTATGGCGCTGGCGCGCGAACTGACGGATAGCGACGGCAGCGGCATCGTGATGCGCTGGTATCGCTACGATTTCAACCTGCACACCCTGACCAACACCCTGGGCACGACCGAGGGCGCTCAGGTTTTCAACACGGTCACGCTCGGCCAGCAGACCAACCCTCAGGTGACCGCCCTGCTCGGTGGGAATATCGTGGTGGTTTGGCAATCCACCGGCGGCCTCGACTCCGAAGGCAACCAGGTGTTGACGACGAGCGACATCCGCGCCCGCATCTATGATCTGGGCGGCAATCCGCTTGGCCCGGATTTCCTGGTCAATCAATTGACGGCCGGGGCGCAGACCAATCCCAGGGTGCTCGCCCTCGGGAGCGGAGATGGTGGCTTCCTGGTCACGTGGGAAGGCGCCAGCGATGGCGATGGCACCTCCGTCAATGCGCGCCGCTTCAGCGCCACGGGCGCCCCGCTGAGCGATGAGATCCTGGTCAACACCGAGACGGCCGGCTCCCAATTCGGGGCGCGCGCCACGCTGCTCGACAATGGCGATGTGGTGATCGGCTATTCGACCGCCGGGGCGAACGACGCGGCCACGTTCCAGGTCCTCTCCCTCGCGGCACCCACGGCACCCATCATCACCTCGCCCAGCAGCGTCTCCTTCGCCGAGAACGCGACGGGCCAGGTTCTGCAGGTCGTCGCGACCGATGGCGGTGGCGTCAGCGGCGCCGGGCTCCAGTATTCGATCGAGAATGATGGCGGCACGCCTTACCTGCTGCAGATCGACGCGAACACCGGGTCCGTCACCTTCGTCTCCTCGCCCGATTACGAGAACGCGGCCCTGACCACAGCGGGGCACAAGGTCAGTGGCTTTGTCCGGGTGACCGACCAATTCGGCCTGACCAACGGCTTCGTCCTCGAAGTGACGGTGACCGACGCGGTGGACATCATCAACGGCACGGCCGCAGGCGAAGCCTTGGTTGGTGGTCCCGGCGCGGACAGCATCAGTGGCCTGGGCGGCAACGACACCCTGACCGGGAATGATGGGGCCGACACGCTCCGCGGTGGTCAGGGCAATGACCTGCTGACCGGCGGCAACGGGAATGACCTCCTGGATGGCGGGCCGGGCAATGACACCATGGCCGGCGGCACGGGTGATGACCGCTACATCGTCAACAGCTTGAGCGACGTGATCACCGAGCTGGCCAGCGAGGGCCATGATGATGTGCTGTCCTCGATCAGCTGGACGCTGGGTGCCAATCTCGAGGGTCTGCACCTCACTGGCACGATGGCCATCAACGGCACCGGCAATGCTCTCGCCAACTTCCTGCATGGCAACTCCAACAACAACCGCATCGAGGGTGGCGCCGGCAATGACTCGCTGCACGGCGATGGCGGCGGCGACACCCTGCTCGGCGGCGAAGGCAATGACCTCGTGGATGGCGAGGACGGCAATGACCGCCTCGAGGGCGGCACAGGCAACGACAACATGACCGGCGATGCCGGGGCGGATACGATCCTGGGGGATGCCGGCAACGACACCTTGGACGGAGGCGCGGGCCGCGATGTCCTGACGGGTGGCGCGGGCCGCGACACCTTCCTCTTTTCCGCCCTTGGTGACAGCGCGGCCGGTGCCCCCGATCTGATCACCGATTTCGCCCGCGGCGACAAGGTCAACGTCAAGGCGATCGATCCGCTCGCCGTCGAGGGTGATCAGGCCTTCGTCTTCATTGGGGGCGCGGTGTTCTCCGGTGTGGGCGTGGCACAGGCGCGGGTCTATCAGGACGCCACCAACACCTACGCCGCCTTCGACATCGGCAATGGCGGCGCGGCTGAAATGCTGGTGCAGTTCACCGGACTGTACAACCTGACGGCGAGCGACTTCGTGCTCTGAAGCCGCTGGGGGGAGTCATTGATCGGACCGCCAGGGCTGGCCCAGCCCTGGCGGAGATCGCCGCTCCCGCTACCGCACGACCGGCGCCGCCGCGCGCGCCATCACACCCCGCCAGCGCTCCATCTCGGCCTGGATATGTGCGCGGAATTCCAACGGCGAGGAGCCGATCGGCGGCCCGCCCATCTCCGAGATGCGGCGCGCCACATTCGGCTCGGCCAAGGCGCCGGTCGCCGCCTGGTGATAGGCGCGAATCGCCTCCTCCGGCACGCCGGCCGGCGTCAGCAGCCCATACCAGCCGCCGGCCGAGAAGCCGGGGAAGCCCTGTTCGGCCAGGGTCGGCACGTCGGCCATCATCGGCGCGCGGGAGAGGCTCGTGACGCCCAGCGCCCGCAGCGTGCCCGCCTGCACATGCGGGGCGACGAGCACGAGGTTCTCAATGGTGAAGGGGAATTCCCCCGCGATCACGGCCAGCACCGCGGGCGCGCTGCCCTGGTAATGCACGGGCGCCGCCGGGAAACCCGCCGCCTGGCGAAATGCCTCCTGCGCCAGCAATTGCGGCGAGCCGACGCCGGGCGTGGGGTAGAGCACCTCCCGCCCATCCCGCTTCAACGCCGCCACCAACCCCTGGAGGTCACGATGCGGCGAGGCCTGGCGCACCACCAGCACCAGCGGCGTCGCGTTCAGCAGGGTGATGGGGATGAGGTCGGTCAGCGGGTCATAGCTGAGATTGGCCTCCGTGATAGGCGAGACGGCGAGCGGGCCGGTGCTGCCCACCAGCACCACATGCGCATCGCCCCGCGCCCGCGCGGCGAGCGCGGTGCCGACATTGCCGCCGGCACCGGGGCGGTTTTCCACGATGATGGGCTGGCCCAGGCGCTGGCCCATCGGCTCGGCCAGCAGCCGTGCCAGCTGGTCCAGGATGCCGGCGGGCGCGAAGGGCACGATCATCCGGATCGGCCGTTGCGGGGTCCAGGCTTGCGCCCGCGCCACCGCCGGTGCCGCAAGCCCCAGGGCCAGCAGCCCGCGCCGGCGCATCATGCGGGCTCCAGCGTGAAGCGCAGCACCGTGTCCTTCACCACGATGCCGCCGCGGTTGCCCACGCTGATGTCGCCATAGCGCTGCGCATAGACGGGCGGCAGCACGCGCGCCTGGCGCGGCGCCAACCAGAGGCGCAGCAGATGGCGGCGCTTCCCGGGCTCGGGCCAATCCTCGAAATCGGTGCGGCTGTGCAGGATCTGGTGGTTGTGGATGAACTGCATGTCGCCGGGGCGGAATTCCATCTCGACCGACATTTCGGCGGCCAGCTCATCCAGCCGGTCAATCGCGGCGGTTTCATCGGGCGTGAGGCGCCGCGCCTCCGGGAAATTCGCCTGGGCCGAGCGGATATACTGCCCGGAATAGATGGTGCTCAGCTCGCCCTGGAACCAGTTGAAGACCGGGATTTCGAACCAGGGCAGCATGCCCGGCGGGATCTCGCCGCGCCGATCCGTCGGCATCGGGTTGAACAGCGCGCACCAGAGATCGGGCGTCTCGCGCATCATGCGGTCATGGATGGCGACGGAGGAGACGATGCGCGAACCGCCGCCGGACTTGGCCGTCTTCAGGCAGACCAGACCCACGATGTCACAGGAATCCGTGTGGAATTCCAGTTCCTTGTTGGTCTGGTAGTAGCGCACCTTGGGGTTCTGGATATCGAGGCCGAGATCCTTCACATGGCCCAGCAGATGCCCCTTGGCATTCTGCGACCGGAAGCCGCCGAGATGCGCGCCGATGCCCAGATAGGCGATGGCGCTTTCCTCGATGTCGCGCCCCGCCACATCGAAGCCACGCAGCAGCACGAAGCCGCGCCCGTGCTGGATGTCATGCAGGATGCGCGTGAGGCGCGGTGCCAGCGTGGGCAGGCGGAAGGTCTCGGGCGTGATCTCGCCCATCGGGCGGCCCGCCTCCAGATGCTCGGCGATGGCCGCCTCGATCTCGGCCAGTTCGGACGGGGTGAAGCTCTCCACCCAATCGGTGCGCGCCGCCATCTCCGCGCCCAGCCAGGCGGCCGGGCCGCCAATCGGCGCCTTCGGGTATTCCATCTTGTCCTCCCCAGTTTTCGTTGGGGAGGAGCTTTCGCCAAATGTCCGGACCTGTCCAGCTTACTTCAGCGGGAAGCCCAGGGCGCGCAGCACGCTCGTCAGCTTGTCGCGCCCGCCCATGGCGGAGAGCTTGCCCATGCGCTGGATGACGCGGCCGGACCAGTTCTCGGCGCCCATGCCATTGCGCTCGGAGAAGGCCTTCATCTCCGCGTCATAGGCGGCGCGGAGTTGCGGCTCTTCCGGATTGCCATACGTCTCGTGCGAGAGGATGGCGGCCTGGGAGAGGCGCGGCTTCACCTCATTCACCGCGTCCTGCGCGGCATAGCCGACGCAAAGGCCGAAGACGCCCATCACGCCAGGGGGCAGGCCCAGGCACCTGGCCACCGCCTCCGGATCATTGCGCAGCGCGCCGATATAGACGGTGGAAAGGCCCAACGACTCCGCCGCCACCACGGCATTCTGCGCGGCCAGCGCGGCATCGATGGCGGCGACCAGGTAGCTCTCCAGATAGGGGATGGTCGGCATCTCCACGCCTTCCTCGGCGCCCAGCCGTTCATTGCGCGACAGGTCGGCGAGCCAGACCAGGAAGAGCGGGCATTGCGCGATGTGCTTCTGCCCACCCGCAACCTTCATCATCAGCGCGCGGCTCTCGGGGTTATTCACCGCGATGACCGACCAGGTCTGCAAGTTGGAGCTGGTGGCCGCGGATTGGGCGGCCGCGATCAGCGTCTCCAGCGTGCCCGCGGGCAGCGCATCGGGGCGATAGCCGCGCACCGAGCGGTGCGAGAGCAGCAGGTCAATATGGGCGTTCCAGGGGCCGGCGGCGGGCACGGCGGCCTCGCCGTAGCGCAGGGCCAGCGCCTGCTGCCTGGTGGGGGTCAGGGGGGTGGAAACATCCATGGATATCGCTCTCGGCAAATGATTTGGGCGCAGATTGGCCTCGAACCGAGCGCGGAACAAGGCGCCGAAACCGACCGGAATTTCACTGGCGCTCCATGTCAAACCTCGCAACACTCAAGGGCAAGAGGAATGGGAGCCAAACGTGCAAGTGACCGACCGGATCACCGGCGGCGTGCTGGTGGCATTGGGCGCGGCGGCGGCCTGGTTCGGCTCGCGCCTGCCGGCCGTGCCGGGCCAGGATGTCGGGCCCGCGGCTTTCCCCATGGTGATCGGCTTCGGGCTGATCGGCTGCGGCGCGCTGATCGCGCTTGGCATCGGCCGCGGCTTCGAAGCGCCCGGGGCACCGGAGGAGGGCGCAAAGCCCCGCCTGGGCGCCATCGGCGTGCTGATCCCGCCCGCCCTCCTGCTGTTCTACGCCCTGGCCTCCGAGCCGCTGGGCTTCCTGCTGACAGCGGCGATCATGGTGCTGGTGGCGGGGCTGGCGCTCGGCTCGCGCCTTTCCATCGCCATTCCGGTGGCCATCATCGCACCGCTGCTGGTGCATCTGGCCTTCTACAAGCTGCTTCGGGTGCCGCTCCCCGAAGGCCTGCTGGCGGCACCCTGGTAGATGGAGCCGCTCCTCGAAGGCTTCCGCCTGGTCATGGCGACGGATGTGCTGATCGCCATCTTCGCCTCCGCCATCTACGGGTTGGTCGTGGGCTCGCTGCCCGGGCTTTCGGCCACCATGGCGACCGCGCTGCTGGTGCCGGTCACCTTCTGGCTCTCACCCATTGCGGCCATCGCGACCATCATCACGGCCTCCGCCATGGCGATCTTCTCGGGCGACATTCCGGGCGCGTTGCTGCGCATCCCCGGCACGCCGGCCTCGGCCGCCTATACCGACGAGGCCTACGCGCTGACCCGCAAGGGGCAGGCGGAGCTCGCACTCGGCGCGGGCCTGTGGTTCAGCGCGATTGGCGGCATCGTCGGCACCATCTCCCTCATGGTGCTGGCGCCGGCGCTGGCCGAGGTGGCGCTCTCCTTCTCGACCTATGAGTATTTCTGGCTGGCCCTGCTGGGGCTGATGTGCGCCACGCTGGTCGCGCGCTCCTCCCCCATCAAGGCGATCGCCTCGATGCTGCTCGGCTTGCTCATCGCCTGCATCGGCATGGAGAACCCGGCCGGCACGCCGCGCTTCACCTTCGGCATCCCGGATCTGCTGGGCGGCATCGAGCCCATTCCCGCCCTCGTCGGCGTCTTTGCCGTGAGCGAGGTGATGCGCGCCATGGCGAGTGCGGAGCCGCCCAAGCTGCCCAAGCGCATATTCGGCTCCATCCTCGCGAACCAATGGGCGCTGACGAAGAAGTACCAATGGCCCATGTGGCGGGGCAATTTCGTCGGCATCATCATCGGCGTGCTACCCGGGGCGGGTGCCGACATGGCGGCCTGGGTCAGCTACGCCATGAGCAAGAAATTCTCGAAGGAGCCGGAGAAATTCGGCACCGGCCATCCGGAAGGGCTGGTCGAGGCGGGCGCCTCCAACAACGCCTCCCTCGCCTCGGGCTGGGTGCCATCGCTGCTGTTTGGCATCCCCGGCGACACCATCACGGCCATCGCCATCGGCGTGCTCTACATGAAGGGGCTGAACCCGGGGCCGACGCTCTTCACCGAGCGCGCGTCGAGCATGTACGCGCTCTACATCATCTTCATCCTGGCCAATATCATCATGATCCCGCTGGGCATCCTGATGATCCGCGCCGCCTCCACCGTGCTGCGCGCGCCACGCTCGGCCGTCATGCCGGTGATCCTGCTGCTTTGCGCCGTCGGCGCCTTCGCCACGGGGAACAACCTGTTTGCCGTGCTGCTGGTGGGGCTCTTCGGCATCCTCGGCTTCGTCATGGAGAAGAACGGCTATCCCGTGGCCGCCCTCGTGCTCGGCATCGTGATGGGCAACATGCTGGAGCAGAATTTCGTCACCAGCCTGATCAAATCCGATGGCGACGTGATGCCCTTCTTCGAGCGGCCCGTCTCCTCCTTCCTGGCCGCACTCACCATCAGCGCGCTGCTTTGGCCACTGGGCGCCTGGATCTGGATGCGGCTCTCTCGCCGCCGCGCCAGCACCTGAAACAACAACGAAAAGGGAGAAACAACATGACCACCACGTCTCGCCGCCTCATCCTCGGCGCCACACCCGCGCTGATCGCAGCCCCCGCCTTCGGGCAGGCGCGCTGGCCCGTCCGGCCCGTGCAACTCCTCTGCCCCTGGGCGGCCGGCGGCGGCACGGATGCCGTGGTGCGCATCATCGCCAACCTGCTGGAAAAGGAGCTGGGCCAGCCCTTCAACGTCATCAACCGCACCGGCGGCTCGGGCGTCGTGGGCCACGCCGCGATCGCCCAGGCGGCGCCCGATGGCTACACGCTGGGCATGATCACCGCCGAGATCTGCATGCTGCATTGGCAGGGGCTGACCGAGCTCACCTTCCGCAACTACACGCCGCTTGGCCTCATGAACAACGATCCGCCGGGCATCCAGGTCAATGTGAACGCCCCCTACCAGAACGTCCGCCAACTCGCCGACGCGATCCGCGCGAGCCGCCCGGGCCAGCTCAAATCCAGCGGAACCGGCCAGGGCGGCATCTGGCACCTGGCGCTGGCCGGCTGGCTCATGGCCATGGGCCTGCCCGCCGCCCATGTCCGCTGGGTGCCCTCCAATGGTGCTGCCCCCGCCATGCAGGACCTGGCGGCCGGCGGCCTGGACTTCACGACCAACTCCGTCGTCGAGGCCCGCGCCATGCTGGACGCCAACCGCGCCCGCGCGCT
>NZ_JAIEQY010000134.1 GCF_019747315.1 Roseococcus sp. | reverse complement strand
GCTTCGGCGCGGGTTGCGGCGACCACCATGGCGATGGGCTCACCCACCTGGCGGACGCGGGTTTGGGCGAGGGGCCATTGGTCGGTGCGGCGGAAGCCCGGCAACGAGGAAGGCGCGCGGATCGGGAGCACGCCCGTGAGGTCCGCCATGGTGAAGACCTGCGCGCCCTGGGGAGCGCGGACGGCGCGGATGACCCCGTGGGCCACGGGACTGCGCAGGAAGGCGACCTCCCGCATGTTGGGAAGCTGGATATCGCCCACATACTTCCCACGCCCGCGGAGGAAGCGATCATCCTCCTTCCGGGTGATCGCCGCGCCGACCCCTTGCTTCATGGTGCGGCGGGGTCCGGGGTCCGCCACGGACCCCGGTGGGGCATGGGGCAAAGCCCCATCTTGTCGCCCGGCCGATTCAGACCTTCGGGCTGCGCCCTGCGGTCATCGGACGGGATCACGCCGCAATCGCCGCCGGCAGGATCGGCGCGGTTGCGTCGAACCGGACGCCGCCCTTGAGACAGAAGGCAGGTTGCAGCAGCCGCTCGGCGACCACTTCCGTGCCCTCATTGTCGGCCATCTTGAACCGCCCGCGCAGGTCATCCAGCACGGAGACATCGGCCACAGCGCCGATGCGCAGCGTGCCGATGCCGTCATCCAGCCGCAGCATGGCGGCGGGCCCGGTGGTCACCATCGGCACCACCTGCTCGAAAGGCACGCCGAGGGCGATCATCTCGCTCATGGCGAGCGTCAGCGAGAAGCGGGCCTTGCCGGTGAAGGGGTGATCCTCCTCCGGGTCCGAATGGTTGGCGGGCGTGCCGGGGGGGGCCGGGATGCGCGTGTTGTAGCCATGCATATCCGCACCCAGCGTGTCCGGCATGATGCCGGCGTCGAGACTGATGCGCGCCATCTTGAAGGAGAAGTGGGAGCCATGGCCCACATCCACCTTGAGCCCGGCGTCCAGCGCGGCTTGCACCATGCCGTGCACCTTCCCGGTGCGCCGGTCCACGAAGCCGCCGGGGTGGCGGGTGAAGGGGTGGGCCAGGATGTCGCCGGGGCGAAGCAGCGGAATGACGAGCGGCAGGATCTCGTCCGGGTCCACGCCGTTATTGCCGGTCTCGGGCGTGGGCCAGAGCTGGCCGAAATGGCAATAGACGGGCAGGTCCGCCTCGCGGCCGATCTGGGCGGCCTTCTTGAGCACTTCCAGGCCGTAGCGCGCCATGTTGCCGATCTCGGCATGGGCCTTCACGCCCTTCACGACATTCGGGTTTGCGCGGGCGGCCTTCACCGTCGCGTCCACATCCACATGCTCGGGGCCATAGAGCGTCGGGTAGTAATGACCTTCGAGGCCGCCCACGACATAGGCGCTGATGAAGCTGAAGACGCGCGAATGCGCGGGCTTCACGATGAATTCGTTGAAGCCCGGGAAGGTCATGCAGGACGCGCCGCCCTGGTCCACCAGCGCGGTCACGCCGCTATGGACGCCCGCCATGTCGGCCGGCAGGCCGAAGCGGCCGGAGACGTAGGTGTAGATATGCGCATGGGTGTCCACCATGCCGGGCAGGACGATCTTGTCCTTCACCGTGATCACCTCGCGCGCGGAGCTGGCGAGGATGTCGGGCGCGATGGTGGCGATGCGGCCATTGGCCACGGCCACATCCATGGTCCCGTCCAGGCCCGAGGCCGGGCAGACCACGCGGCCGCCCTTCAGCAGGATGTCGTATTGCATGGGTTTCTCTCCTCAACTCGCCGCGCGCGCGCGGCCATTCAGCCAGCGATTGGTGCGAGCGCCAAGCCTATTGCCCGAACTTGCCCAGGATCAGCTTCTCCAGCCCCGCAACGAAGCCGTAGAGCACCAGGCCCACCACGCAGAGCATCCCGATGGAGGCCAGGATCAGCGCCGTCTCCGCCTGGCTGGAGGCAAAGAGGATCAGGTAGCCCAGCCCCGCCTGCGCCGTGATGAACTCGCCCACGATGACGCCGATGATGGCGAAGGTGACGGCGATCTTCAGCCCCGAGAAGATATGCGGCAGCGCATAGGGAAAGCGCACCGAAAGGAAGACCTGCCAGGAACGCGCGGTGAGCGCCTTGCAGAGGCGCAGCATGTCGGGCGGCGTGGAGCGCAGGCCGGTCAGGGTCGCGATCACCACCGGGAAGAAGGCGATGAACATCGAGAAGGCCAGCCGTGACGAAGACCCGATGCCGAGCCAGACGATAAACAGCGGGGCCAGCGCGATCTTCGGGATGAGCTGGAAGAAGATCACGTTCGGGTAGAGCGCCGCATAGGCCCATTTCGAATAGGAAAGCAGGACGGCCAGCGAAATGCCCAGCACGGTCGCCAGCATGAAGCCGATGGCGGCCTCAACCCCCGTGGGCACCGCATGCTGCAACAGGAAGGGCCAGGCCGAGACGGTGCGCTGGTAGATGTCCATCGGCGAGGGCAGGATGACCTTGGGCACCTGGTAGAAATCCACCAGGAATTCCCAGAGCAGCAGCACCGAGATGGCGAAGGCGATGGGCAGCAGGATCTGCACCGCCGGGTGCTTCACCAGTTCGCGTTTCTCGATGTTCAGCGCGGCCGGGGCTTCGGCCACGACAGGTGTGGATCCGTCCATCACGCCGCATCCTTGATGCTGTGCTCGATCATCCCGCGCAGCTTGGCCACGATGGCGATGAATTCCGGGCTGTCCTGCACGCTCTCATCGCGCGGGCGGGCGAAGGGGATGGGGACATCGGCCACCACCACGGCGGGGCGCTTGGTCATCACCAGCACGCGGTCGCTCAGCAGCACCGCCTCGCGGATGGAGTGGGTGATGAAGATCCCCGTCTTGCGGTGCCGCGACCAGAGGTCGAGCAGCACCAGCGCCATCTCGTCCCGCGTGATGGCATCGAGCGCCGAGAAGGGCTCATCCATCAGCATGATCGAGGGGGTGTGGATCAGCGAGCGGCAGAGCGCCACGCGCTGGCGCATGCCGCCGGACAATTCGCGCGGGCGCTTTTCCATGAAGGCGCCCAGGCCCACGGAATGCAGCAGCTCCTCCGCGCGGGCCACGTATTTCTCGCGCGGCAGCCGCATCATCTTGATGGGGAAGAGCACGTTGTCCCGCGCCGAAAGCCAGGGCAGCAGCGTCGCATCCTGGAACACGAGGCCCGCATCGCGGCGCGGCCCGGTCATCGGCTGGCCGCCGATGGTGATGTGGCCGGCGGTGATGGATTCGAGGCCCGCCAGCATCATCAGCAGCGTGGATTTGCCACAGCCGGATGGGCCCAGGATGGAGACGAATTCTCCCTCGGCGATGTCCACCGAAACCCCGGCCACGGCCTCGATGGGGCCGGCCGGGGAAGCGTAGGTCTTGCGAACGCCGCGGAGCGAGATCATCGGGCGCGCGATCAGCCCAGCATCGCGCCGAAGGGAGCGAGGCGGGTGCGCTGCGCGGCCCACTCGGCCTCGGTCAGCTTGATGCGGCCGGCGAAGCGGTTGGAGATGATGGCGTCCGTGTTCGGGCGGCGGGCTTCCGGCGGCGCGCCGAATTCCATGACGAGGTCGGTCATGGCGTTCCACTTCGCGATATCGGTGAAGCCCAGGCCGTTCTGGATCGCCTCGGGCGCCAGCATGGTGGATTGCATCAGCCCCTGGGAGAGGCGCGCATTCTCACGACCGCCCGAGGTGATGCCGATCTCGGGCACCTGGCGGATGAACATGTCCAGCGCGCGCTCCGGCTCGCGCAGCTGCAGGGCGGCGGCTTCCAGCAGCGCATCGGTGATGGCCTCGGCCTGCGCCGCGCGGTCGCGCAGCACCTCGGCGCGGGTGCAGATGACGTTGGCGTAGAAGTTCAGCCCGGCCGAGGAATAGGGGATGAAGCGATGCGCCGCGTTCTGCGCCTGCATCACCGGGATGGTGGAGGAGCCGATGGCGGTGATCGCATCCACCTGGCGGTCGATCAGCGAACGCTCCAGCACGCGGTTGTCCATCTGCTGGATGGTCACGGTGGAGAGGTTGATGCCGGCGCGGCGGGCGAAGGCCGGCCAGAAGGGGAATTCCGCGCTGGTCGGCACGGCGCCGATGCGCTTGCCCTCCAGGTCCTTCGCGGTGCGGATCGGGCTGTCGGCGCGGATGGCGACGCCCATGGTCATGTCGTAGTTCACGGTCGCCATGCCGACGACCGGCAGCTCGCGCGCGGCGGCCAGGATCATGGGGCCGGCGCCGATGATGGCATAGTCGAACTGGCCCTGGGCCAGCGCCTGGGCGGCGGCGACGCTGCCGAAGCCGCGCGTCACCTCCACATTCAGGCCACGGCGCGAGAAGGCGCCCATCTCGCGCGCGATGAACGCGTAGGCCGTAGAGCCCTGGGCGAGCCACGGCAGCGTCAGGCGCAGCGCGGCCTGGGCGCGGGCGACATTCGGCGCGGCCAAGGGGGAGCCGATGATGGCGGTGCCCGCGACGAGCGCGGAACGGCGGGACAGCGTGACCATGGCGATGGGCCTCCAGGCGGATCAATGAACTGGCCGTCATATGCGCGGGGTCGCGCCCCGCTGCAAGCGACCGGCGCCGCCCCTCGCGGCCGCCCAACCCTGCCATGCCCGAATTGCGGGCAGCCGGGCGCCCGCGCGCCCGCTTTCACGCCAGCGCAGCCCCTCCGACTTGCGCCATGGTGCGGGGATACCGGGTGGCGCGGGCCTTGCTAGGCCGCCGCCATCACCCGGCATCACGCCCCAGGAGGCTCCCTTGACCCATCTCCCTCGTCGCGGCCTGCCGCTGCTCGCGGCCTCGCTCCTCGCCGCCCCCCTGGTGGCACGTGCGCAGACCATCCCGGCCGGCACGGTGCGCATCATCGTTCCCTTCAACCCGGGTGGCATCAGCGACATCCTGGCGCGCAGCCTGGCGCAGAACATGACGAATTCGCTGGGCCAGACCGTGGTGGTCGAGAATCGGGCCGGCGCCAATGGCAGCATCGGCGCGGGTGTCGTGGCGCGCGCCACGCCCGATGGCACCACGCTGCTGCTGGGCGTCACCGACACCCATGCGGTGAACCCCGCCGCCATGCGCAACCTGACCTATGACGCGAACACGGATTTCGAGCCGATCAGCCTGCTGACGCGCGTGCCGTTGGCACTCGCCGTGGGCCCCACCCAGCGCGAGATCGCCGATCTGCGCGCCTTCATCGCCGCCGCCAAGGCACGGCCTGGCGCGCTGACCTATTCCAGCTGGGGCGTGGGCAGCACCTCGCAGATCGCCATGCTGCGCATCGGCCTCGCCGCCGGGGCGGAGCTGCTGCATGTGCCCTTCACCGGCGCCGCCCCTGCGCAGCAGGCGCTGGCCGCGGGCCAGGTGGATGCCATGGTGATGCCGGCCGGCGCGGCCGAGGCCCTGGCGCGCGATGGCCGCGTGCGGGTGCTCGCCACCCTCTCGCCCGCGCGGCTGCCGCTGCTGCCCAATGTGCCGACCTTGCAGGAGCAGGGCGTGGCGCTCACCACCAGCATCATCCAGGCCATCTTCGCACCCGGCCGCACGCCGGCGCCGATCGTGGCGCGGCTCAACCAGGCCATGGCGGCGGCGATGGCGACGCCCGCCATGATCGACGTCTTCCGCGCCCAGGCGGCCGTGCCCGAGCATACCACCCCCGCCGCCCTGGCCGCGCTGGTCCGCACGGAGCAGGAGGCCTGGGGCCAGGTGGTCCGCAGCGAGAATATCCGCCTGGACTGAACCGGGTACACGTTTCGGTTGAAATCAGGTTACGGAACGGACATCTTCCAGGGCGCCGGCCAAGCGGGGGCATGACCCGAGCAGCCGGCCCACAGGGAGATGTCCATGCGTGAATCCGTGATGCGCCGCACCCTTCTGGGTGCCGGCGCGCTGCTCGCCGCCCCCGCCATCGCGCAACCGGCCTGGCCCAACCGGCCGCTGCGCTTCATCGTCGGATTCGCCGCGGGCGGGCCGACCGATACCCTCGCGCGCCTCGCCGCCCCCGGCTTCCAGGAGGCGCTGGGCCAGCCCGTGGTGGTGGAGAACCGCCCCGGTGCGGCCGCCAATCTCGGGACCGAGGCGGTGATCCGCGCGACCGATGGCCACACCTTCCTCATCGCCAATTCCGGCCAGGTGGTGATCAACCCGCACACCTATGCGAACCTGCCCTTCGACCCGATGCGGGACCTCGCCCCCGTCGCGAAGATGATGACGAACTACTTCCTCATGACCATCGCGGCGCAGGTGCCGGCGCAGAACCATGCGGAGCTGGTGGCGCTGATGCGCCGCTCGCCCGGCTTCACCTATGCCAGCACCGGGGCCGGCGGCATCACCCATGTGGTGACCGAGGCCTGGCGCCGCGCCGTGGGGGTGGAGGCCGAGCCCGTGCATTTCCGCGGCACGGCCGCCGCCATCCCCGATGTGCTGGCCAACCGCGTGCCGATCTTCATGGATGGCATCCAGCTGCTCGGCCAGCATGTGGATTCGGGGCGGCTGCGCGCGCTCTTCGTCACGCGCGCCGAGCGCCAGGCCTTGCAGCCCAACGTGCCGACCACGCGCGAGATCGGCATCCCCGCGGTGGATTTCGAAAGCTGGTTCGCCATGTTCGCGCCGCGCAACACCCCGCGCGAGATCATCCTGCGCATGGCCGAGATCAACCGCCCCGTCATGCTGGCCGCCGCCGTGCGGGAGCGCCTGGCCCAGGGCGCCGTGGATTCCGTGCCCTCGACGCCGGAGGAGCTGGCGACCATCACGGCGCGGGATTTCGAGCTCTTCGGCCGGGTGGTGCGGGCGGGGAATATCCGGGCGGAGTAGGGGCGCCCATCACGGCGCCGCGCGATCCAGATAGACGGCGTAGTCGCCGAAGCGCGCATCCGCCGCGCGTCGCTCGGGGTCGAAGGGCGCATCGCCCGGCGCGGTCACGATGTAATGCGTGATCCGCTCCTCGCGCATGATGGCCCGCAGCGCCGCCAGATCGGGCGCCGCCGCCAGCCGCCGCAGCACCTCAAGCCGGCGCGTCGCCTCCTGCCCGAAGGCCCCGCCCGAGGCGATCATGAATCCGGGGCAGGAGAGATAGGCCGGCATGCCCGACAGCGCCACGAGCCGCGCGGCGTCATCGATGTTGCGGGAATCGGCGGGCTGGTTGGCCACGGCGAAGCGCGGCGGATCGCCCCCCAGGCGGCGCAGATGGGGCGCCAGCCGCATCAGGTCGGGGTGGACGGAGGTGCTGTAATAGGCTTGGCCCCAATCCATGATCGGGCGCTTCGCGCCGCCGATCGTCAGCGCCAGCACCGGGAGCGCGATGACCGCCGCGGCCCCCAGCAGGGCCAGGCGCCGCACCTCGGAGAGCCGCGCGAGCCGGGGGCCGAGCAGCAGGCCCGCGAAATGCAGCGTCCAGACCGCCCAGACCGCCACGAGAAGCGGCCCGGCCCGGTGGCGATATTCCGAGATGTCGCCGTTGCGGGAGTTGGGCGAAAGCACCATCACCACCGCCGCGACCAGCAGCAGCAGGAAGGGCAGGGCATCCACCCGCGTCAACAGCCCGCGCCGCCAGGCCAGCCAGCCGAGCACGAGGCCGGCCGGCAACCAGGGCCCCAGCGTGCCCAGCAGCACCAGCAGCCAGCCCAGCAGGCCCACGCCCACGCGCCCGATCCAGGGCGTGAGCGCGGGGAGCAAGCCGTCCACCCGCGTCGGCACGCTGTTCGTGTGGGACCAGGTGACGTAGCCGAGGATGAATTGCCGGGGATCGGCCAGCACCGCTTGCCAGGACATCAGGACGAGCAGCCCGACCAGCCCCGCCAGGCCCAGCAGCACCAGCCCAAGGCGCAGGCGCGGCCCCGGCCAGTGCCAGGCGGCGATGGTGCCCAGCACCATGGTGGGCGCCAGCCAGACGAAGGTATTGGCGCGGATCAGGATGCAGCCCGCCGTCAGCAGGGCCGCCAGCACCAGCGGCGCCACCCGGCGCTGCCGCACGGCATGGACGAGGGCCGCGAGCGCGGCGCAGGCCACGCCCAGGCTGTAGGTGGTGCCGGGCGAGGTCTCCAGCAGCCAGGCGAAGCCGAAGAACCCGTTGGCGATGGTCCATTGCTCGGGGTTCGGCACCAGCGCCAGGGCCAGCAGGCCGCAAGCCGCGAGGCCCGGCCCGCCCAGCGCCAGGCCGAGCGAAACCACGCCGGCCGCCATGACCACCATGCCCAGCGGAATCCAGGCCAGCGCGACCGTGTCCATCGCCGAAGTCCCGGCCAGTTGCGGCAGCAGCGCCACCGGCAGCAGCGTGCCGTAATGGTAGAGCATCCGCGGGAAATCGGCCATCAGCGTCAGGCCGCGGCCGATGATCTCGGGCAGGGCGAAGGGCTGCAGATTGGTGGCATGGATGATCAGGTCCAGCCAGAAATCGAGCCGGCCCGTCGCCTCGAACCGCTCCATCCGCGGCACGATGTCCCAGCACCAGGCCAGGACGAACAGCCCGATCAGCCCGGCCAGCGCGATCATGTGCCGGGGGGCGGGGCCGCGCAGCCCCGGCAGGCCCAGCAGCAGGAAGCCCAGCGCGATGACGGGATGCGCGCCCGGCACCACCAGATCCCCCAGGATCAGCCCATGCGCCACCACGGCATAGCCGGTGACGAGCGCCAGGAAGGGGTCATCGGGCAGGCCGAGCGCGCGGCAGAGCAGGCGCCCCGTGCCCAGGCTGGCGAGAAGCAGCCCCAGCAGGACCAGATGCGCCACCACGCCGAGGCCGGGTGCGACGGCGAGCATCGCGGCGGCAAGCGGCAGGGCAATGCCAAGGGCCATCGGCAGGGCGCGCGTCATCGCGGCACCAGCCGATAGGCGGTGTAGCCGCCGAAGCTGCGCTCCTCCGCCACGTCATAGGCGGTGCGGAAGCGGTCGAGCCAGGCCTCCGGGCGGGCGCGGTCGATCACGATCCAGCCGGGCTGGCCGAACACCGCCGCACCCCGGGCGATGAAGTGCTCGATGGTGGCGGGCGGGAGGAGGCCATAGGTCGCGATGTTGGACATGCCCGTCCAGGCCGGCCCCGGCATGTCGCGCACCGAGAGCAAGGCCACGTTCACGAGGACAGGCGGCCCGGCCTCGATGCCGCGCAGCCATTCCAGCGCCGCGCCGGCATCCGCGAAAGGCGCGAGGGTGAGGCCCAGCGGCACCATGGCCGCATCCATGCGGGCCTGCGAAGCGGGGGTGGCCAGCCGCATCTGCTCCAGCAGATCGGCCGGGCCCAGGCGTGCGGCGTCGCCGCGCTGCCAGGCAGAACGCCAGGCGTCGAGGCCGAAGCTGGCGGACCAGGCGACCAGCCCCGCCATCACGACGCGGGAGAAGCCGCCGGGCAGGGAAGGCGCCTCCGCGCGCAGCAGCGGCACCAAAGCGAGGACCAGGAAGGGCAGCAGGTTCAGCAGGTTGTTGTCGTGGCTGCGCCCCAGGTAATAGGAGCCCACGCCCACCAGCGCGGCGAGGGTGACGAAGCCCATGCGCCGCGCCCGTGCATCACCCGCGGCCATCCCGACCAGCCCCATGAGGATCGCCGCCAGCAACAGCCAGACCGGGCCCAGGAGATTGGGCTGGAGAATGCCCGGCGGGCTCCGCACATAGGTCAGGAAGCCGAAGAGCGAGGGCCAGTCGCCGAAGCCCAGGCGGAACAGCAGGGCCAGCGCCGCGAGGGCCAGCGCCAGGGCCAGCACGCCCCGCATGGCGCCCCAGAGCAGGGCGCGCAGCACCTGCCACCGGCCCTCGGCCTGCCCGGCCTGCCGCAGCGCGAGGTAGGGCCACCAGACCAGCGTTGTGTGGAAGCCGGCCTCGGGCGACCAGGCCAGGGCCAGGAACCACAGCGCATGGCCCGTCCAGCCCGGTGCGGTCCCGGCCGCCTCATGCCGCAGGATGGCCAGGAGAAGCAGCGCCAGCGGGAGGAAGCGCATGCCGCCCACCGAGGGCGTGGCCAGCGGCCCCAGGTAATCCGGCGGATAGCCTGTCCAGAGCAGGATCGCGGCCGCCATGGCCGCGAGCGCCAGCAGCACCCGGCCTTGCGGTGCGTCGCGCAGCAGGGCCAGCACGCAGCCCCCCATGGCCAGAAGGTAGAGCAGGTGGGTCAGCCCGGCCGCGAGGTAGATGCCCAGCCAGGGATCGTCCCGCCCGAGCAGCGCGACCAGCAGCGTCGGCCCCATGCCGTATTGCACCGGGAAGTCCCGGAAGGGGATGGCGCCGGCCAGCATGGCCTCGGAGGGCGCGGTGAAGGCGCCCCAGTGGTGCCAGAGCGCCCAGAAGGCGTTGGGCGTGGTGAAGACGCCGGTGAAGGCGACCGCGGCCAACCCCAGGAGCGAGAGCCCGAGGAAGACCCAGCCCCGCTTCAGCCCGGCCCCCTGCGGCAGCAGGCGCGGCAGCCAGGCCGCGAGGCCGCCCAGCGCCACGAACAACGCCGCACGCCCTGGTGACAATTCGAGCGCCGGCGCCCACCAGACCATCCCCGCCAGCAGCGGCAGCGCGGCCAGGCCGCCGAGGGCCGGTCCGAGGCCCAGAACCAGCAAGGGCAGGACGAGCACGAGCGAGAGCAGCACCGGGCTCCACCAGCCCGGCCAGCCGCGCGCCAGCAGCAGCGCCGCCGCGCCCGCCGCCAGCACCACGCCGGAGAGCGCCGGGGCGAAGCGCCCGGCGGGCAGGCGCAGCTTCAGCAGCAGCAGGAAGGGCAGGCCACAGACCGTGACCAGCAGGCCGAGATAGAGCAGCAGCAATCCGGCCTTGTCCGCGAGCATCCGAAGTTCAGCCCTGCTGCGAGCCGGTGGGCGGAGGTGCTGCGATGTTGATTCGCTCGCGCTCCACCACCATCGGCCCGCGCCGCACCTGGGCGTGGATCGCCGTGATGTATTCGCCGAGCATGCCGATGAACATCAGCTGCACGCCCGAGAAGAAGAACAGCGCGATGATGATGGTCTGCGTGCCCGCCGGCGCCATGCCATGCAGCATCAGCGCCGAGAGGAAGGTAAAGAGCGCATAGACCAGCGCGAGCCCGGCGATGCCGAAGCCCAGGAAGCTGCAGAAGCGCATCGGCGCATCGGTGAAGGAGAAGATGCCGTTCATCGCCTGGTCGATCAGGCGCAGCGCGTTGTTCTTGGAGATGCCGCGCTTCCGCGCCTTCCACGTATAGGGCAGGATCAGCCGGCGGAACCCGGCCGAGGCGATGATGCCGCGGATATAGGGATACTGGTCGCGGTGGCTGACCACCACTTCCCACACCTTGCGGTCGATGAGCTGGAATTCGCCGACATTCTCCGGGATCTCGAAATCGGAGAGCGTGTTGACGATGCGGTAGAAGACCCGGCGGCAGCTGCGCAGCGCCCAGGTCTCCTCGCGATTGGCGCGCGCCCCGGCGACGACCTCGATGCCCGCCTCCCAATGGCGCACCATCTCGGGGATCATCTCGGGCGGGTCCTGGAGGTCCACCGGCAGGAAGACCAGGATGGCATCGCCCGTGGCGTAGCGCAGCGCGTTGAAGTTGGAGCGGAACGGCCCGAAATTGCGCGCGTTCAGGATGACCTTCACCCGCGGGTCGGCGGCCGCGATGCCGCGCAGCAGCTCCACCGTGCGGTCCTCCGAGCAATTGTCGGAGAAGATGTGCTCGCGCTCGTGATGCGCGAGCGGCCCGCCGGGGGCGAAGAGTTCCAGCACCGCCTGGTGGCAGGCCTCGACATTCTCTTCTTCGTTGTAGCAGGGCGAGATGATGGAGATCAGTGCCACGGCTCAGGCCCGCGCGGTGATGAAGTGCGACTGCGCGAGCCAGCGCGTGACGGCCGTGGCTTCCAGCAGCGGTTCAACCGCGAGGCTGGGCTTCACCAGCGCCTCGGGCAGGCCGGGCAGCAGGAAGTCGCGCGTCGCCACCTCCACCTCGCGCCAGCCGGCGGCGGGGAGGGCGCGGCGGAGTTCGCCGGGGGTGAAGGCCATCTCGTCGGGCTCCAGCCTCGCCATGCGGCGGCCGAACCTGGTGCCGAAGATGAAGGCGCAATAGGGGTTGAGGAAGTTGGGCTCGATGAAGGCGAGGCCGCCGCCGGGCTCGGTCACGCCATGCAGCGCGCGGAGCACCTCGGCCAGGCGCGTCACCAGGTGGTGCAGGATGCCATTGCCGAAGACCATGTCGAAGCGGCCGAAGGCCAGCGGCGTCTCGCCCAGCAGGTCGAACACCTCGAAGCGCAGGTTGGGGGCGACGTGGCGCGCGCGGGCCTCGGCCACGAAGACCGGGCTGAGATCCACCGCGACCACCTCGGCCGTGCTGTGGGCGGCGAGATAGGCCGCCGTCTCGCCGGTGCCGCAGCCGATCTCGAAGACGCGGCGCGCGCCGAGACGCTCGGCCTGGGCGACGAACCAGTCGCCCCTGCGGCGGCCGCGCAGGGGCGTGGAGCCGACCGGCGCGAAGACCTGATTGTAGCCGCGCTCATCCTGCAGGGCGATGCGTGCCATGGGTGTCAGGCCTTCCGTGCGAGGATGCCGTAGCCCAGCGGATCGGCCTTGGAGCCCCAGCCCAGCCGCAGCGAGAGATGCGCCAGCCCCAGCGCGAGGCCCGCCGCGGGTGCGGCGAGCAGCAGCGCCGGCAGCCGCCAGGGCTTGGACGGCGTGGCGAGGCGCATGCACACCACGATCAGCTTGTTGGCGATCACGGCCAGGTCATCGCCGCGTTCCTCGACCACCACCTCGGGGAAGGCTTCGAACATCTGCGCGAGGCGATAGCGCGTGAAGCGGTGATAATCATGCGGCGCGTGATGCACCCGGGCCGAGAAGGGGACCGTCGCCGCCAGGGTTCCGCCGGGCTTGAGCACCCGGTGCATCTCGGCGACCAGCGCCGCGGGATCACCCGCGTGTTCCAGAACCTCGGTGCAGAGGATATTGTCGAAGCTGGCATCGGGGAAGGGGATGGAAAGGCCATCGAACTCCACGATCTCCGGATGCCGGCGCATGCCGAAATCATCCGCCGCCGGGACATCGAGGCCGGTGTAGCGCGCGCCCTGCGGCAGCAGGCTGCGGAAGGGCATCTCGCCGCAGCCCACATCCAGCACGCTGCCCTGCATCGCCGCCAGATGCGGCGTGAGGAAGCGCTTGCAGGTGAGCAGTTGCAGATCCACCAGCATCCGCCCGGTGAAAGCGAGGCTGCCCAGCACGCCCGCCTCGCGGCGGATGGGGATCGGCTTGAACTCCTCGGCGGCGGGAATCGGCTTCATGAATTTCCTCTTGCCGCAGGCGGGGCAGCCTGTCCACGAAAGACGAAGCCGCGCAGGCCGAGATAGCCGCAGGCGGCCAGCACCGGCAGCAGCAGCGCCTGCGCCAGCAGCGGGCCGAGCCCCGCCGCGCCCAAAAGGCGCAGCAGCACGAAATTCAGGCTGCCGAGCGCCAGGTAGAAGAGCAGGAAGCGCGGCAGCAGCCGCATCGCCGTGCTGCCGAAGACCAGCCCGCCATAGCTGAAGAAGTTGAAGAGGAAGCCCAGCACCGTTCCGCCCGCCACCGCCAGCCAGAGCGGCGCGCCCATCAGCACGAGGCCTGCATAGGCGGCATAGCCGAAGCCGGTGTTCAGCAGGCCGACGGCGAGGAAGCGCAGCACCCGCCAGAGCTCGGCCTTCACAACCCGCGCCCGCGATACCATTCGACGGTGCCGGTCAGCCCTTCCTCGATCGCAATGCGCGGCGCCCAGCCCGTGGCGCCGCCGAGGCGCGAGATATCGGCCTGCATGTGCATCACCTGGTCCGGCCGGAAGGGGATTTCGCCGAAGACCAGCTCCATCCCCGGGGCGGCAAGGTCGCGGATGCGCTCGACCACATCCCGCACGCGCACCGCCCGGCCCGAGCCCAGGTTGAAGACGCCCGAGGCCGTGCCGTGCGTGGCGACGGCGAGGATGCCGCGCGCCACATCCTCCACATGCAGCCAGTCCCAGCTTTGCGTGCCCAGCGTCGTCTTCGGGCGGCGGCCGGCCAGCAT
>NZ_JAIEQY010000035.1 GCF_019747315.1 Roseococcus sp. | reverse complement strand
GTCAGCGCCTGCGCCACGGCCGCATGGGCCGAGAGCACGCCATCCACCTCCAGCGGGCTCACCTTCTCGCCGCCGCGGTTGATGAGCTCCTTCAGGCGGCCGGTGAGCTGGAGATAGCCATCGGCATCCAGCATCCCCTGGTCGCCGGTGCGGAACCAGCCATTGGTGAAGGCCTTGGCGTTGGCTTCCGGGTTCGCTTCGTATCCGGCGGTCACGTTCGGGCCGCGGATCACCACCTCGCCGATCTCGCCCTGCGGCAGGAACTCGCCCTCATCCGTCATGATGCGGACTTCCGGCCCCGCAGGCAGGCCGACGGCGCCGGGCTTGCGCTTGCCGCGCAGCGGGTTGGACGCCATCTGGTGCGCCGCTTCGGTCATGCCGTAGCTCTCGACGAGCGGGCAGCCGAAGGTGGCTTCCATCGCCTCCATGACAGGCCCGGGCAGCGAGGCCGACGACGAACGGATGAAGCGCAGCTTCGCGCGCTCGATGATCTCGGCATTGCGCTCGGCGCGGCTGAGGATGGTCTGGTGCATCGTCGGCACCGCCGTGTACCAGCTGGGACGTTCCTCATCGAGCAGGCGGAAGAACTTCAGCGCGTCGAAGCCGCCGGTGCAGCAGACGGCGCCGCCGGCCGCGATGCTCGACAGCACCGCCGCGATGAGCCCATGGATGTGAAACAGCGGCATGATGTTCAGGCAGGCGTCGCTCTCCGACAATTCCAGCGCCGCGCCGATATGCTGCGCCGAGGCGGTGATGTTGCGCTGGCTGAGGGGGACGATCTTCGGCCGCGCCGTGGTGCCGGAGGTGTGCAGCACCAGCGCCTCGTCATCGGCCTGTGCCATGCCGGGCTTCGCAGCCGCGCCCGCCGTGCCGCCCGCGAGTGTGAAGCTGCCGGCGGCCTCGCCGGGGGTGAGTTCCAGCACGGGAATCCCCAGGCCCTCGGCCGCGGCGCGCGCGGGCGTCGCATCGCCCTGCTGCACGATGATCGCCTTGGGCTTCAGGTCATCGAGGTAGAAGGTGAACTCATCGCCCTTGTAGCTGGGGTTCAGCGGGGCGGTGGAGGCACCGGCGGCCACGCAGAGGAAGGCGGCGGCCATCTCGGGCCCATTGGGCAGCACGATGGCCACGCGGTCACCGCGCCCGATTCCCTTGGCGTTCAGCGTGGCGACGGTGCTGGCCGCCAGGTCCCGCAGCGCCTGGTGCGTCAGGGCCGGACGCCCGGGCGCGCGCAGCGCCGGCTGGGCGGCGGGGCCGCGCTGCAACAATTCACCGAGGTTGCTGATCGCACTCATGAAAGAACTTCTCCTGGTATCGGACGCGAAACGCGATGGGGCATCGCGCGGAAGCGGGTGGCTGCCAAGCGGCTTTGCAAGCTTTTCATCGCTTCACAGCCGATTGACTCCTTTACGAAACGAGAGGGCTCCCAAGCGCGTTTGTAAAGGGCATTTACAAGATCGGTAAACGCCAGAGGGAAGCCCAACGATGATGCTCAGCCGTCGTCACCTGCCGATGATCGGAGCCGGCCTGGCCGCAGCGGCCAGCAGCCAGGCCCAGGCCCAGCGCGCCTGGGAGCCGCAGCGCCCCGTCCAGTTCATCGTCCCCGCCGGCACCGGCGGCGGCGCGGACCAGATGGCGCGCATCATCCAGGGCATCATCACCAAGCACAGCCTGATGCGCCAGCCGATGATGGTGGTGAACAAGGCCGGCGGCGCGGGCGCGGAAGGCTTCCTCGAAGCCCGCAACGCGCGGGCCAACCCGCATCTGCTGATCATCAGCCTGTCCAACCTCTTCACCACGCCGATGTCCACCGGCATCCCCTTCTCCTGGCGGGACCTGACGCCTGTGAAGATGATGGCGCTGGATGAGTTCGTGCTCTGGGTGAACGCCTCCTCGCCCTGGCAGAATCTGGCGCAGTTCGTCGAGGCCGCGAAGACCCAGCGCATCCGCCTGGGTGGCACCGGCTCGAAGCAGGAAGACCAGATCATCACGGTGGCCATGCAGCGCGCCATGGGCACGGAGTTCATCTACGTGCCCTTCCGCGGCGGTGGCGAGGTGGCGACGCAGCTCGTGGGCAACCACATCCAGGCGACGGTGAACAACCCGATCGAGGCCGTGACGCATTGGCGCGCCGGCACGCTGCGCCCGCTTTGCGTCTTCGACAGCCGGCGCCTGCCGGGCGAGGGCCGCATCACCGAGACCATGGGCTGGCAGGACATCCCGACCTGCAAGGAAGCGGGGCTCGACGTCGAGTACCTCATGCTGCGCGGCATCTTCGCGGCTCCCGGCATCACCGCGCCACAGACCGCCTTCTACATCGACCTGCTGAACCGCGTGACGGCGACGCCCGAGTGGCGGGACCTCATGGCCAACGGCGCCTTCAACACCACCACGATGACGGGCGCGCCCTTCGTCGAGTGGCTGACGCGCGAGGAAGCGCGTCATCGTTCCCTGATGCAGGAGGCCGGATTCCTGGCCGCTTCTGGAGGCTGAACCAATGAGCGTGACAACCGGAAACGACACCCTGATCGAAGCCGCGGCCGAGCGCGGTCCGAGCGTGAAGGGCATGGAGATCGGCACCGCCGTCGTCCTCATGGCGATGGGTGGCATCGCCATCATGGACAGCCTGCGCATTGGCGCCGGCTGGTCCAGCGACGGGCCGCAATCGGGCTATTTCCCCTTCTGGCTCGGCCTCATCCTGGTCGCCGCCAGCTTCGTGAACCTCGCCATGGCGCTGCGCCACCAGGGGAAGGCGCAAGGCGCGCTCTTTGCCACCTGGCCGCAGCTGCGCATGGTGGGCTCGGTGCTGCTGCCCACGGCGGTCTATGTCGCGGTGATCCCCTTTGCCGGGATCTATGTCAGCTCGGCCCTGCTGATCGCCTTCTTCATGATCCGCTTCGGCGAGTTCCGCGCCGTGACGTCCTTCCCCTCCGGCGCGCTGGCCGCGGGCATCGCCTTCGCCGTCTTTGAGCTGTGGTTCCTGGTCGCGCTGCCCAAGGGTCCGCTTGAGACCTATCTGGGGTACTGACGTTCCCCACGAAGCTTTCGCCGGCGGAATGCCGGCTGCGCGGCCTTCCGCCGCCGAAATCTTCGCGGGGGCCCCGGGCCTCCACCATTTCAACAACCACCTCATCCCTGTGCGGCAAAGCCGCACAGGGGCTCCCATGCGCGCGCCGTCGCGGCTGCGCTTGATGCTTCGATGGCGCCCCCGGCGGCGCTGAAGGGTTCGCTCGATGGAAGAAATCGGATTGTTGATGCAGGGCTTCTCGGTCGCCCTGCAACCGGAGAACCTTGTTCTCATGGTCGCCGGCATCGTGCTCGGCGTGCTGATCGGGGTGCTGCCGGGCCTGGGCGGGGCGAATGGCATCGCCATCCTGCTGCCGCTGACCTTCGCCCTGCCGCCGGTCAGCGCGATCATCCTGCTCTCCTGCATCTACTGGGGCGCGCTGTTCGGGGGTGCGATCACCTCCATCCTCTTCAACATCCCGGGCGAGCCCTGGTCCGTCGCCACCACCTTCGACGGCTACCCCATGGCGCAGCAGGGCCGCGCGGGCGAGGCGCTGGTGGCGGCCTTCACCTCCAGCTTCGTCGGCGCCCTCATCGCGGTGGTGATGATCACCTTCCTCGCGCCGCTGGTCGCGCAATTCGCGCTGCAATTCGGGCCACCCGAATTCTTCGCGGTGATGTTTCTCTCGTTTGCCTGCTTCATCGGCCTCTCCAAGGGTTCGCCCTTCAAGGCCCTGGCCGCGATGATGTTCGGCTTCCTGCTGGCCGGCGTGGGCCTCGATGGTGTGACGGGCCAGTTGCGCATGACCTTCGGCTCGATGGAGCTGATGCGCGGCATTGATTTCCTCGTCGTTGTCATCGGGTTGTTCGGCCTGTCCGAGATCTTCCAGTCCATCGAGGAAGGGCTGCGCTTCAAGGGGCAATCGGCGAAGATCACCATGCGCACCATGCTCAAGACCTGGTCCGAATTGCCGCGGCATTGGTGGCTCTTCATCCGCTCCTCCGTCATCGGCTGCTGGATGGGGATCACGCCCGCCGGCGCCACGCCCGCGAGCTTCATGAGCTACGGCATGGCGCGCCGCATGGCGACCGACAAGGAGAGCTTCGGCAAGGGCCGCGTCGAAGGCGTCATCGCGCCCGAGACCGCGGCCCATGCGGCGGGCACCTCGGCGCTGCTGCCCATGCTCTCGCTCGGCGTCCCGGGCTCACCCACGGCGGCGGTGCTGCTGGGCGGGCTGATCATGTGGGGCTTGCAGCCCGGACCGATGCTCTTTGTCGAGCAGAAGGATTTCGTCTGGGGGCTGATCGCCTCGATGTATCTCGGCAATATCGTGGGGCTCATCATCGTGCTGGCGGCGGTGCCCTGGTTCGCGATGATCCTGCGCGTGCCCTTCTCGATCATCGCCGCCATCATCCTGATGGTCTGCGCCATCGGCGCCTACACCGTGAACAGTGCCGAGTTCGACGTGGTGCTGATGCTGATCTTCGGCGTCATCGGCTATGTCATGAAGAAGCTGGACTACCCGCTGGCGCCGCTGGTGCTGGCCCTGGTGCTGGGTGACCGCACGGAGGAGAGCTTCCGCCAGTCGCTCCTGATCAGCGAGGGCTCGATGGCCGTATTCTTCTCGAACTGGCTGGTCGGCGGCATCATGGTCGCTGGCCTGACGCTGATGTTCTACCCCGCCATCAGCAAGCTGATGGCCACCTTCAAGCCGAAGGCGGCCTGAAGCCGAGGTGCAGGGGGCAAGCCCCCTGCGGGGGGAGTTTGAGGGGGCGGCGCCCCCTCAATCCCGCTGCAGGCACATGGCGACACCCATGCCGCCGCCGATGCAAAGCGTGACCAGGCCCTTCTTCGCGTCCCGGCGCTGCATCTCGTAAAGCAGCGTGGTCAGCACGCGGGCACCCGAGGCGCCGATGGGATGGCCCAGCGCGATGGCCCCGCCATTCACATTCACCTTGTCCGTATCCCAGCCGAGGTCCTTGTTCACCGCGCAGGCCTGCGCCGCGAAGGCCTCATTGGCCTCGATCAGGTCGAGGTCGGCCACCGTCCAGCCGGCCTTGGCCAGGGCTTTCCGCGAGGCCGGGATCGGCCCCGTGCCCATGATGGAGGGGTCCACGCCCGCCGTCGCCCAGCTGACGATGCGGGCCAGCGGCGTGATGCCGCGCCGGCGCGCCTCCTCGGCGGACATCACCACCACGGCGGCGGCGCCGTCATTGATGCCCGAGGCATTGCCGGCGGTGACCGTGCCTTCCTTGTTGAAGGCGGGGCGCAGCTTGGCCAGCACCTCGGCCGTCGTGCCGGGCTTCGGATACTCATCCTCGCTGACCACGACATCGCCCTTGCGGCTCTTCACCGTGACAGGCGCGATCTCATCCTTGAAGCGGCCGGCGGCCATGGCCTCGCCCGCCTTGCGCTGGCTGTTGGCGGCGAACTCATCCTGCTCCTGGCGCGTCAGCTGGTATTTCTGCGCCACGTTCTCGGCGGTGTTGCCCATGTGATAGCCGTGGAAGGCGTCCATCAGGCCGTCGCGGAGCATGGTGTCCACCATCTCCAGGCTGCCCATCTTGGTGCCCGCGCGCATCTGCGCGCAATGCGGCGCCTGGGTCATGCTCTCCTGCCCGCCGGCGACGACGATGGTCGCGTCCCCGCTCGAGATCTGCTGCGCGGCCAGGGCCACGGCGCGCAGGCCGGAGCCGCAGAGCTGGTTGATGCCGAAGGCCGTGGCAGCAGCGGGGATGCCGGCATTCACGGCGGCTTGGCGGGCCGGGTTCTGCCCCGCACCGGCCGAGAGGATCTGGCCCAGGATCACCTCATCCACGTCATCGGCGGCGACGCCGGCGCGGGAGAGAGCGGCCTGGATGGCCACCTTGCCGAGATCATGCGCGGAGAGGCTTGCGAAAGCCCCGTTGAAGCTGCCCACCGGCGTGCGCGCGGCGGAGGCGATGACGATATCCATGGCTGATGGCCCTCCAGGGGATTGATTGGGGCCATTCTCGCGCTTCGTTACTGCCGGCGCAACCACTCCAGCAGCGGGCGCCAGAGGGCCGCCTCGGCCCCCTGCCCCGCCACCATGCCGATATGCCCGGCCTGGGCCAGATGCACGGTGGCACCCGGCAGGGCGGCGGCCAGCGGCAAGGCCGAGGCGGGCGGGACGATGCGGTCCCGCGCCGGGATGGCCACGAAGGCCGGGCCGCGCCAATCGCCGGGATTCACCGGCAGCCCGGCCACCGCCCATTCGCCGCGCGCGGGGGTGTTGCGGCCATACCACTCGCCCAGCGCCTCGCGCGCCACGGGGGCGGCGAGCGGCACGCCGTCATTCAGCCAATCCTCAAGCACCACAAAGCGGCGGGCGCGATCGGAATCCGGGTCCAGCCGGCCAAAGGCGCGGAACTTCTCCGGGATGCCATAGGGGTCCATCATGGCAAAGAGGCTCTGCAGCAGGTCCACGCCCAGCGCGCCCATGGGCTCCATCAGCGGCTCGAAGCCCGGCAGCAGGCGCGCGATGCCGGACGCCTGCGGGTCGGCCGCGAAATCCCAGGGGGTGGCAAGCAGGGCCAGCGCGGAAACGCGGTCCGGCCGGCGGATGGCGGCGGCCAGCGCCAGCAGCCCGCCCATGCAATAGCCGGCGAGCACCAGCCCGGCCGGGGCGGCCATCAGCGCCCGCTCCAGCCTACCCGCGATGTGGTCGGTCAGGGTGAAGCGCCGCTCGGTGGGGCCGGGCCAGCCCCAATCCAGCAGCAGCGTCCGCACCCCCTGCCCGGCCAGGAAGCGCATGAGGGAGGCGCCCTCATCCAGGTCCAGCACTGTCGCGCGGTTCACCAGGGAGGGCACAAACAGCACCGGCCGTCCGGTTCCGCCGAAATCCAGGAGCCGCGCCGAACCCTCCTGCCAGAGCACCGGCGGGTCGATCAGGGTCCGCGCATGCGGGTGGCGGCGATAGGCGGCGAGGCCGCGCAGCAGCGCCCGGTCCTCCCGCCAGAGGCGGCGCAGCACGGCGGCGCGAAACGCCTCAGGGCTTGCGCCGAGGGGGGCGAGGCTTGCCGCGATCCTTGCCGCCTCCGCCTGGCCGGCCTTCGAGCGCGGCCAGCCGTTGTTCCAGCTCGGCCAGCCGGGCCCTGAGTGCGGCAGATTGGGCAAGTGCGGCAGATTGGGCAGCGGATTCATCAGCGCCGCCAGGCCCCGGCTCGCGCCCAGGATCAGGTGCAGGTTGAGCGGGCGCGGGCCGCGCCGCATGCTCATGGGGCGTCCGCCACTTGGCGGCAGCCGCCATCTGCGCCGCAAGGTTCGTCCCCTGGGCCCGCCAGAACGCCGCCATCAACGCCACCGAGGCGGACCAGGCCTCTGCCAGTTCCGCATCCTGGCCGAGCCCCGCCAGCTCGCTCTCCCACAGGGCGATCCAGTCGGCGGCGAGGCGGTCGAGATCTTCCGGGTCGGTGGGGGGGTTCATCCATGCCCGTGACTATGCGTTGATGGGTGGAGAAGCATAGCGCGAAGCCTTATCGCTTCCCATGGCACCCGTGCTACGCTTGCAGTGCAACAAACGCCAGACTGGGGTCATCCATGCCCGATCACTCGGCCGAAACGAAGCCGGCGAAACCGCCGGTCGTCGTCAAGAAATACGCCAACCGCCGCCTCTACAACACGGAGAGCAGCAGCTACGTCACCCTGGAAGACCTCGCCCAGATGGTCCGCGCCGGCCGGGATTTCGTGGTCTATGACGCGAAATCGGGCGACGACATCACCCGCTCCGTCCTCACCCAGATCATCGTGGAGGAGGAGTCGAAGGGCAGCCACCTGCTGCCCGAGAGCTTCCTGCGCCAGTTGATCGGCTTCTATGGCGACAGCCTGCAGGGCGTGCTGCCGCGCTACCTCGAAGCCACCATGACCGGCTTCTCCCGCCAGCAGGAGGAGATGCGCCGCGGGATGGAGCAGGCGCTGAAGCCCTTCAGCCTGGAGGAGATCAGCCAGCGCAACATCACCATGATGGAGCGCGCGATGAACCTCTTCTCGCCCTTCCAGGGCCGCAGCGAGCTGGACGCGCTGAAGACCGAGAACGCCGCCCTGAAGGCCGAACTCACCGCGCTGAAGGAGAAGGGCTGAGGGAAGGATCTTGAGGGGCGCCGCCTCTCAAACTTCCCGGCAAGGTGAAAACCGGCGTGGTTTTCACCGGCTTCTTGCATCTCCGGCACATCAATGGGGCGGGCCGTCCCCCGCCGCTACCGGTACCATCTGGTCGGCAAATACATCACCACCTCCGGCACATAGGTGCAGAGCAGCAGCACGCCCACCAGCGGCACCATGAAGGGCGCGACGCCGCGGGCCGCATCCTCGAAGGTGATGCCGCCTACCCGCGCCAGGATGAACAGCACAATCCCCACCGGCGGCGTCAGCAGCCCGATGCACAGGTTGAGCACCATGATCAGCCCGAAATGCACCGGGTCCACGCCGATGCTCTCCATGATGGGCAGCATGATCGGCACCAGGATCAGGATGGCGGGCAAGGGCTCGATCGCCAGGCCCACCAGCAGCAGGAAGACATTGGCGAGCAGCAGGATCAGCCATTTCTGCTCGGTGATGGAGAGCACCCAGCCCACCACCTGCTCCGAGACGCGCGTGGTGGTCAGCAGCCAGCCGAAGATTTCCGAGGCGGCGACGATGAGCAGGATGGTGGCCGTCACCTCCACCGTCTCGAAGCTGACCTTGCAGATCGCGCGGAAGCCCAGCGTCCGGTAGACGATGACGCCCAGGAACAGCGCATAGGCGACCGCGCAGATGGCGCCCTCGGTGGGCGTGAACAGGCCGAAGCGCATGCCGCCGATGATCAGCACGGGCGTGAGCAGCGGCAGGATGCCGCGCATCAGCGAACGGCCCAGTTCATACAGCCGGAACTTGGCATCCGCGCCGTAGCCATGGCGGCGCGCATACCACCAGACCATCACCATCAGGCAGGTGGCGAGCAGCAGGCCCGGCACGATGCCGGCCGCGAAGAGCTGCCCGATGCTGGCATTGGCCGAGACGCCGTAGATGACGAGCGGCAGCGAGGGCGGCAGAAGCGGCCCCAGCATGGAACTCGCCGCCGTGATTCCCACCGCGAATTTCGGGTCATAGCCATGGGCGCGCATGGCCCGCACCTCGATGGTGCCGAGGCCCGCCGCATCGCCCACCGCGGTCCCGCTCATGCCGGCGAAGACCACCGAACCCACGACATTCACCTGGCCGAGCCCACCCTTCATCCAGCCGACGGCGGAGACCGCGAAGTCATAGATGCGCTCGGTGATGCCGGACGAGTTCATCAGCATGCCGGCGAAGATGAAGAAGGGCACGCAGAGCAGCGGGAAGGAATCCACGCCGCCGACCATGCGATGCACGATGGCGAGCAGCGGGATGGAGCCATCCACCAGCGCGAAGAGGATGGAGGCGCCCGCCAGCGAAATCGCGACGGGCAGGCCGAGGGCGAGGAGGCCGAAAAAGCCGAAGAGCAGGATCGCCGCGGTCATGCCAGCACATCCTGGGCGCTCGGCGCATCCCCATGCCGCCACCGCCGCCAGACCCACCAGCATTCGCGCAGGAACATCCCCACGAAGCCCGCCGCCACCGGCCAATAGACCCAGGCCAGCGAGGCATCGAGGCTGTCCATCGGCATCACGCCCATGCGCTCGGAGAGGTCCACGCTGATCCAGGCGCCGAAGCCCCAGAAGGCCAGGCGGCAAACATCCTGAAACGCCCAGAGCACGCGCCGCGCGCGCAGGGGCAGCGCCATCTCCAGCGCCTCGACGCGGATATGCGTGCCGCGCCGGACCGCCCCCGCGCTGCCGATGAAGGTGAGGATGATCAGCAGGTAGCGCGCCACCTCCTCGGTCCAGGCGACGCTGTCATTCAGCACATAGCGGCTGAAGAACTGCGTGAAGACGAGGATGCCCAGCACCCAGAGCAGGCCAAGCCCGACCCAGTCCTCGATGCCATAGTTGCGAAAGGAGAAATGGCGCAGGTCATCGGCGTAGCCGGCCTCCTGCGCCTGCGCGATTCCCTCGAAGGGCTTGTTCAAAACGTCTTCCCCAAACCTTGTCTTTCAGGGGAGCTTATCGGAATACACGGCGTTGGCCACTTAATCCCGCTTCATCCAAGTCCCGTCACATTCATCGGCGCCGGCACCCAGGCATAGCCATCCCCCTGCCGCGCGACATGCCCGAGGCCCGGCCAGGGAAAGTGATAGCTCAGCAGCGCGTGCCGGTCCGTCGCCACGCGGTCCAGCATGCGGGCGCGTGAGCGGGCGGATTGCGCGGGGTCGCTGTCGAAGGCGAATTCCCAGGCGGGCCGCCGCAGCATGATGGCGTGGTGATGCGCGAGATCGCCCGAATTGATCACCGTCCGCCCGCCGCTGGTGATGGCGAAGACGTGATGCCCGATGGTGTGGCCGGGCGTCGCGAGCGCCACGACGCCCGGCACCACCGGCTGCTCGTCCCGCACCGGAATGATGCGGTCCCGATAGGCGTTGAGGTTGCGCTTCGCGCCCTCGATGAAGACGGGCATGAAGGCCGGCCCGCGCTTGTTCGCGTCATTGGTCCAGAAGTTCAGGTCCAGCTCGCTGATCGCGACCTGCGCATTGGGGAAGACGCGCGCGCCCGCCGCATCCACCAGGCCCCAGCAATGATCGCAATGGGCATGGGTGACGGCGACGATGTCGATCTGCGCAGGCTCGATCCCGGCGGCGCGGAGGTTCTGCACCATGCGGCCCGTGGTGGGGCCGAACATGCGGCTATCGGCGCCCATGCTCTCGCCCATGCCGGTGTCGAAGAGGATAAGCTGCCGCCCGGTGTTCAGCACCAGGATGTTCTGCTCCAGCACCACGCCGTCGGTCGGCAGGAAATTCTCGGTCAGGATCCGGTTCATCTCGGCTGGAGGGGCACCGGGGAAGCCATCGCCGGGCTTGCCGAGCGGCAGGGCGCCGTCGGAGATCACCGTCGCCTCGAACTCGCCGATGCGGAAGCGATACCAGGCGGGGGCGGCCTGGTTGCGGGGGGGAGCGGCGGCCCCGGCCAGCTTGAAGGGCGCGGCAATTCCCATGGCCGCGAGCCCGAGTCCCGCGCGGCGTGACAGCGTCATCGTCGTTCTCTCCCTATGGCCCTTCTGGCGGGCCTGGGGAGGCTACCAAGGGCGCTCCAGAAAATTCAACCGGAAGTTGCGGCATCCCGCGCCCGGTCCAGCGCCTGGCGCAGCGCGACCAGCGAAGGCAGCGCCGCCTCCGGCGCCACGCCCAGCCGGGCGGCGACGGGCGCCAGGTCCTGCGCGATCCAGCGCACCGCCGCCTCCCGCCGCGCGCGGCCGGCTTCGGTGAGCATCACGCGCTTGCCGCGCGCATCCTGGGGGTCGGGGTCGAGGCGGATGAAGCCGCGCTCCTCCAGCCGTTGCAGGGTGTTGGTCATGGTCGCCTTGCCCACCTGGAAGGCGCGGGCCATCTGCGCCGGGCCGCGGCCATCGCCCAGCCGGACCAGGTGGTTGAGCACGGTGAATTGCGGCAGGCGCAGCCCATCCGGCTGGGCGCGCTCGAAGCGGTTGCGCGCCAATTGCTCGATGATGCCGATCTCGTTCAGCAGGGCGAAAAGCGGCGAATCCGTCATCCCGCCAGGATACGCGATTCCATCGGCCAGCGCGGCGTGGGGGGTGCCGCGCGCAGCGGGTGGCCGATCCGGCCCAGCATCTGCACCGTGCCCCCGTGGCTCGTCCCGGTTTGGCCGAGCAGCGCATGCAGCTCCCGATAAGGCCCCGCCATGGCCGGGAATTCCTGCAGGCCCTGGCTGACCGGTTGCAGCGCCAGGCCCTGCGCCGTCGCGGCCAGGTTCAGCCGCAGCCAATCCCGCCCGGCTGCGAATTGCGCGACGCGGCCATTGCCGGGCGTGACCAGCCAGGTGAAGGCATTGGTGCCCTCGAAGATGGCGCGGTATTGCGCGGCGCCGATCCGCCAGCCCTCCTGGCCCGGCTCCATCGCGGCGGGGGTGAGCTGGCCGGCGGCGACGAGCGGGTCCATCTGCGGCCCCCAGAGCGAGACGCCATCGGGCTGCGCCGCCACCGCCGCGCTGCCGAAGCGCATGAGGCGCACCGTCTCCATCCAGGCCGCGCGGTCATTCGCCTCGATCTCCCAGGCGCGCCAGGCGATGTCCCGCAGCCGCGCCACATCGCCGGTCTCCGCGCCGAAGCCCTGGGTCGCCAACAGGGCGGCGCGCAGGGCGGCGATCTGCGGCGCCGCGACCTCCCGCGTCACATCATAGGGCTGCTTGGCCGAGCGGCGTTGCCCAGCCACGGCGAAGAGCGGATCGGGCGTGGCGCTGCCGCGGAAGGTGATGCGCGCGATGGGCCGGGCATCCAGGCGCGGCTGCGGCTCGCCCTCCGGGAAGGGGGCGATTTCGGCGGCGATCCCCTGCTGGGCGGCGGCCAGGCGCAGCAGCTCGGTGAAGCAGCCGAGGCCGATGAGGATCTGCCGGTCCAGGGGGTCGGTGACCGGGAGGCGGCGGTCGAGATCCACATGCAGCAGGATGCTGTCCGTGCCCACCAGCCGCATCAGCCAGGGCTGGCGGTTGTGCGGGTTGGGCGCGAGCACGCCCCAGGCCAGGGCGGCGAGGCGCGGATCGGCATGGGCCGCGACATTCCAGGGGGCCAGCGGGCCGCCCCCCTGGGCGCGAACCGGCCGGACCCAGCCCCCGGCGAGGGAGAAGGAGATTCCGGCGGCCTGGGTGGCGAGAAGGGTACGACGGGAAATCATGGAAGGCTCCATATGGTTCGATATCGAATGAGTTAGTTCCATCTCGAACGATATGCAAGCCCTTTTTGGCCCATGGCCCCCTGCCCGCTTCGGTGCCAGCATCCGCCGCAGGGCAAGGAAACCACCATGAAGATCACGCGCATCGAAAGCCGCATCCAGCGCAGCGCCTTCACCTATGGCGCGGGCAGTGCGGGGGTGGGCGGGAACCTCCACCTCAAGGGCATGGACACGCTCATCCTGCGCGTCGAAACCGAGGATGGCCGCCACGGCTGGGGCGAGGGCTTCGGCTTCAACCTGGTCGAGACCACGAAGGATGCGTTGGACCGCCTGCTCACCCCCGCCTGCCTGGGCCAGGACGCGACGGATATCGCAGGGCTGACCCGCATGCTGGCGCGGCGCTTCCACAATTTCGGGCGCAATGGGCCTGTCACCTTCGCGCTGTCGGGGCTGGACATCGCCCTCTGGGACCTGGCGGCGCAGCGGGCGGGAAAGCCCCTGCACGCGCTGCTGGGCAGCGCCGGCCGCACCCGCGTGCCCGCCTATGCCAGCCTGCTGCGCTATGGCGTGCCGGAGGATGTCGCCCGCAACACCCGCGCCGCCGTGGCGGCGGGCTACCGCGAGATCAAGCTGCATGAGGTGGACCTCGCCTGCATCCGCGCGGCGCGCGACGCGGCCCCGGCCGAGATGCCCCTCATGCTCGACATCAACTGTGCCTGGACCAGCGAGGCCGAGGCCATCGCCTTCTGCCAGGCCGTCGCCGGCATGAATGTCCGCTGGGTGGAGGAGCCGATCTGGCCGCCCGAGGACGCACCCGGCATCGCCCGCGTGCGCGCCGCGGCGGGGGTGGCCATCGCCGGTGGCGAGAATGCCGGCAGCCCCGCGGATTTCGCGGCGCTCTTCGCCGCCGGCGCGCTGGATGTCGCGCAGCCCAGCGTCACCAAGATCGGCGGCGTCACCGGGCTCATGGAGGTGGCGCGGCTGGCGCGGGCGGCGGGCGT
>NZ_JAIEQY010000060.1 GCF_019747315.1 Roseococcus sp. | reverse complement strand
CGCCCGATCCCGTCCGGTCGCCGGAGGGCGAAGCCCGGAGGCGTGAATCGGCCGGGCAAGATTCCGCCTACAACTTCGCCTATCTGGACGAGGCCACGAAGCGGATGATCCGCCGCGCCATCCTCAAGGCACTCGCCATCCCCGGGCACCAGATCCCCTTCGGTGCGCGCGAAATGCCGCTGCCCTATGGCTGGGGCACCGGCGGCATCCAGGTGACGGCCGCCATCCTCGGCCCGCGCGACGTGTTGAAGGTGATCGACCAGGGCGCGGATGACACGACCAACGCCGTCTCGATCCGTGCCTTCTTCGCGAAGGTGGCCGGCATCGCCACCACGACGCACACCGCCGAGGCCACCATCATCCAGACCCGCCACCGCATCCCCGAGCGCCCGCTCACCGAGGGCCAGGTGATGGTCTTCCAGGTGCCGATGCCCGAGCCGCTCTTCAAGCTGGAACCGCGGCTCGCCGAAACCCGCCGCCTGCATGCGCTGGGCGACTACTCGCTGGCGCAGGTGAAGCTCTATGAGGATATCGCCCGCCAGGGCGAGGCCGGCACCGCCTACAACCACCCGGTCATGGTGGGCGGGCGCTACCTCATGTCGCCCTCGCCCATCCCGGGCTTCGACAATCCGAAGCTGCACAACTCGCCCGCCATCATGCTCTTCGGCGCGGGGCGCGAGAAGAAGATCTACGCCGTGCCACCCTACACCACGGTCGAGAGCCTGGATTTCGAGGACCATCCCTTCCGGCCGATGCGCGCACCCCATGCCTGCTCGGCCTGTGGCAGCACGACCAGCTACCTGGATGAGATCATCGCCGATGACCAGGGCGGGCGGATCTATGTCTGCTCCGACACGGATCACTGCCGCGAGAACCAGGCGCCATGAGCACGCCGCTGCTGGAAGCTTCCGGCCTGCATCTGCGCTTCGGCGCGGTGCGCGCGCTGGATGACGTGGCGCTGGACATTCACCCGGGTGAGGTCGTTGCCATTGTCGGCGAAAGCGGCTCGGGCAAGTCCACCTTGCTGCGCGTGCTGGCGGGTGCGATGGACGCGCAATCCGGCCGCGTCCTCTACCGCGACGCCGAGGGCGCGCCGCACGAGATCGGCACGCTGAGCGAAGCCGCCAAGCGCCGCCTGATGCGCAGCGAATGGGGCTTTGTCCACCAGAATGCGCGCGATGGCCTGCGCCTGGGCATCTCCGCCGGCGGCAATATCGGCGAGCGGCTGATGGCCGCCGGCGGCCGGAACTACGCCAGCATCCGCGCCGCCGCCGCCGATTGGATGGCGCGCGTGGAGATGGACCCGGCCCGCATTGACGAGGCGCCGCGCAACTTCTCGGGCGGCATGCAGCAGCGGCTGCAGATCGCCCGCTGCCTCGTCACGCAGCCGCGCCTGGTCTTCATGGACGAGCCCACGGGCGGCCTCGATGTCAGCGTCCAGGCCCGTCTGCTGGACCTCATCCGTGGCCTTGTCGCCGAACTTGGCCTCGCCGTCTTCTTCGTCACGCATGACATCGCCGCGGCCCGCCTGCTGGCGCATCGCATCATCGTCATGCGCCATGGCCGCATCGTGGAGGAAGGCCTGGCCGACCGCGTGCTGGATGATCCGCGCCACGCCTATACCCAGCTTCTGGTCGCCTCGGTGCTCTCGGCATGAGGGCCGCCATTCGAATCGAGGCGCTGGCCAAGGGCTTCACGCTGCATCTGCAAGGCGGCATCGGCTTCCAGGTTCTGCGCGATGAGGCGCTCACCGTCATGCCGGGCGAGTGCGTGGCGCTGACCGGGCCGTCCGGCGCCGGCAAATCGACGCTGATGCGCTGCCTGCAAGGGAATTACGGCAGCGATTCCGGCCATATCTGGCTCAGCCATCGCGGCCAGGACGTGGACCTCGCTGCCGCCGATGCGCGCCTCGTCCGCGAAATCCGACGCGAGACGCTGGGCTATGTCTCGCAATTCCTGCGCGTCATCCCCCGCATCTCCGCCCGTGATGTCGTCGCTGAACCTCTGCGCGCGCGCGGCATGCCGCAAGCCGAGGCCGAGGCATGCGCCACCGCCCTGCTCACCCGCCTGAACCTCCCGCCCCGCCTGCATGGCCTACCGCCGGCCACCTTCTCGGGCGGCGAGCAGCAGCGCGTGAACCTCGCCCGCGGCTTCGCCCCGCACACGCCCATCCTCCTGCTGGACGAGCCCACCGCGAGCCTGGACGCCGCCAATCGCGAGGTGGTGATCGCCCTCATCGCCAAGGCCAAGGCGCGGGGGGCGGCGCTGGTGGGAATCTTCCATGACATCGAAGTGCGGGACCGCGTGGCGGATCGCACCCATGACATCCTTCCGATAGAAGAGGCCGCATGACGCTTGAGACGGTACTCACCAATGCCCGCCTGATCCTGCCCGAAGCGGAGATGGAGGGCACCATCCTCCTCCGCGACGGCCGCATCGCCGAGATCCAGCCCGGCCGCGCGCACCATACCAGCGCGCTCGATTGCGAGGGCGATGTGATCATCCCCGGCGTCGTGGATGTGCATACCGACAATCTGGAGCGCCAGGTGCAGCCCCGCGCCAATGCGCGCTGGCCCTCCGTCTCCGCCTTCATCGCGCATGACGCGCAATGCGCGGCCGCCGGCGTCACCACCGTGCTGGACGCGCTTTGCCTCGGTGATCTCGGCTTCGACCAGGGGCGCGACCAGACCTTCCACGACGGCGTGCGCGACCTGACCGCCCTGCATCACCAGCCCTTCATGAAGGCCGAGCACCTGCTGCATCTGCGCTGCGAACTCCCCGCACGCGACATGCCCGGCCTGCTGGAGGGCGTGGCCGACCACCCGCTCATCGCCATGGTGAGCCTGATGGATCATTCGCCCGGCGTTGGTCAGTATCGCGACCTCGCGCGCTATCGCGCCATGCGCATCAAGCAGACGCGCATGACCGATGCCGAGGTGGAGGTTCGCATCCTCAAACTCCAGGCGCAGCGCGCGGAACTGCGCGAACGCCAGCGCCGCCTGGTCATTGACCGCTTCGCCGGGCGGAACATCCCGCTGGCCAGCCATGACGACGAGGACGCCAGCGAAGTCCGCCGCAATGCCGAGGACGGCATCCGCGTCAGCGAATTCCCCGTGACCATGGAAGCCGCCGTCGAGGCCGCGCGCATCGGCGTTGGCGTCATCGCGGGCTCGCCCAATATCGTGCGCGGCGGGAGCCATTCCGGCAACGTGGCCGCGATGGACCTGGTGCGCGCCAACGCCGTGAACGTCCTGGCCAGCGACTACGTGCCGCCCGCGCTGATCGAAGCCGCCTTCCTCATCGCCGCCGAAATCGGGCTGCCGCGCGCCATCGCGACCATCACCAGCGCGCCCGCGGCCATGTGCAACCTGAGCGATCGCGGGCGCCTGGAAGCGGGACTGCGGGCCGATCTGGTCCGGGTGGGCCGATATGGGGCGATGCCGGTGGTGCGGCAGGTGTGGCGCAATGGGGTGCGGGTGATTTGAAAGAGAAAAGGGCCTCCGGCGGCTGGGGCCTCGGGCCCCAGACCCCATTCCTATGATGCGCGTCGCCATCTATTGGGCGCCGGAGTTGACTGACCCGCTGCACCAAGCCGGGAGCGCTTGGCTGGGGCGAGATGCGGAGACCGCTGCCCGCGTGGCCCAGCCAGGCATAAAGGGCCTCGCCGAGATCACCAGCGACCCCCGCGGCTACGGCTTGCACGCCACGCTGAAGCCGCCCTTCCGCCTCGCCACCAGCTACCAGGCCTTCATCGCCGATGCGGCCCGCTGGGCCGCGAGCCAGGCGCCCTTCGAACTGCCGCCGCTCTCCGTACAGGACCTCAAGGGCTTCCTCGCGCTCCGCGAAACCACGCCCTGCCCGCCCCTGCACGCGCTGGCCGATTCGGCCGTCGCATCCCTCGACCAGCACCGCGCGCCCCCCACCGAGGAGGAACTGGCGCGCCGCCGCAGAGCGAAGCTCAGCGCCACGCATGAGGCACTGCTGGCGCGTTGGGGCTACCCCTATGTGTTGGGCGAGTGGCAATTCCACGTCACCCTCACACACCGCCTCCCGCCCGAGGAAGGCGCACGCATCCGCCCCCTCGCACAGGCGCATTTCGCGGGGGTGGTGGAACAGCCCCGCAAGGTCGGGACGGTCTGCGTCTTCACGCAGGCCGCCCCGGGTCAGCCCTTCCTGATCGCGGAACGGCTCGCGCTCAGCGGGCCGGCGGCGTAGCCGGCGCATCACCGCGCGGGCCATGGCCGCGGTGATGGCCGCGCTGCGGCAGCTCGTCCCGCGTCACGGCGCCATCGCCATTGGCATCGGCGCCGCGGAAGCGGGCTTCCACCATCGGGCGGATTTCCACGAGCGTGACCTGGCCGTTGCGGTCGGCATCCAGCGCGCGGAACATGCCGCCACGCATCTGCTCCATCCGCGCGGACTGCTCGGGGCGCGGCGTGGAGGCATCGGCGGGGCGGACGCGGAGCAGCGTGAACTCCTCCATGCTCAGCCCGCCGCTGCGGTCGGCATCGGCGGTGTTGAAGCGCGTGGTGACGAAGAGCCAAGCCTCCTCGGAGGTGACGCGGCCATCGCGATTGGCGTCGAGCAGTTCGAACATCCGCGCGCCACGATCACCGCGCGGGCCGCGATCAGGCCGCGCATCCGTTGCCGCCGGCGGCGGGGTGGCAGGTTGGGCGAAGGCCAGGCCGCCGCTGATCAGGGCAAGGCCAAGGCCGAGGGTGGGTGCGAGTCGCATTTTGTGTCTCCAGTTGCGGGAGCCGGCGTCAGTGTCGCTCCGTTGACCTGAAGATGGTCCCCCAATGTAACGCGCGCATGCCGGAGAGGGCATGCACGCGTGAGGAAATGTGTCGGCTCCGGATCGAGCCGGACACGCCGTCAATTGGTCGGCGAGGAGCCGGAGGTGCGGCCGCCCGAGGCCGGGTTGCCCGGATTCGAAGAAGTGCCGCCCGGGGCCACCATCCCGCCGGGTGCCGGGCGCCCCGGCACCACATTCGCGGCCGGCGGCGTTGCGGGGCGATCTATCGCGCGCCCGGTCGGGTTGCCCGGCGAGCCCGGCGGCGTCACGGGGCGGCCCTGCAACTCGTCCACGCGCGTGCTGGGGTCCGAGCCCGGCGGGCGGGGCGTCTCATTGCTGCCACCCTGGGCCCAGGCCAGGCCGGGCGCGGCCAGAACCGCCACGATGAGACCCATGGCGCGGATGGATGGGTGAAGTGGCATGCTGCATTCCTCCTGCGCGCCCCGGCTGTCCCGGGGGGCTTCTGGAGGGAAAACGCCTCCCCAATGGGGAGGTTGCCCGCGGGCGGGAGGGGCATGCCGGGTGTCGGATTTGAACCGACGACCTACCGCTTACAAGGCGGTTGCTCTACCCCTGAGCTAACCCGGCGTGCTCTCGCTAGATAGGACAGGCGCGCGCCGCTTGCCAGCGGGCGCGGCGCGCGCTTCATGGGGAAATGCGCCAGCAACGACATCGCCCCCGCCCCCAGGATTCCCTGCCCACGGGGGATGGCGGCGCCGTCTGGCTCTATGGGCTGCACGCCGTCTCGGCGGCACTGGCCAATCCCGCCCGCCGCCTGCGCCGCCTTCTGGTGACGCGCGGCGCCGAGCAGGAGCTGGCCGAGCGCTTCTCGCCCCCCTGGCGCATCGTGCCCGAGCCGGTGGAGCGCAACCGCCTGGACGCGCTCCTCCCGCCGGACGCCATTCATCAGGGCGCGGCCCTGATGGTGGACCCGCTCGACTCGCCGCCCATGGAAAAGCTGCTGGAGGGCACGACCGGCCCCGTGCTCGTGCTGGATCAGGTGACGGACCCGCGCAATGTCGGCGCCATCCTGCGCTCGGCCGCCGCCTTCGGTGCGGCGGCGATGGTGGTGCAGGAGCGCCATGCCCCGCAGGAGACGGGCACGCTGGCCCGCGCCGCCTCCGGCGCGCTGGAGGTGGTGCCCATCCTGCGCGAGGTGAATTTGGCCCGCGCGCTGGAGCAGTTGAAGAAATGCGGCCTCTGGGTGGTGGGGCTGGAGGCGGATGGCCCCGTCACGCTGGCCCAATCCGGCCTGACCGGCCGCCGCGTGGCCCTCGTCCTCGGCGCCGAGGGCGAGGGCCTGCGCCGCCTGACGCGCGAGACCTGCGATGAGCTGGTGCGGCTGCCCATCAATGCCGCGATGGAAAGCCTGAATGTCTCGGCCGCCGCCGCGGTCGCGCTGTATGAATTGGCCAGGGAGTGAATGCGATGAACCAAGCCGCCCAGATGATCCTCGATGCCCGCCGGGGCAAGCGCATCCTGCCGCCGCTCGGCGCCGCCGGCCCTGGCGATGTGGCGGCCGGCTATGCCGTTCAGCACGCGGTCGCCACCGCGCTGGGGGCCGTGCCGCCGGCCGGCTTCAAGATTGGCGCCACCACGAAGCAGATGCAGGCCTATCTCGGCCTCGCCCATCCCGCCGCCGGCTTCGTGCCGACCGGCAGCCTGAATGCCGATGGCTTCACCGCGCCTTACGCGCAGTTCCTCGGCCTCGGCGTGGAATGCGAGGTGGGCGTGCGGCTGGGCGCCGACCTGCCCTTCGGCCCCACCACCCGCGCTGAGGCCGAGGCCGCCGTGGCCGAGGTCTTCCCCGCCATCGAGATCGTCGAGAAGCGCTATGGCGACCTGGCCGAACTCGGCACGCCGACGCTGATCGCGGACCAGGTCTTCCATGCCTCGGGCGTGCTGGGCCGGCCGGCGGCGGATTGGCGGGCCCTCGACCTCGGCGCCATGCGCGGCGAGATGTTCGTGGATGGCGCCTCGCGCGGGGGCGGCCACGGGCGCGATCTGCTGGGCCACCCGATGGAGGCGCTGGCCTGGCTCGCGGGCTCCGGCGCGGCGGAGGTGTTTGGTGGGCTGAAGGCGGGCCAGGTGATCTGGCTCGGCTCCGTCACACCGCCGATCTGGCTGGATGGCCCCTGCGAGGTTCGGGTGGTGTTCGAAGGCCTGGGCGAGGTCCGGACGAAATTCACCTGATCCGGGGGCGCGGCGAAAGGCTCTGTTAACGGCAGTCCACCTACATCAGGCCAAGCCGGAGTTGAGCCGGACGGAAACCTACCGCCAGAAGGGCGGGCAAGCGGATGAATCCTCCCATGCCCCCGCCCTCCGACTGGAAGGACATGCCGGATGAGCTGCAGCTCGTCCTGGCGCGCGAGGCCCTGCGCCGGGCCGCCGAAACCCTCGCCGAGCACGCGGAATTGCTGGCCCTCGAAATGGAGGATGGCGCGCTGCGGGATCGCGGCGGGCCGGATGCGCTGCGCCTCTTCGCCTCGGTGGTGCGCGCCACCAGTCTCGACTCGATGGGGCCAGTCGGACACGCTTGATGGGCCACGCTTGCGCGTCACGGCTGACAGCGCCGGCCCCGGGCGCTATGTGACGTTGGGATGACGCTCCGCCCGGTCCCGGGTGGTGCGTGGATCTCGACTCACAAGAAATCGGGGAAACCTCTCGCCATGATCCGCACGCTTCTGGCCACGACGCTCCTGGGGGTGGTTGCCCTCGCGCCCAGCCCCGCGGCCGCACAGCCCGCCGCCTGCTCGCATCGCGGCGCGCTGGATGACGCCTATTGCGACGAAAACCGGGACCTGGTGGCCGATGCGCCGACCGACCCCGCCCGGCTGCGCAACCCCAGCACGCTGGTCTTCGCCTATACCCCGGTGGAGGATCCTGCCCTCTATGCCAGCCAGTTCCGCCCCCTGCTGGAATACCTGACGAGCTGCACCGGCAAGCGCGTGGTCTATTTCCAGGTGACGAGCAACGCGGCGCAGGTCGAGGCCATGCGCTCGGGCCGGTTGCACATCGCGGGCTTCTCCACCGGCCCCACCGCCTTCGCTGTCAACCTCGCCGGCGCCGTGCCCTTCGCCATCAAGGGCAATGAGCGGGAATTCGAGAGCTATCGCGTCGTCGTCATCACCCGCGCCAATTCCGACATCCGCACCCTCGCCGACCTGCGCGGGCGCCGCGTGGCGCATACCTCGGCCACCTCCAATTCCGGCAACCTCGCCCCCCGCGCCCTGTTTCCGGCGAATGGCGTGACGCCGGAGACGGATTACCGCGTGCTCTTCTCGGGCGGGCATGACCGCTCCGTGATGGGCGTGAATGCGGGCGATTTCGACGCGGCGCCGGTGGCGAGCGACGTCTACAACCGCATGATCGGCCGCGGGCAGGTGCAGGCGGCGAATTTCCGCACCATCTGGCAGAGCGACCCCTTCCCCACCAGCAGCTTCGCCCTGGCGCATGACCTCCAGCCCGAGCTGGCCGCGCGCATCCGCCAGTGCTTCTACGATTACCGCTTCCCACCCGCGATGATGCGCGACCTCGGCGGCAATGACCGCTTCTGGCCCGCCACCTACCAGGCGCAATGGGCGCCCGTCCGCGCCGTGGCCGATGCCGTGAACGCGCCCTACACCCGCGCCGCCTTCGACCAGGAAAGCCGCCGGGAACTGGAGGCGGAGGCCCGCCGCCGTGCCGCCCAGCAGCAGGCGGCCCCGCCGGCCGCCACGCCCGCGCCGGCCGCCCGACCCCAGTGAGCGTTGCGCCCATCCTGCGCATCCAGGGGCTGGAGAAATCCTACACCCCTGGAAAGCCCGTCCTGCGCGGCATCAACCTGGAAATCGGCGCGCAGGGCATCACGGCCGTGATCGGCCCCTCCGGCACCGGGAAATCCACGCTGCTGCGCTGCATCAACCGCCTGGTGGAGCCGAGCGGCGGCGCCATCTGGATGGGCGATGAGGATTTGGCGCAACTGCGCGGCCGCCACCTGCGCAATGCGCGCCGGCGGATCGGGATGGTCTTCCAGGAGTACAACCTCGTCGAACGCCTGACGGTGATGGAGAATGTCCTCACCGGGCGCCTCGGCTATGTGCCGCTCTGGCGCGCCTGGCTGCGGAAATACCCGGCCGCCGATATCGAGCGCGCCTTCACCCTGCTCGATGCCGTGGGCCTGCCGGACCAGGCGACGCGCCGCGCCGATGCGCTCTCGGGCGGCCAGCGCCAGCGCGTCGGCATCGCCCGCGCCCTCATGCAGTCTCCTGCCCTGCTGCTGGCCGATGAGCCCACCTCCTCGCTAGACCCCAAGACGGCGGTCGAGGTGATGGAACTCATGGCCCGCCTGACGGGCGAGGCCGGCGTGCCGGTCATCGTGAACATCCACAATGTGGAGCTGGCCCGCCGCTTCGCCATTCGCGTCATCGGCATGACGGGCGGCGAGGTGGTCTTCGACGGCCCGCCCGAGGCACTGGAAAGCCACCATCTGCGCCAGATCTATGGCGGCGAAGACTGGCTGTGAGCGGCACCTCCGCCATCAAGGGGCGCAATCCCTTCCCGCCCAATTGGCCGGCCCGCATCGGCGCCCTGCTGGCCCTGGCCTATGTGGTCTATGCCAGTGCGCAGCTCGGCATCACGGGCGAACGGCTTCTGCACGGCTTTGGCGAGGCACAGCGCTTCCTGGCCCGCATGTTCCCGCCCAATTTCGAGCGCTGGGAATTGCTGCTGGAGGGCATGCTGGAAAGCCTGCAGATCGCCATCCTCTCCACGGCGCTGGGCATCCTGCTCTCCCTCCCGCTCGGGCTGATGGCGGCGCGCAACCTCTCGCCGGCATGGCTTTCGGCGCCGACGCGCGGTTTCATCGCGCTCTGCCGCTCCCTGCATTACGTCATCGTTGCCATCATCTTCGTGAAGGCGCTGGGCTTCGGCGCGCTGGCGGGCGTGGGCGCACTCACCATCGCTTCCATGGGCTTCATCGCGAAGCTCTTCGCGGAAGCCATCGAGGAAATCAGCATGAAGCAGGTGGAGGCGGTGCGCGCCTCCGGCGCTTCGGCCGCGGGCGTGCTGATCTATGGCGTGGTGCCGCAGGTGGCCTCGCGCTTCATCGGCTTCGGGATCTACCTGCTGGATTCCAACCTCAGGAATTCCACCCTGGTCGGCATTGTCGGCGCGGGCGGCATTGGCGGCACGCTCTTCGCCGCCTTCAAGCGCTTCGACTATGATTTCGTCTGCGCCATCCTGCTCAGCATCATCGCGCTGATCTTCCTCACCGAGGTCGTCTCCGGCCGCATCCGGGCGGCGCTGCGGTGAGCGCCACCCAGCCCCTCCCGCGGCAATGGGTGCGCCATTCCTTCGGCGAGCGGCTGCTGCGCTACGCCCTCTGGCTCGCCTTCGTGGCGGCGCTGGTCTGGTCCATCCGCTCCATCGAGATCATCCCTGAATTCCTGGCCGATGCGCCGGAGCAGATGGCGGATCTGTTCATCCGCATGTGGCCGCCCGATCTCGCGCATTACTACCCCTCGGTCCATGCGGCGATGATCGAGACGCTTCATATCGCGAGCCTCGGCACGCTGCTGGGCGTGATCCTGGCGATTCCCGTGGCGCTGCTGGCCGCCCGGAACATCTGCCGGAATGCCGCGCTGAACGCCTTCGCGCAGTTCCTGCTGGTCTCCTCGCGTTCCGTGAACAGCCTGGTCTGGGCGCTGATCTTCGTGGCCGTCTTCGGCCCAGGGCCGGCGGCGGGCACCTTCGCCATCGCCTTCCGCTCCATCGGCTTCGTCGGCAAGCTGCTGGCCGAGGCCATAGAGGAATCCGCCCCCGGCCCGGTCGAGGCGCTCGAAGCCAGCGGCGCGCCCTGGGGGCACCGCATGCTGAAGGGCGTCTGGCCCCAGGTGCAGCCAGCCTTCTGGGGCATCGTGCTGTTCCGCTGGGACATCAATGTGCGCGAATCCGCCGTGCTGGGCCTGGTGGGTGCGGGCGGCATCGGCGTGGTGCTGGATGATGCGATCAACTTCTTCCAATGGGACCAGGTCGCCACCATCTTGCTGGCAATCCTGGCCGTCGTCGTCGTGGCGGAAATCCTGGTGACCCGCATCCGCGCAAAGCTGATCTGACCGGACAACAATGCAGGCTTTCGACATTCTGGTGGTGGGTGGTGGCGTCAATGGCGCCGGCATCGCACGGGACCTCACCGGGCGCGGCTATTCCGTGATCCTCGCCGAGCAGGGGGATCTGGCGCAGGCCACCTCCTCCTCCTCCTCCAAGCTCATCCATGGCGGGCTGCGCTACCTGGAGCACTACGAGTTCCGCCTGGTGCGCGAGGCGCTGGGCGAGCGCGAGGTGCTGCTGAAGATGGCGCCGCACATCATCTGGCCGCTGCGCTTCGTGCTGCCGCACCGGCCGGAGATGCGGCCGCGTTGGGTGATCCGCGCGGGGCTGTTCCTCTATGACCACCTGGCGCGCCGCGTCTCGCTGCCCGGCGCGGAATCCTTCCTGACGGCGCGAGAGCCGATGGGCGCGGCGCTGAAGCCCTCGATCACCCACGCCTTCGCCTATTCCGACGCCTGGGTGGAAGACAGCCGCCTGGTGCTGCTGAACGCGCTGGATGCGAAGCGCCGCGGCGCCGATATCCGAACCCGCACGCGCTTCGAGGAAGCGACGCGCCATGAGGGGCATTGGGATGTGACGTTGCGCGGCCCGGATGGGCAGGGCCAGCGCATCCGCGTGCGCGGCATCGTCAACGCCGCCGGCCCCTGGGTGCAGCGCGCGCTGGATTCCGCACATACGGAAAAGCCGGGAGCCGTCCGGCTGATTCGCGGCAGCCACATCGTCCTGCCGCGCCTTTACGAGGGCAACCACGCCTTCATCCTGCAGAATGATGACCGCCGCGTCGTCTTCGTCATCCCCTACGAAGAAAACTTCAGCCTGGTCGGCACCACCGACGTGCCGCATGAAGGCGATGCCGCGACCGCGCATTGCACGCCGGAGGAGGCCGAATATCTCTGCGCCGCCGTCTCCCGCCAATTCCGCCGTGCGATCTCGCCGGAGGATATCATCTGGTCCTATTCCGGCGTCCGCCCGCTCTTCGATGATGGCGCGGAAGACCCTTCCGCCGTCACGCGCGACTACGTGCTGAAGCTCGACCAGGCCGCCGCGCCGCTGCTCAGCGTCTATGGCGGCAAGATCACCACCTTCCGCCGCCTGGCCGAGGAAGCGACCGGCCAGATCGCCAAGGCGCTGGGCCGCGAGGGCACGCCCTGGACGGCGGGCAGCACCCTGCCGGGTGGTGACCTCGGCGGAAAATCCGTCGCCGCCTTCACGGAGGAGATGGCGCGCGCCCTGCCCTTCCTCGACCCCGCCTCCCTGCCGCGGCTGGTCCGGACCCATGGTGCGGAACTGCCGCAGGTCTTCGCCGATGGCACCGCCGGCGCGGCGCTGGGTGCTGGCCTCACCGAGGTGGAACTGGACTGGATGCGCCGCGAGGAATGGGCGCGCACGGCCGAGGATGTGCTCTGGCGCCGCACCAAGCTCGGGCTGCACATGAGCAAGGGCGAGCAAGCCGCCGTGGCCGCGCGATTCACACCTTCTTAAGGAATTCCGACTTGAGGACCAGGCCCTTCACCTTCTCGGAATGGCCCTCGATCTGCCCTTCCTCGCCATTCAGGCGGATGTTGCGGATCACGGTGCCGCGCTTGAGGGTGAACTGCCCCTCACCTTCAGGTCCTTGATGAGCTGAACGGAATCGCCCTCCAGCAGGCGGGCGCCGTTGCTGTCCTTCACGATGACGTCATCCGGCACGGCGTCACTCTCCCTCAATTGGCGCCTTCCGGCTCCAGATCGACGCTCACCGTCAGCCGGTGGTCGCCGCCGCCCAGCAGCACGCCGCGCAAGGGCGAGATGTCGGAAAAGTCGCGACCCCAGGCCAGGATCACATGCTCGTCCCGCACCACGATGCCGTTGGTGGGGTCCAACTGCACCCAGCCCTGGCCCGGGCCCAGCCAGGCCGAGACCCAGGCATGCGACTGGTCGGCGCCGCGCCGCCGCGTCTGCCCCGGCGGCGGGCGGGTGCGCACATAGCCCGAGACATAGCGCGCGGGCAGGCCCAGGCCGCGTAGCCCCGCCAGCATCACCTGCGTGAAGTCCTGGCAGACGCCGCGCCGGTCCCGCAGGACCTCGGCGATGGGGGTGGTGATGCTGGTCACCCCTGCCTGGAAGACGAAATCCTGCCGCATCCGGCGATTCAGGTCGAGCAGCCCCTCCAGCACCGGCCGGCCGGCCGGGAAGGAGGGCCGGGCATAGGCGGTGGCGGCCGGCAGCAGCGGGATATGCCGGGTGGCGGGCAGGAAATCGGCCGTCTCCACCCCTTGCGCCTGCGCGGCGACCGCCTCCCAGGGCAGGGTCAGCGGGGCCTCGGGCGGCGGGGCGAAATCCACCTCGACCAGGCTCTCGGCCATGACCTCGAAGCCGGTATGCGGCGCCACGAGGAAAAGCCGCGTGGCCGCATTGCCGAAATGGTCATGCGTCTCGGTGTGGTGATCGGGCTTCGGGATGCAGGTGAGACGCGCCGAAAGCACCCGCTGCCCGGGCAGCGCCCGCGGCTTCAGATGCAGCAGATGGGCGGCCAAATCCACGGTCTGGGCATAACCATAGGCGGTGCGGTGTCGAAGCCAGTAGATCATTTGGCCCATTGTGACGGATGGGGGGCGGTGCGCCTACCGGGGGAGAAAAAAGAGGGCCTCCGGCGGCTGGGGCCTCAGGCCCCAGACCCCACTCCTTGGCGAATCGCAGGGCTTGCAAGCGCGGATCAGATGAAATGGAATGGGGTCTGGGGCCTGAGGCCCCAGCCGCCGGAGGCCCTTAAACCTCAATCACCGCCGGCTCCCCCAGATCCACCCCCACCGCCCGCGCCGGCGGCAACAGCGCGAAATACCGCCGCGACACCTGGTCCGAGA
>NZ_JAIEQY010000065.1 GCF_019747315.1 Roseococcus sp. | reverse complement strand
TCGGCACGGACCTGGTCTATTTCGCCTATGACCGGAACCAGAGCCACTTCACCTTTGGCAGCGGCGGGTATTTCAGCCCGCAGGCCTATACCGCCTTCAATGTGCCGGTGGATTACCGCGGCCGCTCCGGCGATTTCAGCTACCGGATCGGCGCCACGGCTGGCTATGCCGTGTTCCGCCAGGAGGCGACGCCGGTCTTCGCCAATGACCCGAATCTGCAACGCCAGCTGGTGGCCCGCGCCGCCGCGCTGAACCCGACCGCGACGACGCCCCTGCTGACCAGCTTCCCCTCGCAGAACCAGCAGAATTTCGTGGGCGGGCTGCGGGCGGACCTGGATTATGCCATCACGCCGCGCATCAATCTCGGCGCCGGCTTCCGCTACGACAAGGCGGCGGATTGGGATGAGACGCGGGTGTTCCTCAGGTTGCAGTCACGCTTCTGATACCAGCTCCTGGGAGCTACGATTCATCGATACAAAAGAGCCTCCGGCGGCTGGGGCCCCATGCGTGAAGATTGGGGCCCCAGACCCCTTTCCCTGACGACGGTCCATCCTCGCCAAGTCGTTGTCGACACAGACAAAATGAATGGGGTCTGGGGCCTCGGCCCCAGCCGCCGGAGGCCTCATTTTTTCGCTTTCCATCGGTCTGAGGCAGGGGCCGGCTCAGGCACGGCCGGGGACGGGCGGCAACAGCCCCAACCGGCTGAGCTCGCCCTCCAGATGGGCCAGGAAGGCGGCGGGCTCGATCGAATAGCTGCCGGATTGCAGCCCGCGCGCCCAGCCATAGGCGCGCATGCCCAGCGCCGCCGCGACCGGCCGGATCAATTGGATCGGCAGGAAGGTCAGCCGGTCGCGCGGCTCGAACATCCAGCCCACCGACAGCATCGCCTGGCGGTTGCCGTAGAGCAGGCCGGGCAAGCCCAGGGTCAGGGGCAGCAGGCTGGCCGAGCCGACCGGCCCGATGAAATAGCTGGCCTGGTGCAGCGCCGCGGCCTTCTCCAGGAGCGTCAGGCCATGCAGGTGCCGCAGCGTGACCGGGCCGGGCAGCCGCGCGCAAATGGCGGCCATGGCCTCGCGCTCCCGCGCCGCGATATCGGCGAAGGGGTCTTCCGGCGGCTTTGACACCGGGGCCGTCATGCCATTCACCATCAGCTCCACCTGCGGATGGTGGGCGAGGAGCAGTGCCAGGACCTGGGCGATCCCTTCCACCTGCTCCACCCAGACGCGCTTTTCGAGCTCCAGCGACACCGCGAGGACAAAGGGCCCCCCGGCCGGGCGGGGCCGCGCGCGGATCTGATCGAAGAGCGGGTCCAGCCCTTGCCGCAGGCCGCGCTTCATGCCCCCGAACAGATAGATGCTGGACAGAATGCGGTGTTCCGGCGGCGCCACGTTGCCCTCCGGCCGGCGGCTGGCGCGCTCGGCGCCCTCGAACAAGGCGCCGAGCGGCAGTGTCGCGGGGTCCGTCAGCGCGCGTCGCCGATGCACCTCCAGCACATGAAACCGGAAATCAGGCGATGCCTCGCTCAGCAGCCGGAGCTTCGCGCAGCTGGCCAGGCTGTCGAAGACGCGCCCATTATCGGTCTGGAAGCGGAAACGGGTGATGGCGGTCATCGGCGATTGCCGGGCGCGGGCGTGGAATTGCTCCGCCTCGGCGGCCAGCCGGCCACCTTCCTCCAGCGGCTCGAAGGCCTGCGCCCGGAAGGTGAAGCTGCCCTCGCGCGGCCCGTCCGGCGCCGCCAGCCGCAGCGCGGCGCTCAGAAGGGTCTGCCGGAATTCCAGCGCGAGCCAATCCTCGCCCCGGAAGAAAAACAGCCGGACCCGCCACAGATCGCGATCCATGCGCCAGACCAGGTCATATGTGTCGGCGAGGAAAGGTCGGACCAGGGCCAGCAACGGGGTTTCGGGGGCCATGGCCTGGTCATGCCGCTCAAAGACCAGCCGGAGCTCCCGGCGAAGCCCAGGCTTGTCCCGGAAGAAAGCGCGGCCATCCAGGGCCTTGGGGTCGCTGGCCCATTGCGACATGGCGCCAACGCGGGGCTGGCGCGTCACGGGCCGCGGAACAGTCGGTTGCAAGCAGGAATGTCCCCAGCCTGGCGCGTTCCTGGCCCGGCAGGCGACGATACCATCGGCGGCCGGCCGGGCAAGCACGCCAAAGGCCGGTGTGGCGGCATCGCCAGGGCGGCTGCGGGGTTGTGGACCTGGCCGCGCTTCCTTCCGGCCCTCGCAACAGCGGCCTCCGAGAGGCATGAAGGGGTATCCATGCCAAGGGGAACCGGATGGAATGGGCGCGACCAGGCTTTGCCGACCGGGCGCGCCGAGGATGTCACGATGGCCGGAGGTGACGGAACGCCATGGATCCGATGATCCGCTGGGCCATGCGGCTCGCCCAATGGTTTCGCCGCCCGCCCTCGCGCGAGCGGGCGATCCTGATCGGCGTGACCATCGGCCTGTGCCTCGCGCTGGTACTGGTGGAGCGCGTCTTCGGCTGGCCGGAATGGGCCACGCTGGGGGGCGGGCCGCGCATCATCCGGCACTGAGGCCGGCGTTCAGCCCGCCTCGCCGCCTTCCGGGCCGTAGAACACCACCCAGATGCCGAGGTCCTTCGAGAATTCCTCGAAGCGGTGGGGCATATGGGCGGGCACGAAGATGGCATCGCCGGGGCCGAAGGGCAGCGTCTCCTCGCCCCGCCGGAACCGGCCCTGGCCGGTGACGATCACATACAGCTCATCCTGCCCATGCGGCGCCTGTTCATCCGTGCCGCGCGGCGCATACCAGCGCAGCTGCATGCTGCCATGGGCCAGGATGCGGGCCGAGATCCGGCCGGGCTCGGGCGGGGTCGCGGCCGCTTCGGCGGCGGGGAAGACGAAGCGCGTCACCCCAGGCCCAGCACGTCATTCATGGAATAGAGCCCTGGCGGGCGGCCCTTGAGCCATTGCGCGGCGCGCACCGCGCCGGTCGCATAGGCGCGGCGGTCGAAGCTGCGATGGGTCAGCGCGATATGCTCGGACCCGGCGGCAAACAGCAGCGTGTGCTCGCCCACCACCTGGCCGCCGCGCAGGGCCGCGAAGCCGATGGTGCCTGTGCCGCGCGCGCCGGTATGGCCATCGCGCCCGGATTCGCGGCCGGCCTCCTCCAGCGTGGTGCCGCGCCCGCGCGCCACGGCGCGGCCCATCGCGATGGCGGTGCCGGAGGGGGCATCCACCTTCTGGCGGTGGTGCATCTCCACGATCTCGGCGTCGTATTGCGCGCCGGGCAGGGCGGCGGCCAGCTTCTCGGCCATCGCGATGACGAGGTTCACGCCGGTCGCGAAATTGGCGGCATAGACGATGGGGGCGCGTTGCGCGGCCTTGGCCACCGCCGCTTCCTCGGCCGCCGAGAGGCCGGAGGAGCCAAGGACCAGCCCGCGGCCCAGCTCGGCCGCCAGCGCGGCGTGCAGGGGGGCGGCCTGGGCGTGGGTGAAGTCGATCACGACCTCGCTCTTCCCGAAGAGCGCTCGGGGATCATCGCCCCGCCCGGTGCCGCCGGCGAGGGTGCAGCCCGCGGCCGCCACCTCCTCGGCCAGGAGCTTGCCCATGCGGCCGGCGATGCCGACGATGCCGATCTGTGTCATGGCCGTCTCATGCCATGCCGGTGCCGGATCATCCAGGGCGCAAGAGCCAGAAGAGCAGCGCCAGCGCCCAGAGCGCCACCGCCATCACCGCCACGCGCTCGGCATGCCAGGCGAGGCGCGCGCGCAGGACGGCGGCGATCTGCGCGCGGTTCACCTCCGCGCTCAGCCAGTTGGAGGGCACGCCCGCGCCGCGCAGCATGGCATAGACCTCGGTATGGCGGATGTTCCGGCGCGGCGCGCGCCAGGCCGAGAAGGCGAGGCCGGCGGCCAGCAGGGCCACGATGTCGGCGCCGGTGCGGAAGGCCAGCACCGGGTCGAAGGAGAGCGAGATCATCACCGTGACCGCGGCCAGGCCGGCAAAGGCGCAGGCGCGGCGGATGGAGATGTCGGCGAAGGCGTCCAGGCGGTCCATGGGGTCCTCCAGGTCTGGAGAACGCCATCCTACAGGCGAGAGTTGCGGTCAGCGCAAGCCGAACAACACGAGCAGCACCGCCGCGCCCAGCCAGACCCACATGGCATTGGTGAGCGAGAGGCCCAGCCGCTCGGCGATGCCGGCCGGCAAGGCCGAGAGCAACAGCGTGCCGGTCGAGACCATGAGGCTCGCGCCGTAGAAGATGGTCTCGCGCGTGGCCGGCATCATCTCGGGCATCCAGACCGGATGGAGATGCCAGACCACCGGCAGCATGGGCGAGATGAAGCCGTTGATGAGGCAGACGGCAACGATGGTGACGAAAAGGCCCTGGGGCGTCATGGCGCGACTCCAGGCGTGAGGCGGGGCGCCCAGCCGGCGGAAATCATGAAGATGCCGAAGACGAGGCGCAGGCCGAAGAGCCAGCACATCGCCACCAGCGGCAGGTACATGGGCGCCACATAGCTCGGCACCATGCGGGCGGCGGACCAGACGGCCCAGTCGCTCAGCACGCGGAAGCCGCGCCAGATATAGTTCGTGCTCTCGTAAGGCAGGAAGAAGCTCATCATGAAGCGGCCGATGCAGGCCCAGGCCGTCAGCGCCAGCGTGTAGGTGACGAGCCAGAAGGGCAGGTGCCCGAAGACGAAATGCGGCTGTTCCATGGGTCCTGGCGGGGCAAGGGTGCTCAAAAAAGATGGGGCGGCCGCGCTGCCGCGGCCGCCCCTGTTAGCCCAAAGCCGGGCTCGTGTTTACTCCACCGCCTCGCGACGGTCGGCAAGGCGAACCCCACCGCGCGGGATGCGGATGTCTTCCACGAAGTTCTGCATCGCCTGAGACGGGGCGGTGGTGAACTTCGAGACCAGGTAGATGGTCAGGAAGGAGAGCGGCACGCCGAACACGCCGCCCGAGATGTTGTTCAGGCCCCAGAGGCGCCCGACCACGCGGCCACGCAGCACCACATGGTCCGTCGGCAAGCCACTGCCGGCCCAGAGCGAGCCGAACCAGGCCAGCGAACCGTCCTGGATCGCCGAAGCATTGGCGACGAGGCCGGCCGCATAGGCCTTGAGCTCCGCCGAGGCCATCGGCAAGGCGGCCGTGGCGGTGGCGGCGCGCAGGATGGCCTCCTTGGTGGCGAAGGTCTCCATGAAGTGCAGGCCGAAGAACTCGGACCAGATCAGGTAGAAGAAGGTCACGAGGTAGCCCACGGCCATGCCCCAGCAGGCGGCGGCATTGGTCGTCTTCTTGTACCAGACGCCCATCACCAGCGCGGCGAAGAGGCCGGCGGCGGCGATGGAGAAGGCCCAGGCCACGAGGAACAGGATGTCCGCGCCCATGGAGCCCGCCGTCCAGGCCGCGGCGACCGCCACGATCAGGAGCAGCACGCGCGAGATGATCAGGCGCTTGGCCGTCGGCGCGTCGCGGTTGATCATCTTGTAGTAGACGTCGTGGCTCAGCGCGTTGGCCAGCGCCAGCAGCAGGCCATCGGCGGTGGAGAGTGCCGCGGCCAAGCCGCCGGCGGCCACCAGGCCCGCGATCACATAAGGAAGGCCCGCGATCTCAGGCGTGGCGAGCACGACCACGTCCGGATGGATGCGGAAATCCCCCCACTGGACGATGCCGTCTCGATTGACGTCCACGATGTTCACCCATGGCGTGCCATAGGGCGAGATGATCTGCCAGTTCTTGATCCATTCCGGCAGGTTCGCGATCGGCTGGCCGATCACGGTCTGGTAGATTTCCAGCTTGCCGAAGGCGGCATAGGCCGGCGCCGTGAAGTACAGCAGGAAGATGAAGAACAGCGACCAGGCGACCGAGGCGCGGGCCTCACGCACGCTGGGCGTGGTGAAGTAGCGCATCAGCACGTGCGGCAGGGCCGCGGTGCCGACCATGAGGCAGAAGATCAGCGCGAAGAAGTTGACCGCCGCGTTCATGCTGAACTGGCCATTCGCCCCGATGAAGGGCGAGGTGTGCCAGCCGGTCACGCCCGGTGGCGGCACCATGCCGGCCGCGCGGAAGCCCTGCTCCAGCACCTCGATGCGCTCCAGCGCCAGCCCGTACATGAGCTGCGGGATGGGCACGCCCGAGATCTTCACCGACATCAGGATCGCCGGGATCAGGTAGGCGATGATGAGGATGATATACTGCGCCACCTGGGTCCAGGTGACGGCGCGCATGCCGCCCAGCATCGAGCAGACCAGGATGCCGGCGAGGCCGAGGAAGACCGCGGTCAGGAAGGACACTTCCAGGAAGCGCTGGGTGATGATGCCGACACCCACGATCTGCGCCACGACATAGACGAAGGACGCCGTGATCAGGACGACGACGCCGATGCCCCGCGCCCAGTTGCCGCCGAATCGGGCGCCGAGGAAGTCCGGCACGGTGTATTGGCCGAATTTCCGCAGGTAGGGCGCGAGGAGGATGGCGACGAGCATGTAGCCGCCGGTCCAGCCCAGGATGAAGGCAAGCCCGCCATAGCCGAGCGCGTAGAGGCTGCCCGCCATGCCGATGAAGCTCGCCGCGGACATCCAGTCGGAGCCGGTGGCCATGCCGTTGTAGATGGCTGGGACACGCCGCCCCGCCACATAGTATTCGGAAGCAACCTGGGTCCGGCTGATGATGCCGATATAGGCATAGACGCCGATCGTCAGGAATACGAAGAGGTAGCCGATGATGCGATCCGGCACGCCCATCTGCTCGAGGATGCCGAGGATGACGACGAAGAAGGCGAAGCCGCCAGTATAGCCGACGTAGATCTTGTTCAGATTGGCAATGAAGGGGTCTTTGGCGCCCGTGGTATCAGCCATGTCACGCGTCCTCCTGCACGCCGAACTCCTCGTCGATCTCGTTCTGGCGCTTGGCGAACCAGAAGAGGGCGACGACGAAGATGATGAGGCTGCCCTGGGCGGCCATGTAGAAGCCCAGCGGGAAGCCGAAGATGTGGATGGGGTTCAGCGTCTGCGCGAACAGATGCACGCCGAAGCCGGCGATGAACCAGATGGCGAGCACGGTCCACATCAGGTTCGAGGTCTTTTTCCAATAGGCCTGCGCGGTGACAGGATCCACGGCCGCCGTAGTGGCGGATTCCGGCTCGGGGCCGGACTCAACTAAGGGCATGTTCACTCTCCTCCCGGCGAACGATTCCGACGTAGGCCGTCACCTTGTTCATCTAACGAAGCCTCGTCCTCCCGTTCAGTTAAGAATGGTTAATCCGTAACCGAATGGAAATAGCGTGGCTTTCGCGCCATACCGCCCATGATCTGGAGTCCATGCCTTGGCCCTTCTCGACTTTTTCCGCCCCCGGCGGCTCGCCTCACCCGAGGCGCTGGGCGAGTTCCTGCGTGGCCAGGCGGCCTATGTCGCGCAGAAGACCGTGCTGGATTACTGCCGGGTGAAGGCGGGCCGCAGCGAGAAGCATCTCTTCAGCGACGCCGATTTCCAGGCCGCCCTGGCGCATTGCCGCTGGCAGGTCTTCTTCGCCGCCCTGGCCGATGTCACCGCCCTGGTCGAGGCGCATCTGCGCCCCCATGCGCCGGGTCAGGAAATTGCGCTGGCGGAACGGCTTGCGGCGCTGCACAAGGCCGCGCTCCAGGCCGAACCGCCACCCGAGACGGAGGCGCCGAGCGCCGCTGAGGCTGAGGCCGCCCTGCCGCATTATCTCGCCAGCCGGCAGTTGGAGCCCGCCCTCCCGGCGGACCGCCTGCCGCTGACGGCCGAGCCGGTTCTCTTCGCCACCCTGCCGGTTCACCCCGAGCAGCGGCAGGGCGAGAGCCTCGCCATCCGGGGCGGGCTGCGCTTCCAGGTGGTGACCACCCAGCAGGAGCTGGAGCGTCGTTTCGATGCCGCAAAAACCACATGGAACCTTCTGAATCCAGGGTAATTTTTGCAGTGCAGCAACGTATTGAATGACGTTTTCGGCATGTCAGCTTAATTTGATCCAGCGCAAGGCCTGCGCCACAACAACCCTGTCTTGATGACATGCTCCTCACTGATCGCGCCGAGCGATCGGGCGCATGATCCATGAAAAAAGGAAGGGTTGGGAATGGCTTCAGCAGCAGTCGCGTCAACGGCGACACAGCCGATGACGCCCGAGGAGAAGAAGGTCATCCTGGCCTCCTCCCTCGGCACCGTCTTCGAATGGTATGATTTTTATCTCTACGGTTCGCTCGCCGCCGTCATCGGCGTCAAGTTCTTCTCGATGTATGACGAGACCACGCGCAACGTCTTCGCGCTGCTCGCCTTTGCCGCCGGCTTCCTGGTCCGTCCCTTCGGCGCGCTGGTCTTTGGCCGCCTGGGCGATCTCGTCGGGCGCAAATACACCTTTCTCGTCACCATCGTGATCATGGGCGCCTCGACCTTCATCGTCGGCATCCTGCCCACCTCGGACCAGATCGGCATCCTGGCGCCCATCCTGCTCATCGTCATGCGCATGCTCCAGGGCCTGGCGCTGGGCGGCGAGTATGGCGGTGCGGCCACCTATGTGGCCGAGCACGCGCCGAATGGCCGCCGCGGCTTCTACACCAGCTTCATCCAGATCACGGCCACCGCGGGCCTCTTCCTCTCGCTGCTGGTGATCCTCGGCACCCGCACCATCCTGGGCGAGGCGGCCTTCGCCGATTGGGGCTGGCGCGTTCCCTTCCTGCTTTCCGTCGTGCTGCTCGGCATCTCCGTCTGGATCCGGATGCAGATGAGCGAGAGCCCGGCCTTCCAGAAGATGAAGGAAGAGGGCAAGGGCTCCAAGGCGCCGCTGGGCGAGGCCTTCGGACAGTGGAAGAACGCCAAGATCGCGCTCTTCGCGCTGCTCGGCCTCGTCATGGGCCAGGCGGTGGTCTGGTACACCGGCCAGTTCTACGCGCTCTTCTTCCTGGGCCAGGTCATGAAGGTGGATGGCTTCACCACCAACATGCTGATCGCCTGGTCGCTGGTGCTGGGCTCGGGCGGCTTCCTGTTCTTCGGCTGGCTCTCCGACAAGATCGGCCGCAAGCCGATCATCCTGGGCGGCTGCCTGATCGCCGCACTCACCTACTTCCCGATGTTCAAGCTGATCAGCCATGAGGCCAATCCGGCCCTCTCGGCCGCGCATGCGAACATCTCGGTCGTGGTTTCGGCCGATACGGCGGGCTGCTCCTTCCAGTTCAACCCGACCGGCACGGCGCGCTTCACCCAGCCTTGCGATATCACCAAGGCGGCGCTCGCGCGCGCCTCGGTGAATTACCGGGTCCAGAACACGCCGGGCCAGCAGGCCGTGACCGTGCAGATCGCGAACCAGCCGGTGGTCAGCGCCACCGCGGTGGTGGACGGCCAGGTGCGTGCCAACCCGCAATTCCAGGCCCAGCTCACCGCCGCCCTGGCCGCGGTGAACTACCCGACGGCAGCCAACCCGACCGTGGTGAAGATGTCCGGTCCCTTCGACATCTTCCGCGAGCAGCCGGCCGTGCTGATCGCCATGCTGACGCTGCTGGTGATCTACGTGACCATGGTCTATGGCCCGATCGCGGCCGCGCTGGTGGAGCTGTTTCCCACCCGCATCCGCTACACCTCCATGTCGCTGCCCTATCACATCGGCAATGGCTGGTTCGGTGGGCTGATGCCGGCGACGGCCTTCGCCATCATCGCCCAGACCGGCGACGTCTATGCCGGCCTCTGGTACCCGATCATCATCGCGCTCGCGACCGTGGTCATCGGCATCTTCATGGTGCCCGAGACCTACAAGCGGGACATCTTCGCCGAGAACGAGGATGGCTCCGCCAGCACCGCGGATTGGCGGACGGCCAAGTAACACCCCCCGCTGCGGCGGGAGGCCAGGCGCCGGGGGGCAACCTCCGGCGCCTTTTTTATGGGCGCCGTTTCAGCGCCGGCGCAGCCGCGCCGCCTGATGGCGCACCAGGCCGATGCTGATCCAGGCCAGGCTGCCCAGCACCAGGACCAGGCTCAGCAGACCCAGCGGCCCATTCCCCCAGGCAACCGCCAGGATGGTGAAGCCCGCGCCCAGGCCAAGCCCGGCAAGACCGCGCCGCAGCACCCATCGCGGGCCGGGCGGTGGGGCGAGGGGGGGTGTCACGGCCTCGCGCTGGGCCGTAGGACGCAATACGGTCATGGAGAGCCAATCCTGGAATCGGCGCCAGCCGGGCCTGTGGCCCATCGGTGGCGCCTGCGAGCGACCGCAATATTCCGGCCCGGCCTGAGCCGGGCGGCGGGAGGTTTCCGTCGGTGGATGGCATGTGACGGCGAGGCGGCAAAGCGCAAGCCCCGCATTCCGGCATGGCCTTGCAGCTGGGGATGCCGCTATGCTCGCCCGCATGATCCTGCTTCTTCTGGCTTCCCTGCTCTGGGTGGGGGTTCACGTGGGCATCGCCGGCACCGCGGTGCGCGGGCGGCTGGCCGGCCTGATGGGCGAGGCGGGGTTCCGCATCGCCTATTCGCTCGTCTCGGTGGTGAGCATCACGCTGCTGGTCATGGCCTGGCAGGCGGCGCCGGTGGTGCCGCTCTGGCACATGCCGGACTGGGCCACCTGGGTGATGGCGCTGCTGATGCTGCCGGTGCTGCTGCTCTTCGTTGCCTCCGTCGCCACGCCGAACCCGACGGCGGTGGCGGGCACGCTGGATGAGCGGGGGCCGCGCGGCATCCAGCGCATCACGCGCCACCCCATGCTCTGGTCCTTCGCGGGCTGGGCGGCGCTGCATCTGCTGGCCAAGGGGAACCTGGCGGGGGTGCTGTTCTTCGGCGCCTTCCTCGCGACTTCCCTGGTCGGCATGCCCTCGATCGACAAGAAGCTGGCCGAGCGGGACCCGGCGCTATGGGCGCGGCTGGCCCCCACCACCTCCATCTTGCCCTTCCTGGCCATCCTGGTGGGGCGCAACCGGCTGGTGCTGGAGGAGATTCCGCGCCTGGTCTGGCTCATCGGCGGGGTGGCCTGGCTGGGGCTGCTGGTGGCGCATCCCTGGATCTTCGGCTATCCGGCGCTCCGTTTCTGAGGAAATTCTTGCTTATTCAGATTTCCTGAGATAGGCTCCCCTGGTCTTCAGAGAGGTCAGGGTCGTGCTTCTGACAGCCATCCCTTCCATCCGACGCTCAACGCCATCCGCGCCGGATGCCGATGCCAAATCCGCCGTGGTGTCCAAGGCGGTGGTCCGGGCGGCGCAGGCGCTGGGGCTGCGGCAATCGGAACTCGCCTCCATCCTCGGCATTTCCGCGCCCTCGGCCTCCCGCCTCATCGGCGGTCAATATCTGCTGCAGCCGGAGGGCAAGCCCTTCGAGCTGGCCTTGCTGTTGATCCGGGTGTTCCGCAGCCTCTCCGGCGTGCTGGGCGACCGGATGGAGGAGGCCAGCGCCTGGATGCGCGTCGAAAATCGCGCGCTGGGCGGGGTGCCGGCGCGGCTGGTCACCACCGCCACGGGGCTGGTGAACACGGTCGGCTATCTCGACGCGGCCCGTGCCCGGATTTGACGCCCGCATCTGAGGGGCGCCGCTATGCCGGGCGGGTCTGGCGCCTGGTCGAGGATCAGGGCCGCCCCGCCACCATGCGCCTGGTGGACACGCTGGAGGAACAGGCGCTGCTGGAAGCCCTGCTGGAGGAGAGCAAGCCCGCCGTCCCCAGGGCCTGCGCGCATCTGCACCATCTGCTCTCCACGCCCTTCCGCTACCCGCCCAGCCGCCATGGCAGCCGCTTCCGCCGCCCCTTCGCGCCTTACGGATGCTTCTACGCGGCCGAGCATGTGGAGACGGCGGCCATCGAGACCGGCTTCTGGCAATTGCTCTTTCTGGCCGATGCGCCGGGCCTGCCCTGGCCCCGGCATGCGCTGGAGCGCCGCGCCTTCGCCGCCGAAGTGGCGACGGATCATGCGCTGGACCTGACCGCCCCGCCGCTGGACGAAAGGCGCGCGACATGGACCCACCCGACCGACTACGCCCCCTGCCAGGATTTCGCCGAGGAGGCGCGGGAGGCGGGCATCATGGCCCTGCGCTCTGAAAGCGTGCGGGACCCCGCGCGCCGCGCCAACATCGCCCTGCTGGATTGCGCCGGCTTCGCGGCACCGGAGCCGCAGGCCCTGCAAAGCTGGTGGATCTTCCCCCGGCCCCACGCGCTCCAGGCCTGGTGCGAGGCGCCGCGCATCCGCATCGAGATCCCTCTCTCGCATTTCGCGGGTGACCCGCGCATCGCCGCGCGCCTCTCCTGAATGAAAGGTTAACGCGGGGCTTGATCCGGCGCGCGGGGGCGGCCATTGCATGGCCGGAACATGGAGATTCGGACATGCAGGAAGCCCTGACCACCCTCGATTCCGGCGATGACCTGCGCGCGCGCGTGGCGCGGCTGGTGCTGGCGCCGCTCTTCCAGCGGGTGGTGATCGGGCTGATCCTGCTGAACGCCGTGACGCTGGGGCTGGAGACCAGCGAGAGCGTCATGGAGAGCTTCGGCAGCACGCTGCATGTGCTGGATGCCATCCTGCTCTACCTCTTCACGGCGGAATTGCTGCTGCGGATCTACGCCTTCCGCGGCCGCTTCTTCCGCGACCCCTGGGGGCTGTTCGACTTCATCGTGGTCGCCATCGCCTGGATGCCGGCCAGCGGGCCGCTTTCCGTGCTTCGGGCGCTGCGGGTGCTGCGCGTGCTGCGCTTGATCTCCGTCGTGCCCAGCCTGCGCAATGTGGTGGAGGCGATGCTGGGCGCGCTGCCGGGCATGGGCAGCATCGTGCTGCTGATGGCGCTGCTCTTCTACGTGTTTGCCGTGATGGCGACGAAGCTGTTCGGCGGTGAGATGGAGGAGCAGTTCGGCTCCCTGGGCGCCAGCCTCTTCACCCTGTTCCAGCTGATGACGCTGGATGACTGGGCCAATATCGTGAAGCCCGCGATGGAATTGCAGCCCTATGCGCTGGTCTTCTTCATGCCCTTCATCATCGTCTCCACCTTCGTGGTGCTGAACCTCTTCATCGGCGTGATCGTGGAAAGCATCCAGACCCTGCGCGAGGACCGCGGGGCCGGGGCGGCGGCGAGCGAGGCCGCCGAGAAGAGCGCCGACCGCGCCGATCTGCGTGCCCTCGTGCAGGAGGTGCGCGCGCTGCGCGAAGAGGTGGCCGCGCTGCGCGCTCAGCCGAAGAGCACGCCGTAGAGATAGCGCCCCGGCGCGAAGGTGGCGAAGAGGCCGGCGATGAAGAGACCGCCCGCCCCGGCCAGCATGGCCCGCTTGTGGGTGGCGACGCGCCCGTGGCGGATCGCCCAGACGGCCCAGGCGACATTCACCAGCGTCACCACCGAGAGGATGTGCAGCCAGGAGAAATGGCCCCGCGCCTGGATGCCGAAGGAGGTGAGCGCGCTCAGCACCAGCGCGCCGGCGGCCAGCCGCCCAAGCCAGCGATGCGCTGCCTGGCCCTTGGGCAGGACCAGGATCATCAGGATCGCGGCCAGGGCCAGGAGGGAAAGGCTGAGATGGAGGAGGAGCATGGCGGGGTCGCCCTTCTTATGTTAGCATTGTCAACATACGAGGCATGTTAGCGATGTCAACATTAGAGAAACCCTATCACCACGGCGACCTGCGCGCCGCCCTGCTCGACGCCGCCGATGCGCTGCTGGATGAGGGCGGCGATGGCGCGGTGAGCCTCCGCGAGGCGGCGCGGCGGGCCGGCGTCTCGCCCACCGCCGCCTATCGCCACTTCGCCGACAAGGAGGCGCTGCTGGCGGCGCTGGCGCTGCGGG